>JANOWR010000093.1:0-76754 GCA_031417995.1 Polaromonas sp. | reverse complement strand
TCAAGCGCGAAGACCTGAACCACACCGGCGCGCACAAAATCAACAACACCATCGGCCAGGCCATGCTGGCCAAGCGCATGGGCAAACCGCGTGTGATTGCTGAAACCGGTGCAGGCCAGCACGGCGTAGCCACCGCCACCATTTGCGCCAGGTACGGGCTTGAATGCGTGGTCTACATGGGCAGTGAAGACGTCAAACGCCAAAGCCCGAATGTGTACCGCATGAAACTGCTGGGCGCGACCGTCGTACCTGTCGAATCAGGCAGCAAGACGCTGAAAGACGCGCTGAACGAAGCCATGCGCGACTGGGTGGCGAATGTTGACAACACCTTCTACATCATCGGCACCGTGGCCGGGCCGCACCCTTACCCGATGATGGTGCGGGACTTTCAGAGCGTGATCGGCAATGAATGTATCGAGCAAATGCCCGAAATGACCATGGGCAAGCAGCCAGATGCCGTCATTGCCTGCGTCGGCGGCGGCAGCAACGCGATGGGTATTTTTCACCCGTACATCGCCTTTGAAAACACCCGCCTGATTGGCGTTGAAGCCGCAGGCGAAGGCATGGACAGCGGCAAACATTCTGCATCGCTGCAGCGCGGCCTGCCCGGCGTGCTGCATGGCAACCGCACCTACGTGCTGCAAGACGAAGACGGTCAGGTGACCGAGACGCACAGCATCAGCGCAGGCCTGGACTACCCCGGTGTCGGCCCCGAGCACGCGTTTTTAAAAGACATTGGCCGCGCTGAATATGTCGGCATCACAGACAAGGAAGCGCTTGATGCCTTCCACTACACCTGCCGCACCGAAGGCATCATTCCCGCCCTTGAATCGGCGCACGCCGTGGCCTACGCCATGAAGCTGGCCAAAACCATGCGCGCTGACCAGTCGATTCTGGTCAACCTTTCCGGTCGGGGTGACAAGGACATTGGCACGGTGGCTGATTTGAGCAACGCTGATTTTTATTGCCGGCCGAGCTGCAAGGGCCAGTCTGTCAAGGGCAACGATCAAGTGATTGGGTTTGCAAAATGAGCCGCATTGAATCCACCTTTTCAAAGCTCAAGGCGCAAAACAAAACTGCGCTGATTCCGTACGTGATGGCCGGCTTTCCGTATGCCGATGTCACACCCGACCTGATGCACGGCATGGTGAAAGCCGGGGCGGATGTGATTGAACTCGGCATCCCCTTTTCAGACCCCAGCGCTGATGGCCCAGTGATCCAAAAAGCAGGTGAAAAGGCACTGGCACTTGGCATTGGCCTGGCCAAGGTGCTGGACATGGTCACGGCCTTCAGAACGCAAGACAAAACGACACCCGTGGTGCTGATGGGCTACGCCAACCCGGTCGAGCGCTACGAGATTAAAAACGGCGCGGGCAGCTTTATCAAACACGCATCAACCGCAGGCGTAGACGGCATGCTGATCGTCGATTACCCGCCCGAAGAATGCGAAGCCTTCGCCGCCTCCTTAAGCGCCCACAACATGGACCTGATCTTTTTGCTGGCACCCACCAGTACAGACGAGCGCATGGCCCAGGTCGCCAGAGTAGCCAGTGGTTACGTCTACTACGTGTCCCTCAAAGGCGTAACAGGCGCAGGCAACCTCGACACCGCAGCGGTCGAATCCATGCTCCCCCGTATCCGCCAACACGTCAGTATCCCGGTCGGCGTAGGTTTTGGCATACGCGACGCCGCCACAGCCAAAGCTGTCGGCAAAGTAGCCGACGCAGTGGTGATTGGCAGCAAGATCATTCAGCTGATTGAAAACGCGCCGCGTGACAAGGTGGCGGGCGTGGCGCACGACTTCATGGCAGAGATTCGGGTGGCGCTGGATTCTTGAGGCGGTGTGTTTTGCATAGCTGCTCAGAGAATCCCTAAAAGTCATCTGTTTTAAGATTGACTCAACCCATATCGAAGACCGATATACAATACAAAGATGATCCAGTCGTTTGCAAACAATGACACGTCGGCTCTGCATCTGCGCAGACGAGTCGCTCGCTGGGTGAACATCGAAGCGGTTGCGCGGCGAAAGTTAGATCAGCTTGATGCTGCTGGCGAACTCACTGATCTTGGTTCTCCACCGGGCAACCGATTGGAAGCCTTGAGCGGAAATAGAAAAGGGCAGCACAGCATTCGCATCAATGATCAGTTCCGCGTGTGCTTTGTCTGGACAACTAGTGGACCTGAAAATGTTGAGATTGTTGATTACCACTGAAGGAATTAGCTATGAAAAAATTACCTCCCATCCACCCAGGTGAACAACTACGCGAAGAATTCATGCTGCCATTGGGATTGTCAAGCAATGCCCTGGCGCGGGCATTGAATGTGACCCCAGCCCGCATCAACGAAATTGTGCGGGAAAGACGCGGGATTAGCGCTGACACCGCCTTGCGACTAGCGCGTTTTTTTAACACCTCGCATCAGTTCTGGTTAAACCTGCAAAGCAATTACGACGTGAAATGCGCCGAAGATGCGGCGGGCAAAGTTATTTCGCGCATTCGGCCTTGGCGTGAGCTTGCTGTGCAAGCTCACGCATGAAAGATTCTTGTGTTTTGAATGTCTGACAGCAGCGAATTTGTCGAGTTGCAAGGCATGACTCAGTGACTGTTTCAATCACCGGGTATTTATTTGGAATCTAACCCGCTTTATGGCACTTTACGGCATTAACGCAGCTTCATTAAACTGATTTTTTAACGCAAGGCACAACACCATGACGACACGCCAGCACCACACGACTCTTTTCGCTTTACTTTTGGCTGTATCAGCAACTTTTGCGCCCACTGCCGCCAACGCACAAGACTACCCGAACAAGCCCGTCCGTGTCATCGTGCCGTGGCCAGCAGGTGGCGGCACAGATGTGTTGGGCCGGTTGATGGCGACGCGTTTAACGGCTCGGCTCGGCCAGTCGTTTGTTGTTGACAACCGCGCGGGCGCCGCCAGCAACATTGGCATGGCAGCCGTTGCAAGCGCAGCGCCAGACGGCTACACACTGGGGCTGGCTACCAGTAACCTGGCCATGAACCCTGCGTTGATACCCACTATGCCGTTTGACCCGTCGCGCGACCTGATGCCCGTAGCGCTGGTGGCCAAGGGCACTTATGCACTGGCCGTGCACCCTGGCGTGCCAGCGCAAAATGTGCAGCAATTGCTGGCGCTGGTACGTGCAGCGCCTGACAAGTTCAATGCCTCAACTGCGGGCGCGGGCTCGCCAGGGCATTTGGCTGTGGCACAGCTCAATGCCATGGCGGGCGTGAACGTCACGCCCATTCACTACAAAGGCGGCGCGCCCGCCATGAATGCAGCGGTCGGCGGTGAAACGCAAATCATGCTGACCAGCTACACCACCATGGCGCCACTGGTGCAGGGCGGCAAGCTGCGGCTGCTGGCTGTGACGGGTCCAAAACGCTCACGCGCCTTGCCTGACACGCCTACCGTGGTCGAGTCTGGCCTGCCCAACTTTGTGTTTGAAGAATGGTACGCATTTTTTGCCCCCGCCAAAACACCGCGCGCTGCCATCGACAAGCTCAACGCTGAAATACGCGCCATATTGGCTGAGCCTGAAGTAGCTGAGCGGCTGCTGGCGCTGGGCGCAGAAGCGCAACCCGGCACACCAGAAGCTTTGGGCGCATTGCTCACCACAGAAACCGCACGCCTGGGCAAGCTGGTGCGGGATGCCAACATCAAAGCTGAATGAGGCCGTATGACCATTGAAATCTTTGATGACCAGGCGCTGCGATTGCTGGATGTTGACGCGCCCATTGAACGCATTGCCACTGGTTTTGTTTTTACCGAAGGCGCGTTGTGGCACGGCCCTGAGCAGGCGCTGTACTTTAGCGACATCATTGGCGACTGCCAGCACCGTTGGGATGCCCAACATGGCGTGACTGACTATCGCCGCCCCAGCCGTATGGCCAACGGCAACACCTGGGATTTGCAAGGCCGCATGCTGAGCTGCGAGCACGCCAGCAGCCGCGTGGTGCGCACCGAGGCAGACAGCAGCCTGACCGTGCTGGCCAGCCACTACCAGGGGCTGGAGCTGAACAGCCCCAACGATATTGTGGTGAAAAGCAACGGCGCTGTTTATTTCACCGACCCGATTTTTGGGCGGCGAGCGCCGCACGGCGTGCCGCGCGAGCCACAACTTGGGCACAGCAGCGTGTACCGCGTTGACCCGGCGGGCGGTGAATTGCAACGACTCGATGTTGACCTGGAACAACCCAATGGCCTGTGCTTTAGCCTGGATGAAAAGCTGCTGTATGTGAATGACAGCCCAGGACGTCGAATCTTTGTTTACGACGTTTTGGCAAATGGCAGCGTGAGTCGCGGACGCTTGTTTGCCATGACGCCAGGAGACGAACCAGGCGTACCCGACGGCATGAAAATCGACATGGAGGGCAATGTGTACTGCTGCGGGCCAGGCGGCATTCATGTCTTTTTGCCAGACGGCCAGCGCGTGGCGCGCATCCGCTTTCCTGAAAAGGCCTGCAACTTCGCCTTTGGTGGGGCAGATGGCCGCACGTTGTACGCAACGGCGTGTACATCGGTGTATCAGCTGGCAGTGCGGGCGGTGGGCGTTGCGCAGTGGAAATAGCTTGAATCAACGCATAATCTAGGTCAAAAGATACACGCTGAGCGCAAGCCTTCAGTTCAATAAATTCAAGGACAAACCCATGTCTTGGCTAGAAAAACTCCTCCCCCCAAAAATAACCCCCACCGACCCAACCGAGCGCCGCAGTGTGCCCGAGGGCCTGTGGATCAAATGCCCGAGCTGCGAGGCGGTGCTTTACAAGACTGACCTGGAGAAAAACCAGAATGTCTGCCCGCAGTGCAGCCACCACCACCGCATTGGCGCGCGGGCGCGGCTGGATGCTTTTTTAGACCCCGAAGGACGCTATGAGTTGGGGCAAGAAGTATTACCGGTGGATGCGCTGAAATTCAAGGACAGCCGCAAGTACCCGGAGCGGTTAAAAGAAGCACTTGAAAACACTGGCGAGACCGACGCGCTGATCGTGATGGGCGGGTCGGTACACAGCATAGGTGTCGTGGCAGCGTGCTTTGAGTTTGACTTTATGGGCGGCAGCATGGGCAGCGTGGTGGGTGAGCGTTTTGTGCGCGGCGTGCATGCCGCGATTGAACAGAAAGTGCCGTTTATCTGCTTTACCGCTACGGGTGGCGCGCGTATGCAAGAGGGCCTGCTGTCGCTGATGCAAATGGCTAAAACCAATGCGTCGCTGACCCGCCTGGCCAAAAAGGGCCTGCCGTACATCAGTGTGCTGACCGACCCGACCATGGGCGGCGTGTCGGCGGGTTTTGCATTTGTGGGCGATGTGGTGATAGCCGAGCCCAAGGCGCTGATTGGCTTTGCCGGGCCACGAGTGATTGAATCGACCGTGCGGGTGACTTTGCCTGAAGGCTTTCAGCGTGCCGAGTTTTTGCAGACCAAAGGCGCGGTGGACTTTATCTGTGACCGCCGTGAGCTGCGCAAAACCATTGCGTCAACCCTGGCGATGTTGCAAAAGCTGCCTGCAGATGCGGTGGCTTAATCCAAATTCGGCCAAACTGAGTGCTATTTATTTAGTAGCTGCTTGCGCCCGAATCTATTGGGCCAAAGGCCTAAAACATATCTGAAATTGGCCTTTTTTAGCGTTTTCGGGCACTTTTTATTGCTTCTACTGCTCAAAACTGTTTTAAAGCTCTTTTAGAGGCACTTTCTTCATGTCTGACACGCTCAAGCTGTCCAGCCTTCCGCTCTTTCCCTTGGGCAGCGTGCTTTACCCCGGCGGTTTGTTGCCCCTGCGGATTTTTGAGGTGCGCTACCTCGACATGATTGGCAAATGCCACAAAAACGGTGCGCCGTTTGGCGTGGTGTCGCTGACGGCTGGTTCTGAAGTGCGCAGACCCGAGACGGGCAAGCCAACTGGCGATGGGTTTGCAAAGGAAGAGTTTTGCGCCACCGGTACGCTGGCCACCATCACCGAGTTTTCATCACCGCAACCAGGTTTGATGGTGATCCGATGCGTAGGAGCGCAGCGCTTCAAGATCAGCAACCGCGAAAAGCTCAAACACGGCTTGTGGATTGCCGATGTGGAGCGGATTGATAACGACATGGCTGTTAACGTGCCAGACGATTTGAAACCCTGCGCCAATGCACTGGGCAAGCTGATCAAAAGCCTGCAGCAGCGCAGCATCCCCGATGACCAGATGCCTTTGACGCCGCCCTATCAGCTGGACGACTGCGGCTGGGTGGCGAATCGCTGGTGTGAACTGTTGCCGCTGCCGCTAGAGCTGAAGCAACGCCTGATGGAACTGGACAACCCGCTGGTGCGGCTGGAACTGATCAGCGATATCCTGGAACGCACCGGCATCGCCCTTTAGTTTTACGCTTTAATGCTGGGCTTTGTATTCCGGCAAGTGCCCACATAGCCAGGCCCGTACATCGCGGCTGGTAGGCGCTGGGCCAGCAGCGTCAATCCACTGAATCACACCGTTAATTGCCACTGCTTGCTGGCCCGATGTTTTTGCCACGCGCAGCTTGGGGTGCGGCGTTGGCTCGGTGGTTTCGTCGTCGGCCAGCAGCTCTTCAAACAGCTTTTCACCGGGGCGCAGGCCTGTGTATGACAGCGGGATTTCCTGCTCGGTCTTGCCCGACAGGCGCACCATCATGCGTGCCAGGTCAGCAATCTTCATCGGCTCGCCCATGTCCAGCACATAAATCTGGCCTGTAGAGCCCATCAGGCCAGCCTGCAACACCAGGCGGGCGGCTTCAGGAATCGTCATGAAGTAGCGCACGATGTCGGGGTGCGTCACAGTAATGGGCCCGCCTTTGGCGATTTGCTCGGTGAAGAGCGGCACCACCGAACCGCTGGAGCCCAGCACATTGCCAAAGCGCACTGACACGTACGATGTGGCGGGGTGCTCAAGCGCCACGCTTTGTACCACCAGCTCAGCCATGCGCTTGGTCGCGCCCATGATGTTGGTCGGGTTAACGGCTTTGTCGGTCGAGATCAATACAAACTTTTGCGCGCCGCACTCTCCAGCAATGCGCGCCGCGTGGAGCGTGCCCAAAATGTTGGTACGAATCGCTTCAATTTCGTTGTGTGATTCCATCAGAGGCACATGCTTGTAGGCGGCTGCATGAAAGAAGACAGACGGCTTGTACTGCATGGCAATGGCGCGCAGCCTGTCCAGCTCACGCACATTGGCGGTGTAATACAGACCCTGCATTTGCGGGTGAGCCTCTTGCAGCTCTTGCTCAAGTTTGTAAACAGCGATTTCTGACGAATCAACACACACCAGCCGGGCCACGCCCAGGCGGGCAATCTGGCGGCACAGCTCAGAGCCAATCGAACCACCAGCACCTGACACAAACACGGTTTGCCCTGAAAACAGCGACGCTAGGCCCTGCACATTCAACTCGACGGCCTGCCTGCCCAACAAATCTTCCAGCTCAATCTTGCGTGGGCTACTGCCATCATTGCGCAGCCATTCGTCGGGGCGCGGCATGGTCAACAGCGTCAGCCCGGCCTGGGTAGATTGCAGCAGTACGTCACGGCGGTCGTCAGAACCGGGTGGGCTGGCGATCAAAGCCGTTGTTGCGCCAGTAGATTTTGAAATATCAACCACTGCATTGGGCAAGCCCAACACAGGGATCTGGTTCAGATAAGTGCCCTGCTCTGCCGCCAAGGGTGAGGCAATGCCCACGCAATGCCACTGGGTTGACCCCTTGAGCGCGCGCAAGGCATCAGCAGCATCTTTGAGCGAACCCACAATCAACAATGGCTTTGAACTGTCACTTGGCGCATTGTGCTCAGTCAGCGTGCGCCAGCCAGCACGCACTGCCCCCAGCATGACCAACACAAGCAAGGGGTGGAGGATCAATACCGAGCGCGGGAAAAATGGCACGCGCAGCATCAATATGAGTGTGGCCGACAACGCTCCGGCGATCAGCACCCCCCAGCCCAGTTGGCGCAGCTCCGGCAGGCCGATATAGCGCCACACCTGCCGATAGACCCTGGCAATGGCTAACCCGACGATAAAACAAGGCAGCATCCAGCGGGTGCTGCTCAGCGCCATCACCACAAAATCATCAGGAATTTCAAAGTTAAACCGCAGCCAGAATGCAGCCCACCAGGCCAGGCACACCAGCGCGATGTCGATGGCCCAAAATAACAAAACCTCTTTACGCAAACGCATGACGCTCCTCACCCATAGTTAATGCATGACGCAGATGACCGATCACCCGGTCTTGCTCTGCCTCGCTCAAATTGGAGCCTGATGGCAAACAAATACCTGCCTGAAAAAGATGGGCAGAGACATCCATGCCAGACGCATGTGCAAAGTAAGGTGCGCCCTTAAATAAAGGCTGTAAGTGCATGGGTTTCCATACGGGCCTGGCTTCAATCAGGTGGCGCTCCAGCGCCTTCATGACTTGACGGCATTTCTGGCTGGCATCTGGCCCGCTCAAGGTAAAGCAGGTCAACCAGCGGGTTGAGTGGTAACCGTCAGGCTCGGGCATCCATTGTATTTGCGGCAGGTCGGCAAAAGCTTCCTTATAGCGTTCAAACACACGCCTGCGCTGCACCACGCGCTGCTTCAAAACTCGCAATTGGCCCCTGCCAATGCCGGCCAGCACATTGCTCATCCGATAGTTAAAACCCACTTCAACATGCTCGTAGTGGGCAGCAGGCTCACGCGCTTGCGTGGCCAGCTTGCGCGCACGAACCGCCAAGTCTGGGTCATCCGCAATCAACATACCGCCACCCGAAGTGGTGATGATCATGTTGCCGTTAAAAGAGTACACGGCAACCCGGCCAAAGGCACCGCTGGCTTTGCCCTTGTAGCTGGCACCCAGAGACTCTGCAGCGTCTTCAAGCACAGGGACGCCATAACGCTCACAAATAGGAAGCAGCGCGTCCATGTCGGCACTTTGGCCGTAAAGATTCACAAGAATGACGCAAGCTGGCAGACGGTTGTCGCGTTTTGCCCATTCAAACGCCTGCTCAAGAGCGGTGGGCGACATGTTCCAGGTGGACGGCTCCGAGTCAATGAAAACAGGCCGGGCACCGCAATAAAGAATCGGGTTGCAACTTCCAACAAAAGTCAGTGATGAGCAAAAAACCGAATCGCCAGGTTTGACACCCAAAAGCAAAAGACCTAAATGAATGGCCGCTGTACCCGAGCTGACGGCGGCTGCATAACCCACACCGACATGACTTGCCAGCTCGGTTTCAAAAGCATTGACGTGTGGCCCGAGCGGTGCAATCCAGTTGGTTTTAAAGGCCTCTTCAACGAAAGCGGTTTCTTCATCGCCCAAGTGCGGCGACGACAACCAGATACGCTGCGACAACTCACGGCGAAAGATCACGTCTACTGGTTTGGCAGCCGCATCAATAACGGGCAAGTGGTCAATTTGATGCGCGTCCATCAGGCGCAGCACATCGGCGGCGTCGGCCTCTTCGCTGGCGGTAATCGGACTTGCCACTGGCAGCGCACCTAACAAAGTAATGTCGCTGGCGCCTTTCAAAATGGCCCGGCGCAAGTCACCATCCGTCAACGTGCGAGCCAATTTTCCCGCATCGTCAAGCACCAGCAAAATGCCGCGAGACACCTGCTCCATGCGCAATAACGCATCACGCAAAGTCATGGCTGGCTTGACGCACAGCAATTCAAGCTCGGTGGGGCTCATGGGATTTTTCTTGCCGGAATACCGGCGTAAGTTCCGGGCTCCCGGAGATTTGCATTCACCACAGAGCCCGCACCAACCATCACATCATCACCAATCATGATGGACGGGAGTACCACAGCCCCACTGCCAATCAGGACGCGCTGACCGAGCTTGGCGTGCCCACCCAGACTGGCGTTGGGTGCAATGTGTGAAAATTCGCCGACTTCAACATCGTGGTCAACCACTGCGCCGTGGTTAATGATGACGCATTTGCCAACGACTGCCATCGGCCCCACAACTGCGCTTGCAGCAACAAAGCACCCTGAAGCGATGCTACTGAATTGTGAAACGCTGGCTAAAGGATGAACCACCGTCGCCATGCGTTCATGCCCCCAGGCGCTGGCTTCTTTTTCCCGCGCCATGTTGTTGCCGATAGCGATGTGAATTGCTGGATTGAGCGCCAGCGCAGCAGCAGCGTCCAGCAAATTGATGCCGGGTAAAAGCTCACTTTGACCAGCAGGTAAACTGCGGGCCGACGCATGGATGCTGTGCCAACGGTCTTCGAGCATCGCGGCCTCGGCCACCACCCTGCCGTGGCCACCTGCACCGAATACGATCAGTGGTGCCGGGCTGCGAAGGGGCTTGGATGAATGCATGGTCTGGGTCAGTGCAGGTTTTGAAAGCAGGTTTTTATTCAGTAGGTATTGCACTTGTCAAGCACGGTGCGGTCCAGAGACAAAGTTGTCAAATAACTGGCAATTCGCGGCCCAGCGTGACCATCACCATACCTATTGTCACACGGCACTTTTCCAGCCAACAACGCATTCTCGATCGCCAGATGAATTGAAACAATATCGGTAGCAACGTCATTCACATTGGCGTTTCTCTCGCGCAGCTTCTGCCTGTCGCCCACATTGACGACGGGCGTACCCAAAGAAGCCGCCTCAATAATGCCTGCCGATGAGTTTCCAACCATCACTGCGCAGTGTTTCATGGCGGCGCTGAACAGGGCTCTGTCCATGTGCCTGATGCGGTGTGAGCCTCCAGGCAAGCCCAGCTCGGTCAATGCACGAAGAATATCGGCAGAACCGGCATCAGAATTGGGCTCCAGCCACACGACAGGCAAACCGATTTTCTGCAGCGCACCAAGAATCTGAACGGTTTGCGTATAAGCATCCATCGCCTGCTGGACCACCGGATGGAAAACAACCAACATGAAAGCCTGCGTCTGCGGCAATTTCAAAACATTCTTGCAGTCGCCCAATGAAAGACTGGCACCCTCAACAAGACCATCCAGGCCAGGAGCGCCAGTGACATATATCCGGTTTGGCAATTCACCCATCCGGATCAACCGCTCACGCGACTCTTCAGTTGCCACCAGGTGGTAGTGGCTGAGCTTGCTGATGGCATGGCGAACAGGTTCATCGACCGTACCTGAGCGTTCACCGCCGTGAATATGCACACAGACAATGCCCAGATGCAAAGCCGCAATCGCGCCTGCCAGCATTTCCCCACGGTCACCCAATACCATCAACATATCCGGCCGCTCGCGTTGCAAAAGTGCCGTCATGCCTATCAGGCATTCACCCACCCCGGCAGACATGCTTTCTGGCGTGCGGGTCTTAACATCAATCGCTACCTCTCCGCAGATGCGCAAGCCAGCAGACCGAATATCGTCAATGGTGTGGCCAAAACCGGGTTCAAGGTGCATGCCAGTCACAGCAACACGGAGGTCGGCCATCGGGGCCAGCAGCTGTAGTGTGGACTTCATCAGGCCAAAGTCGGCACGCGTGCCACTGAGGTAAATTATTTTACGGAGAGGGCTGCCAGAGACGCTCATACTGCGGGCCGTTCAATCAGTTGGTCCCACTGCAGCACTGAGCCCGCAGCGAAGCTCACGCGTGCCACCTGGCCAATGACGCGCTGCAAATCGCGCGGCGCTATACCGGTTGCAGGGCGACGGCACATCAGCATGCGCGCGGTGATCACATCGCCCGCTGCAATATCAACCGCCGCCACAACGCTGCGCCTGGCAACGCGCGCGGTGTCCAGCTCTTCTGGCAAAGGCGCTTTGACACCATCACCCAGCATGGCGCTGACACGCCGGATACCCGCCACCATGCGCGTAAATTCATCAGGCTCCAGCGATGCGCTGTGATCAGGCCCAGGCAGATGCCGGTCAAGTGTCAAATGTTTTTCAATCACGCTGGCACCCAGTGCAACTGCGGCCAATGGCGCTTCAATGCCCAAGCTGTGGTCAGAATAACCAATGGCGACATTCAAATCGCGCGCCATGCTTTGCATGGCCAGCAGGTTCAGCGTTTTATCAGGTGCCGGGTAGGCAGACGTGCAGTGCATCACAACAACGTCACGCAGGTGCCCTCGCGCGGCACTTGCCCAAGCCACAGCCTCAATGATCTCGTCCATCGTCCCCATACCGGTAGACATGAGCAAAGGCAATTGGGTGGCTGCCGCATGTTCGACCAGAGCGCGGTGCGTCAACTCGCCCGATGAAAGTTTCAGCCGTTTGACGCCCAGCTTGACCAGCATGTCTACCGCAATAACTGAAAAAGGCGTGGAAAAAAACTCAATACCAATCGCGTCGCAATGTGCTTTGATTTTTAGGTGCTGTACATCAGACAACTCCAGCCGCTCCAGCATTGCAAATTGATCTTGCTCGCCCGTCTGGCGTGCCTGATATTCGGCAGTAGGTGCACCGCGCACCACCAGGTCTTCAGCGCGAAAAGTCTGGAACTTGACGGCATCGGCACCGGCTTTTTTAGCGGCATCACACAGCTGCAAAGCCATAGCGATGTCACCGTTATGGTTAACACCGGCTTCAGCAATGACAAAAACAGAGCTACTACTTACCATGCCGTCCACCCACCGTCAACCACCAGGTTGTGCCCGGTGATGTATTTTGCGGCGTCACTGGTCAGGTAACGCATGGCATTGGCCATGTCGTCGGTTTGAGCCATGCGCCCTAACGGCGTGCGGCGCGAGTAGTTTTCAACAAAGGTGTCGTTTTGCCCACTGAAGACGCCGCCTGGCGTCACAGCGTTCACACGCACACCCTTGTGCCCCCAATAGGTAGCCAGGTATTTGGTCAGGCCCCATAAACCAGCTTTGCTGGCCGCATAAATGGCAGGTGTATTGATGGCACGGCCCAGGTATTCAGAACCCTCATAAATGCGCTGGTCTGGGGCCACGATGCCGTAAATGGACAAGGTGTTGACGATGCTGCCGCGACCACGCTTTGCCATCGGGCTGCCAAACACCTGGGCACACAGCATGGCACCGGTCAAATTGACCGACATCACCCCGTTCCACTCATCAACCGGAAAGGTTTCAAACGGCTCAAAGAAATTTTCAGATTTTGTGGCGGCGTTGTTGAGCAGACCATCAGCTTCGCCCCAGCGCGATGTGAGCAAGGCGTTCGCCGCCGCAAGAGATTCACGCCTGGAAACATCAGCCACACAAGTGATCAGGGATTCATGCACCGGGCCGAGGCGGTCTGCAAGCAGACCTGCATCGCGGTCAATGGCAAAGACGCGCGCACCCGCTTCAACAAAAGACCTGACAACCTGCGTGCCTATGATGCCCGCAGCACCGGAAAGCACCACAACTTTGCCGTCAAGCGAGAAGGCATCTTTTTTATCCATCACATCACTCATGAAAGACCTTTCTTTTTCATCAGTAACGCCACCATGTCGAAATCAATCTCGTGATCAATATCAACAGAGCGCTCACGCGGCATCACATGCAACCTGATTTTGGGCGTGTTCCAAAGTGATGATGACAGGCTGTGGCGGTGCCAAACATAAATGGATGCATTCATGGCAAAAACCTTGGGGGCAGATTGGCGACCCAGCACTTCGCTGGCAGGCAAGCAAACACGCTCGTAAAAACCATTGGCTTTCAGTTCAACCATGTTGAAGTAGGGATTTTTATCTGCTTCATAGCCGGTAATTACCACATCCGTATCCGCGTCCAGCATCGAAAAACAGGCCTGAATGTCAGCAATATCGCGCAGCGGAGAAGTCGGGTCCAGGTCAACAATGGCATTAACCGGGCCATGCTGGGCTTCAACCCATTCCACCAGATGCTGAATCACTGGCAGCTTGCCCGCCGTTGATGTGGCCAGCTCGGCCGGGCGCAGAAAGGGGACTTGCGCGCCAAAGCTGCGGGCAACACGCGCGATGTCTTCGCTGTCGGTAGATACAAACACCTCATCGGCTACTTTTGATGCAAGCGCCTGCTCAATCGTCCAGCCAATCAGAGGCTTGCCGCATAGTGGGCGAATATTTTTGCCAGGTACGCCAGCAGATCCACCACGGGCGCAAATGGTAATGATGTTCATGACGGGACCTGCTTTGTATTCATCTCTTTATTTCGCAGCAACTACAAACTAAACATTCAAAGCGCCAAAAATGCAGTAAGAATGTCCAGACCATGTTGCGCGCTACGCTCCGGGTGAAACTGGCAGCCGTAAATTGACCCTCGGGCAACAGCTGCGCAAATACGCACACCGTTGTAATAGGTATCTGCCAAACGGTGTTCTTCATAGGTCGGTACTGGGGCGAATGAATGAACAAAATACATGGGCTCTAATGGCTCAATGCGATCCAGGATGGTGTGTTTCCATGAACTGCGATTCTCAGGCTTATGAAGGGCACTCCAGCCAATATGCGGAATACGGTGCGCATGCCCAGATAAATCCACCGAAGGGACGGGCATGACGCGTCCGGAAATCAAGCCCAGACCGGCATGATCGCCAAACTCTTCGCCCACATCAAAGAGCATTTGCGCCCCCACACAAATACCCAAAAAAGGTCGCTCAGTCATTGCAAAACGCTTGACCAGATCATCAAAACCCCGCGCCTTCAGCTCAAGCATGCCATCGGCAAAGGCACCCACGCCTGGCAACACCAGCCTGTCTGGCAGGTCTGCTACTTGGGCCGCGTTGTCCACCACAGTTACCTCAGCACCACAGTGCTGGAAAGCGCGAACAACATTCAGAAGATTGCCGATCCCGTAGTCAATAACAGTCACAGCTTGAGATTTCAGCCCTGTCACAAGCGTACCTCCAGGCCCTGCTGTCTGGCTTGCAACTTGATCTCGTCAACAGTGGTGCGCTGCCAGTGCAATGCATCGGCAATCGCAACAGCAGATGTGCCTACGTCACTGGCCCGCTTCAAATCCAGTGGGTCACCAAAACCGCCGCTGGCGATCACCGGCACAGACACCCTGGCATTGACAGCGCGCATCAGTTCTATGTCCAGGCCTTTGCGGGTGCCCTCCTGGTCCACCGCGGTCAGCAGCACTTCACCCGCACCCAGTTTGACAGCCCGCTCAATCCACTCAATCACATCCAGTCCGGTATGTTCACGGCCATTGTCTGTATAGGCTTCCCAGGTTTTTGGGCCCGTGCGTTTGGCCTCAACTGACAGCACCATGCACTGCGAGCCAAAGCGGTTGGAAACTTCTGATATCAGCTCTGGCCGGGCAATGGCTGCGGTGTTGATGGCCACTTTGTCAGCACCCGACCTGAGCATCGTGTGTACGTCACTCAGGGAGCGGATACCTCCCCCTACCGTGATGGGAATGTAGATTTGATCTGCGGCTCTGGCAATGATGCTGGTGAGGTTGTTGCGCTGGTAAAGACTGGCCACAATATCCATGAAGATGATTTCGTCTGCACCTTGCGCGTAGTAACGCAGCGCAAACGCATGTGGATCACCCACCACACGCAAACCTTCCAGGCGAATACCCTTGATCAGGTTGTCGCCTTTGACATCCAGCCTGGGAATAATGCGTAAGCCAGCCATTCGTGGCTTCTATCAGGCCGCGTCAAACACGGAATGCCTGAGCTTCCACTGGTCTGCTTCACGCTTCCAGAGATGGGGGGAACGAAAGCTGTCAGCCAGGCGCATGAAGTAATCCCTGTCCATGACAGGGCTTTCAAACATCTTGTGCGCCACGGGGAATTCTTTGGCAGAGATACTCAAATAGCGAAAAATTTCATCCGCAAAGCGCTCGGGAAATTCACCGTCGTATCGCTTGACCAGTGCCACGCCTTCATCACGGCTGATATCGCGTGAGCGGATCTCCTGTGCGGCATCGTAAGTGGCCCTGCCTATGCCAAACTTTGTGAAAGTGGTGTAGTAATGAAAGTCATCAATCCGGTCATCAATGCTGTTGTACTTGCTGTACGTTCCTGGCGTGCGCTCTGGCGAAGCTTCAAAACCGCCATGCTCAACCGCGTAGTAATAGCAGCTTTGCGGATGCCACTTCAGGTAGTAGCCAAGGTAGTGAACCTCAATCTGCTTTTTTTCAATTTGCACCGGGTCAGCTGGCAGATAAGGCAGCAAATCATGCTCCTCCAGTCCGAAGTCGTTGTACAGACTGTTGATGGGCGTTCCACCGAGATGGATTTTTGATTTGTCTGACGAGGTGAAGTAAGACCAATCACGTTTTGCCGTGTTGGTATCGCCGATAGGGTTGCCGTACTCGGCTTCATTTTCGCCATATACGACAAACGGAATGTCGTGCAGTATCGCCATCTTGGGAGCAAGAGATTTCTGGCCAAACATGAAGGCCTGAAACGGATGGAAAAGATTGTCAACAGCCAGCCGGGTGAGCAAGCGATGCACACGGCCATTGGGCGTCATGAGGTAATTGTCAAACCCCGCGTGCAGCCATGAATCAAAGTTTTTGCGACCCCAATCGGTGTAAATATGCGGCGCCCAAGTCACTGTCAAGGGGTGCATGTTGAAGCGGGTCTTCAGCACATGCGACGCATAAAAACTGTCTTTTCCACCCGAGCCAGGCAACAGGCAGTCATAACCGGAGGTGCTGCGAAACTTGTCGCAGAGTGCTGCCAGTTGGTCTTCCCGGTCTTTCCAGTTGATGGTGCCATGCTTTTGCTCTGCGAAACGGCATGCATCACAAACACTCTCTTCATCAAAAGCAATGGTTGCCTTTTTGCTGGCCTTGGTGTGCTCGTACTCAACAGCAGAATTGGGCCTTTGGTTTGAAATCACGCATTGCTTGCAAAAATGCACGTATCTTGGCAAGCCATATTTAACCTGCACATCGTCGTCATTTGCCGAGAATAGTCCCAAGTCAATCGAAGCTGGGTTTTTAATAAGTGACATGAGTAGGGGATGTTTGAAAATGAATCAACTGCTGGGTGGTTGCGTGCTCAGACCGCATGACACAGATTATAAGAATCCACGAATAACTTCCAGCACCTTAGCTGTCGCATTCTTTTGAAGCTGGTTTGGCGGGTTGCGCGCCAGGTTTATGCAACGGTCAAGCGCAGCAGCAAGGCCCTCCAGCGCTACCGCTTCATCTGCTATACCGTAACGCTTCAAAGGCATGGCATTGTCGAAAACCGAGCCCAAAATCTGTACCAGCCGGGCTCCAGCCAGATGCCCTTCCAGGCCCACCGTTGAATTCAGGGTGACCACCAGATCAACCGCCTGCAAAAGCGCGGGCAATCCGACATCTTGCCCCGTGACGACAATGCGCGGGTCGTCTGGCAACACCATAGGCGCAAGGCCAGCACGGGGACGTATGCACAAAATGCAATCGCGCCTAGCCAGAACCCAGTCAATGAGCTGCTTGAGAGCGCGTTCTGGCAGATCAACATCCCCGGGTGTACCGTTGAAAGGATGCAAGGCCGGTTCAACCTGCGTCGGCCAAAGCAGCACATGTTTACTGCCCCAGCGACGTTGTTGGCGCAAACGGGCACCCGCAGCGACGTGCATCGGGTTGGCCAGATCATCAAAAGCGGGGTTACCCGTCACCACCACTTGAGAATCGTCTCGCCCGGCAGACAAAAGAAAGTGCTTCACCGACTCATTGAGAACACATACCTTGTCGGCGTAGTCTGGCGCACCAATCCATTTAACTTCATCCAAACAAAAAAGATCAACCAGACAGACCGAAGGCAGGCCTGATGAGCGGGCAGCCATGATGGCTGCTCGCTCGGCACGAGGAGAGTTGGTGGCCACCACCAGTGCTGGAGCGACTTGTTCGACGATACGCTTCAAAGTCGCCACAGGTAAAAATGCCTGACGGCCGTCCAACTGGTACTGACGCTCTGCCTCCTCTGAACCCACCCTAAGTTCCAGTTCTTGATAAGACAACCCAAGGTAAGCGGCAGTTTCTTCGGGGTCAACCACCGGACCCGGCATGGCACGCATCAGGCGCTGCCCATGCGCCACGGCATCTGCATCGGCACGGTCGCCATCCCGAAGAAATTTTTTAAACTGCAACAGCTCAAGTCCTGCCTCACGCACAACAGGGGCGGCCGTCGTCAGTGCCAGCACCAGCGGCTGAGCCAAACCTGACTGCGCCAGCGCTTTGGCGACAGGCACCACCATGCGAACATGGCCGCTACCGTAGGTCACAAAAAGAACTTTTTTCACGGGCGGGACAGCCTCACGTAAATTTGCACGCGCTGCGAGGTCAGATCGCGAGCAAAATCAGAAGCAGAGATCACTCAGAAAAAATCAACGTATTTGCGAAATTCCGCAGGCGACACCTGCAATTGAAGCTCATCCACCTCGGCCCGCTTGACCTGCGAAAACTCAGCCACAAAGGCTTCACCCAGCCCCTTGCAGAGCGCCTCATCGGCCTCCAGCGCATCCAGAGATTCCGTCAGGGATGCAGGCAAACGCGCAATACCGCGCGACTTGAGCTCGGCCAGGCTGAGCTGGTACAGGTTGTCGTTGCAGGGCTCGCCGGGGGCCAGTTTGCGGCGGATACCGTCCAGCCCGGCATGGATGATGGCCGCGGTCAGCAGGTAAGGATTGGCAGATGCATCAGGCACACGCAGCTCAAGCCGGCCACCGGGGCCGCGTACAAACGCGGTACGGTTGTTGTTGCCATAAGCAATGTTGATCGGCGCCCAGGTAGCGCCCGAACGAGAGCCGCGTGAGACCAGACGCTTGTATGAATTGACGCATGGCGCGGCAATCGCCGTCAGGCCACAGGCATGCGCCATCAGTCCGCCAAGAAAGTGGTAAGCCATGGTGCTCAGGCCCAGGCCGCGCTTGTCAGTCAAATCTTCAAATGCGTTGTCGCCAAATTTTTTGCCTGCCGACATGTGCATGTGCAGACCACTACCGGAGCGCTCAATGAAGGGCTTAGGCATGAAGGAACAGAGCATGCCGTGTTTTTTGGCAATCGCCTGGGCTGCCATTTTGAAATAGGTCAGGTTGTCGGCGGTACGCAAGCCATCGGCGTATGTGAAGTTCATCTCGAACTGGCCGTTCGCGTCTTCGTGGTCAATCTGGTAGACATCAATGTCGGCCATGTCGAGTGCTGCGCGCAACTCCATCAGGAATGCGGAGATGGAGGACAGGTGGCGAAAATCGTAGCAAGGCTTGTCGAGGGATTCGGAGTCGGTGGCGACGACGTAGCCGCCGGTCTCATCCTTGCGCAGGAGGAAAAATTCTGGCTCCAGTCCTGAAAAGAATTCCAGACCTGTCAGCTCGCGAAAATCCGTCAGGGCTTTTTTAGCGATGACTCGCGAGTCAAGCGCATGCGGCTTGCCTTGGACATGGCCGTCGCAGGTCACTACTGCGGTACCGGGTATCCAGGGCACAGGGCGGACATCCTTGCGGTCACCAATGGCCATGAACTCCTGACCATGCGGTCCCATGCCCATGCCCGCGATGGCGAATCCGGCAAAACCAGCACCCGCGCCGAAGATCATTTCTTTGTGCTTGGCTGGCACCAGCTTGGCCTTGGGCCGACCATGAATGTCTACGAACTGGGCCAGGTAGTAATCGAATTCAGTCATGTGCCATTACCTCTGATTTTTTCTGATTTTTATTGTTGCGGGAAGAATTCTTGCAGCCACAGTTTGGTCATCAAGAGGGTGCGCAATTGTTTGGTGTGGTTGTGCAGGCCGCTGCGGTGTTCTTCCAGCATGACTTGTAATTCATTGCGGTCAAACCGGCCACCATCGGGCAGCGCCAGCACATCACGCGCCCACTGGAACAGTGGGCCTTTGATCCACTCGCCAATCGGCAAAGTGGGCATGGTTTTGGGACGAAAGACAAAGTCATGGTCAAAGTAGCGTGTGGCAGCTTCTTTTAAAAAGTGCTTGCCAATCCCATTTTTAAACTTGGAGGTAATCGGCAACCTGGCAAACATCTCGCTGACGCGGTGATCCAGAAACGGCGCACGGCCTTCAATTGAAAAGCAGGCACCCATGCGGTCACCCTTGACCGAATTGTTGCCCGGCATCAATGAATTTAATTCGTAGGCTGCAATCTGCTCCATCGGTTCCAGGTCAGCAAACGGTTGCACGATGTCCAAAAACTTGTCCATGGCGCGCTGTGTATGCGGCAGAAACGCGGGGCTCATGATGCGCTGACGGTCTTTTTCAGTGGTGTAGCTGATCAAATCGAAGTAGCTGCGCATGGAAAAATTGGCGCGCGTCATGCCAGAGAAAAACTGCTCGTTGTGCCTGAAACCCAGCATCACTTCGTCAGGCCCATCGCCAGTGAACATGACAATCTTGCCCTGCTTGTGCGCCTGGCGAGACAGCAGGTAAAACAAAAAGAACGAGAAGTCGCCATGCGGCTGCTCGGCATGGCGCACCACAGATTGCGCAATTTCAGGAATGTTGGCAGGGGTGATGTCGAGCGCAGTCAGGTTGATATTGAGCTCTGATGCCACGCGTTGGGCATAGGTGAATTCTGAAAAGCCCTTGTCTTCAATCCGCAGGCCAATCGCATCGAGCTGCGGACGGTTCCACTGCGGCACCAGGCGGGAAGCAATGACGGACGAGTCCACACCGCCGCTTAAAAACAAGCCGCCATCCACATCAAAACGCATTTGCAGCTTGATGGCTTCGTCAATGGCGCGTTCCAGCTCTTCTTGGCTGGCATCAACGCGCTCACCACTGAGCGGCCATTCCCAGTAGCGCTGTGGCTCT
This sequence comes from Polaromonas sp., assembly GCA_031417995.1. GTDB lineage: Bacteria > Pseudomonadota > Gammaproteobacteria > Burkholderiales > Burkholderiaceae_C > Polaromonas. Next base: position 56,136 of record JANOWR010000093.1, on the reverse strand, counting down.
GAAAAGCGCCCGTTGCCGTAACGCATGAAGGTACCAGGTGGCAGATGGCGAATGCCTTCGAAGCAGGTTTCTGGCGGTGGGCAGTAATTGAACGAGAACATATGGCCCAAAGCCGCATCATTGACCTTGCGTTCAAACTTTGGCAGGGCAAGAATGGCCTTCATCTCGCTGGCAAAAGCCAGACCGCCGTCGTATTCGGCATAAAAGCAGGGCTTGATGCCCTGACGGTCGCGCGCCAGCATGCCCGTCTCGGTGCGCTGGTCCCAGATAAAAAACGCAAACATGCCGACCAAGTCGTCGAGCATCTTCTCGCCCTTCTCTATCCACAGGTGCACCAGCACTTCGGTGTCGCAGCGTGACTTGAACTTGTAGCCCTTGGCCTTGAGCTGCTCGCGCAGTTCAATAAAGTTGAAAATTTCGCCATTAAAAACCACCCACACCTTACCGTCTGTACTGCACATGGGCTGCATGCCGTTTTCAGGGTCCACCACTGCCAGGCGCGCATGGCCGAGCACTGCGCGGCCCAATTGCTCCACGTCCTGCTCGTCAACACCCCGGTACTTGATGCATTCGATCATCTTCCAGACATCGTCTTTGGTGACGCTCTTGGCGTTGACAACGCCGACTATTCCACACATGGCGAATCCTTCAATTCTTTAAATCAATTCGGGCAATTTTGCGGCTGATGGGCGCGCTCTCGACCAGCGCTTCATCGTTCGTGTCTTCATCAAACACCAACTGGAAAATCGCCACCTGGTAGTCCAGGCTGGCTTTTGTTTCAGTTTCGGTGGGCTCAATCAACATGGCTGATTTGAGGTCACCCGGAAAGTACACACAACCCGCCCCTACCAATGTAGGTGGATGAATGCCGTAGTCAATCAGACGCTTAGCAAATTGCCGGGCCGACGTGTTGAGCTTTTCACCCGACAACAAAGTTTCGTGTTTGCAAAACTGGTTGTAGACAGGTGGCAGCATATGGCTCAAGCGGTGCTGCAAGTAGTTGGCATTCAGCACCGCATGGGTAGACGCCTGACGCAGACCCACGCCGCCCATGGTGCGCAAATAGCCATAGGCACGCAGCAACACACCCACATGGCCATGAAAGCTTTTCATCTTGCCGATGGACAGGGGGCGATCCGCATCTGGCTGCGCCACACCGTCTTTACGAACGACCACAGGGCTGGGCAGATACGCTGCCAGCGCCGCCTTGACGGCCACCGGGCCAGCGCCCGGCCCGCCGCCACCGTGCGGTGTTGAAAACGTTTTATGCACGTTGACATGCACCACATCAAAACCCATGTCGCCCGGCCGCACGATGCCCATCAAGGCGTTCAGGTTGGCGCCGTCGTAGTACAGCAGTGACCCGTTGGCATGCACTGCGTCGGCAATCTCGACAATCTGGTCTTCAAACAAACCTAGCGTAGACGGGTTGGTCAGCATGAAAGCCGCGACATCGGGTGTCAGCATGCTTTTGAGCGCCACCAGGTCAACCCGCCCTTTGAGGTCTGACGGAACAATGCGGCAGTCAAAGCCCGCCATGGCGGCCGATGCCGGGTTGGTACCGTGCGCAGAGTCAGGCACCAGCACGATGGGTCGCCGATTGTTTAAACCTGCAAAATGCGCACGTATGACCAAGAGCCCGGCCAGCTCGCCATGCGCACCTGCAGCCGGGGCCAGGCAACACGCGTCCATGCCGGTAATTTCACACACCATGGTTTGCAGGCGTTCGTACATTTCCCATACGCCGCCCAGCGTGTCGGTGTCTTGCAGGGGGTGCGCGTTTTCAAAGCCTGGCAAGCGCGCCAACGCGTCGTTTCGCTTGGGGTTGTACTTCATGGTGCACGAACCCAGCGGGTACGGCCCGTTGTCAACACCATGCGACTCCTGGCTCAGGCGCGTGAAATGGCGCACTACATCAACTTCACTTACCTCAGGCAAACCAATAAACTGTCTGCCGCGTGCAAATGTAGGCCGCACAGCATTCGGCTGCATGTTTGACGAAGCAAAAACATCGCTCGCTGCACCGGGGCGATGCAGGTCCGTGATCATTTGGGAAGGCGAGGTGGCGGCCATGTCAATCGCCCTTCAAGCATGCCAGCGCGTGCTTTGCGTAGGCTTGCAAATCGGCCGCACTTTTAATCTCGGTCACGGCAATCAACAAACCTTGTTTGTGCCCTACCAGCGATTCAGCCAAAGGCACACCTGCAAAAATACCAAGTCGCTTCATGCGAGCGCAAAACTCAGTCGCAGGGATTGGCAACTCAATCGCAAACTCGTTGAAATGCACCCCCGTTCGCAGCAGCTTGACGCCGGGTAAAGCAAGCAACAAATCTCGCAGCATCACGGCATTGGCAGCATTGGCCTCGGCGATCTGTATGAAGTTGCGTTCACCCAGACAGGCCAGGTAGACAGCCACACGAATGGCATTGAGCGCCTGGTTAGAGCAAATATGGCTGGTGGCTTTGTCACGCGCCACGTGCTGCTCGCGGTCTTCCTTGACCAGCGCGTAACCCAGCTTGCCATTGAGGTCATGCACACGCCCCACGAGCCTGCCGGGCAGGTAGCGCTCCAGCGGCTTGGCGCAGGCGATGATGCCGATGTAGGGGCCGCCCGCAGACAGTGGCAAGCCCAAAGGCTGACCTTCGCACGCCACAATGTCGGCACCCAATTGGCCCGGCGCTTCCAACCAGCCGCAAAGCAGGGGGTTGACGCAAACGGTCAGCAGTACGCCGCGCTGTTTGCATATGCCAGACATCGCCGCCACGTCTTCAACCACGCCCAAGGCGTTGGGGCTTTGCAGAACCACGCCAGCAACATCATGACCACCAAGCTTTGCTGTCATGGCGGCAACATCCACGAGCCCCGTCACCGGGTCTTGCAACACATAATCCACCGTCACGCCACGCGGCAACAAATAGGTGCTAAGTACCTCTTGGTATTCAGGCCAAACCGTTTGCGCCACCACCACCCGGCGTTTGCCGTTGGCCGAGCACATCATCCAGCAGGCTTCGGCCAGCGCGGTAGCGCCGTCATACACCGAGCAATTCACACATTCACGCCCAAGCAATTTACCGACAAGGGTTTGAAATTCAAACAGGGCCTGCAACAGCCCTTGGCTCATTTCAGGCTGATAAGGTGTGTAAGCGGTTAAAAATTCGCCACGCGAAACGATGGCATCAACCACCGCCGGAATGTAATGCTCATACGCACCACCCCCCAGAAAGCTGGCATGGGTCAAGGTGCTGGCATTCATGTCGGCCATGGCGCGCACGTCGCGCATCAGCTGCCATTCACTCAGCGCTGGCGGCAAGTCAAGCGCGCGGCGCAGGCGCACCGAGGCGGGGATGTCTTCAAACAGCTGCTCCACAGACTGCAAGCCCATCACGTCCAGCATGGCCTGCATGTCAGATGCCGTGTGGACGTTATAGCCTACAGGCGCATCAGCAATGGATGGCGCCAAGATGGAGAAATCTTGTCGTTGATTCACGTATTTTTAAGCTTTTTAGCATCAGTTAACGAAGCAATATAGCCAAAGAATTATAAAGGGCGGCAATGATGATCGTGCCCTGAACGGCGTGACAAAAGTCCTCAATTCGCCTGCTTGCCTTTCAGTTGGCAAACCGTCCACCACATGATCTGGATATCGCGCCACCAGGACATGTTGTTCGCGTAGTCCAGATCAAGTGCCAAGCGCTGCTCAAAGGTCACGGCCGAACGGCCCTTGACCTGGGCCAGCCCAGTAATGCCGGGCCGAACGCTACAGCGTTGTGCCCAGTCCTCGGGGGCATACAAAGACTGCTGTGCAGGTACGTCTGGCCGAGGGCCAACCAGGCTCATGTCGCCCAGCAACACATTGATGATTTGGGGCAATTCGTCAATGCTGGTACGCCTGATGAACTGGCCTACCCGCGTGATACGTGCATCATTCGCCTGGGTGAAATACGGCCCGGTGGATGCCGCATTTTTAACCATGCTTCTGAACTTGAACATGCCAAACTCACGCCCACCCAGTCCCACACGGGTTTGGGTAAAAAGTACCGGCAAACCGCTGTCAAGTACAACCGCCAGCGCAGCCAGCAGCAGCACCGGGGCCAGCAGCGCCAGCGCCATCAGACTCAACATGATGTCTGTCAGGCGCTTCATGCAGCGGCTTTGGCTGCCTCGGCCAGCCCTGCAATCAGTCCGTGGGTGCGTAGCCTGTCTTTTTCAACACGCTCAGGGCTTCTCAAGCTCAGCTCAAGCTCCGCTGTGCGCAGCGCAGCAACAGCTTGCTCAAAAGATTTTTCACCTGCATGCGTATCGGCCCGGTTAAAAGTACGCGACAAAATCACCGCACCTGAATCCAGCCGCATGTGCTCGGCCAGCACGGCATGGCCAGGCAGCACGCCTTCATCCATACGCGCAATACCACCAAAGCCAAAGCGCAGGCCACGCGCCTTTGCAGCGACAGCCACACGGTCTACATGGCCCATCAGCACGGGCTCAAACATAAAACGGCAGCCGAGCGACAAATGCAAATCGTTCAACCCCACGAAAACCTCAATAATTCCGGGGATGCCGAGCCATTCATCCAGTGAATTCAAGGCACCCGCTGTTTCCAGTAAAAGCACGATGGGCGCGCGGCCAGAGACTATTTCAGAAAAAGCCCGCACTTCGGCCGCGTGGGTAAACATGGGCAGCATGATCAGGTCAGCGCCTTGGGCCAGGACTTCGTCTACCTCGGTTTTGCTGGCAGCCGGGTTACTAGCCTGATAAGGGTTGACGCGCACCATCAATTTGGCGTGCTTGAGTACAGCCCTGATGCGGCCCACATCGTCCATGCTGTGGGTGCTGATGAAGGTGTCATGCCCCTGCTGGCGTGCCGCTTTGCCATTGCGCTCCAGGTCAACAAAAACCCGCATGCCGGGCATCTTGTCGCACCTGGCAGCCAGCTCAGGCAGGTTGGTGATGGTCAGCAGGTCAATCATGGTGAAAAAGAAAATGAGTAATTTCGGACATGGTTTTATGACAAGGCTGGAAGAGATTTTCGATTGAATTTTTCATGCAGCAAGCCGCGCAGCACAGGGCTTGCCAGCACAGCGCTGCCCGTCACCAGCAGGCCATAGACTGCGCAGCAAACAAGCGTCAAGGCCACGTTCAAGCCCGCAAACCAGGGCTTGAGCAAAATCAGCGCTGCGCTGGTAAGTAACGGTGCCAAGCATGCCAGATAAGGAAAGGCCCGCTTGATACTGCCGCGTTCAAGCACCATCAGCACCACAGCCATGCCGGCAAACACCGCATTCAGCAGCCTCATCACGCTTGCACCCACACTTTGGCCATGAAAGCCACCCAGCCAGCCAGCCAACAGCAATAGGGTCAGCCCCACCGCATAGACCCAAACCGCCGCATGCATGCGCCCATGAGTGGCCATCACAGTCAGCAGTACGGCCATCAGCGCCTGCGGCAGGAGCGACCAGATACCAATGGCGCTCCACTGCGCAATCACCGCCAGATTAGCTGCGCTCATGCGGCCCCAGCCAAACAGCAGGTTGGCGATGGGCAGCGAAAACGAGGCCACAACCGCCACAGCGGCGCAGGCCAAAGCCCAGGCAATCAAAAACGCCAAGCTGACAGCCTGTTGCCGCTCTGGCGTACCTGCCTGGGTACGGGTAATTGCCGGAAAAGCCAGACTGGCCACCAGCTGCACCGCCAGCACCAGCGGCAATTCAATCAATTTCCAGGCGTAGTTAAAACTGGCCAAAGCTCCCTCGCCCGAGCTGGATGCCAAACTGCGCGCCACCAACGGGAACGCCAGCAGCAAGCCAGACGACAGCGCCGCCCACAGCCAGACACTGGCAGCAGGCAAGTCGGTGGGCTGCGTTGTGGCAACAGACGCAGGAGCCGAAGGCAAACGCCAGGCCAGCCAGGCCAGTCGTGCCAGCATGGCCATCACCAGGCAAACGCCAAGCAAGGTCAGCACATGCACGCCATTAGCATCTGTGACCGTTTTAGCCGCCACTAACAGGCCCGCTACCAGCACCAGATTAACCATCAGATTACCGGCATACATGCCGACAAAATCACGCTCATGTTGCAGCCGCGTCACCCACAGCGCCGCCAGCATGGCCAGGGGCAGCACCACAGCGCTCCAGCCAAGTGCATCAGCGCTGGCTGCTTTCATGTCGCCAACAAGCCCCGGTGCCAGCGCCTGCACCACTGAGTGTCTGAACAGCCAGACCAGCGCGCCAAGCGCCAAGCCCCCAACAACCAGCACATAAGCTATTTTTTTCTGGCCCGCAGCTTGTACGGCCGGGCTTTGCTGCGCCCAAACCGGCAGCAGCACATAAGACAAAGCCCCACTGACCAGCATGCCCACCAGCAGGTCGGGCAGCGTGAACATCACAATCACCGCATCGCCCATGCCGGTGCTGCCAAATGCCGCGGCTTGCGCAGATTCACGCAGCAGGCCTAACGCGCGGCTCAGCAGCAGCAAACCGAGTGAAAAAACGCCAGCGCGCAAGTACATGGCATGGATTATCAAGGCTTAAACGAGCACTAAAGGCAGCGATTGAACGGGGCAGCGCGGTAAAAACTTAAAATCAGAGGTTTATTGCACAACCGACCGCCCTCATGACCTCCCCAATGACGCCTTCCCCCGCACCAGCTGCCGCCCTCCAAGACGATAACCAGCTAATGGTCGAGCGGCAGGGCAAGCTGACTGCCCTGCGTGCTCTAGGGGTCGCCTTCCCCAACGACATCAAACCCGAGCACCGTGCCGAAGCGCTGTTTGCGCAGTACGACAGCAAGACCAAAGAGGAGCTGGAGCCGCTGGCTGTGACCGTCAGCGTGGCAGGCCGCATGATGCTCAAGCGCGTGATGGGCAAGGCCAGTTTTGCCACGCTGCAAGACGCATCGTTTGGGCCATCGGGCGGCCGTATTCAGGTCTATATCAACAACGAAGGCGTGGGCGAAGACGTTCACAACGCCTTCAAGCATTGGGATCTGGGCGACATTGTGTGGGCGACGGGCACGCTGTTCAAAACCAAAACCGGCGAGCTGTCGATTCACGCCACAGCCATCCGCCTCGTCACCAAAAGCCTGCGCCCCCTGCCCGACAAGTTTCATGGCATGGCCGACCAGGAGGTCAAGTACCGCCAGCGCTATGTTGACCTGATCACCGATGAATCAGCGCGCAAGCGCTTCATGGCACGCAGCAAGGCGGTCAGCGGTATTCGTGAGTTCATGGTGGCGCATGAGTTTCTGGAAGTTGAAACGCCCATGCTGCACCCTATTCCCGGTGGCGCCAACGCCAAACCTTTCAAGACGCACCACAACGCACTCGACCAGGAAATGTTTTTGCGCATTGCGCCCGAGCTGTATTTGAAGCGGCTGATTGTGGGCGGCTTTGAGCGGGTGTTTGAGATCAACCGCAGCTACCGCAACGAAGGCATCAGCGTTCGTCACAACCCTGAATTCACCATGATGGAGTTCTACGCCGCGTGGTGGAATTACCAGGACCTGATGACGTTTACCGAGGCGCTGATTCGCGATGCGGCGCAAAAGATTTGCGGGTCACTCAGCTTGAGCTATGCAGACAAACCGGTCGATTTGAGCCAGCCTTTTGAGCGCCTGACGATTCGTGAAGCGATTCTGAAACACACCGATGCTGCTTTGGGAGTGGATGCAGGTGTTGACGACGCCGTGTGGCTGACTGACAAGCTGAAAAAGCTCGGCTTTAATGAACAAAAAGACCGCCTGAGCACCCGGTCGCTCGCCAGCCTGCAAGTCATGTATTTTGAAGAAACGGTTGAAGAAAAGCTCTGGCAACCCACCTTCATCATGGAGCACCCAACTGAAATATCGCCGCTGGCGCGCGCCAACGACAGCCGCCCGGAAGTCACCGAACGCTTTGAGCTGTACATCACTGGCCGCGAGTTTGGCAACGGCTTCAGCGAGCTGAACGACGCGCAAGAGCAAGCCGCCCGCTTCAACGCCCAGGTAGCGGCCAAAGACAGCGGTGACGACGAAGCCATGTTTTATGACCACGACTTTGTGCGCGCTCTTGAATACGGCATGCCGCCCACAGGTGGCTGCGGCGTTGGCATTGACCGGCTGATGATGCTCCTGACCGACAGCGCCAGTATTCGCGACGTGATCTTGTTCCCTGCACTCAGGCGCGAGGTTTAGAGTTATTGGAAGCACCAAGACCCTGAAAAAAGCTGTTTTGAGTCTTTTTCAGGGTTGTTTTAAGCTTGTAGTCCAATAGATTCGGGCGCAAGCAGCTACTAATTTAATAGCGATTAAAACTCACGTGCAAGACCTTAAAACTGACATATGCATTGCTGGCCGCGCTACTGCAAGCCATCAGCAACAGCCAGTTTGCATGATCGTTTACTTCTCAATCGCAGCGTAAACCAGCTGCTTGATCAGACGGCGATACCCACCACGGCTAGGGCCAGGTGACTGCGACATCATGACCACCGCCAGGTTTTGCTTGGGGTCTACCCAAAAGAACGTACCGCCAGCGCCCGCCCACATGTATTCGCCTTCAGAGCCCGGCACACCGGCAATTCCCGGGCCTTGCCTGACCATGAAGCCGAGGCCGAACGTGTAGCCAGGTACGCCCATCAGCAGCTCGCCAGGGCTCAGTGGTGTGGTAGCGACCTTGCTGCCCAAATGGTCTGATGTCATCAGGCTGACGGTAGTCGGGCTCAAAACACGACGGCCATCAAGTTCACCGCCGCGTTGCATCATCACTGCAAAGCGCATGTAATCAGCAGCGGTAGACACGCCACCCGCGCCACCTGATGCATTGCCCGGCTCAATCGTCACATCCATCAATTTGTTAGCTTGCCCAGTCGCAGGATCAATCGCCAGCGGCTGCGCCATGCGGCTCAAATCCTTCTGGGGAATCTTGAAACCGGTATCCACCATTTTGAGTGGCTTGAACAAGCGCTCATCGAGGAATACACCCAAAGTTTGGCCACTGGCGGCTTCAACCACCCGGCCCAAAATGTCCACCGACATGCTGTATTCAAATGTGCTGCCTGGCTGCGTTGACAGCGGCGCTTTGGCCATACCTGTGACTTGTTGCGCTGGCGTCACTTTGCGGTGGTCATAGTCTGTGCCGCCAACCTGGTAAACACCCGCATCAATATAAGCCTGCTTGATCACTGGGTTGCGCGTGAGTTCACCATAGGCCAGCCCCGATGTGTGGCGCAGCAAATCCTGGACCGTGATGGCTTTGGTGGCCGGAACAACCGTATAAGTCACGGAGCCCGCCGCATCGGTTTGCGCAACGCTCACGCCCATTTTTGTAAATTCGGGCAAAAATTTGGAGATCGGGTCGGTCAGCTGCAATTTCCCGTCTTCAACCAGCATCATGGCCGCGACGGATGCCAGCGGCTTGGTCATTGAGTAGATGCGAAAAATGGCATCTTTGGTCAGTGGCTTGCCAGCGGCTTTGTCCAGTTGGCCCATCGTTTCAGAAAACACCAGCTTGCCGTTGCGCGCAATCATGACGATAACGCCAGGGAATTTGCCTTGGTCAATTTCGGTTTGCAGCGCCGCTTTCATGGCCTGCAACTTGACTGAAGACATTCCTACTGCTTCGGGTGTTGCGGTCGGCAGACCCTGCGCTATTGCACCACCAGCAATCGCCAAAAGCAAAAGTGCCGTGGCGCTTTTGGTGGCGATAAATTGATTCAATTTCATTTTTGTCTCCAGTTTTGATTTATATATATGTATTCTGTATACAAAACTAGTGTACGACGAATGCCGCGCAATGCAACATATGGTTTTCGGAATGTAATCAGGTCAACACAACCGACAGGTGCACATTGCTATGGCTACCGTTACAGTCAACTGCAATAATTTGCTTTTAAAAAAACAAGAACAGTTTCCCTTGAAATACCTCAGCGCCTACCCCGAAAACCTGCAATCGCAAGTCCAGCAACTGCAAAGCCAGGACAAGCTGGGCGACATGCTGCTCAAAAAATACCCGCGCGCTCACAGCGTGCGAACCGACAAGGCGCTGTACGGCTATGTGATGGCGCTGAAAAACGAGTTCTTGCGCAGCTCCGAGCCCCTGTCAAAAGTCGCCTTTGACAACCGCCTGCAAGTCATTGCCCACGCGCTTGGCACCCACACGCAAATCAGCCGTGTGCAAGGCAACAAGCTGAAAGCCAAACGCGAAATCCGCGTGTCGTCACTGTTCAAGGAAGTGCCCGACGAGTTTTTGCGCATGATCACCGTGCACGAGCTGGCCCACATCAAGGAAAAAGACCACGACAAGGACTTCTACAAGCTCTGCACCTACATGGAACCCCAGTACCACCAGTACGAGTTTGATTTGCGCGTGTACCTGACACACATGGATGCGAGGGGGAAGCTGGCTTGGCCTGTGGGTTAGTGGGTATTCAGGCCAAGCCGCATGCTTGATACAGACACGCTGGGCAGGTCACCTACTTTGCTCACCGCCTGAATCAGGCAAGTCTTCTCTATACGGGTGAGTGTCGCAAGGTCACCATCTTCAAAGTAGACCATGGCCTTTAAGCTCTCGCTTGGCTGAAAATTAACGCCGTACAACTGCCGGGCAGCGGCCAGCCCGCCAGACAAGCTCACACCCGCACTCACCATGGCCGCAATATCACGGTAGTCTTTGGCTTCAGCACGTTGAAGAATCACTTTGACCTTGGTCGCCATCAGGTCGTCCAGGCAAGCCACCTGCAAAACGCCGTCGTCGGTCAGCTCTGGCGTGCCAACCCGCCCGAAGCCTATGGTGCCAAAAAACGAAACCTTCACATGCTCGTGCTCTGCATCGCCGTACGGAACACTGACAGTGAACGTGTTTGGTTGATCCTGTAAAACAGTAGCTTGAGCCAAAAACGGAAAAGCCGCCTTAAGCGCATCACGATCAAGCGGTTGATCTGAGAAAAAATCAAAATCAACCGAAACCCGATGCCCCAGTCGCAGTGCAATCGCAGTGCCGCCATAAAGTACAAAACCAAATCCGGCAGCCGCCCGCAGTTCAGGCCACAGCCGAAGCTGTGCTGGCGGCAAAATATCCAGGCGCGGTTTGAAAAAACCGGTCATTGAAACTTTCGCGATGGCAAAGGTGGCACTTGCTCTACACACGCAAGGCCGAGTCTGTAATGCCAGTAAGCCCAGGAGCGAGGGCTGAATTGCCCCGCTTCGGCATGTGCAATCACACCACGTAATGCCTCATCGCCCACTTCATGCACAAGCGTCTGAACATCTGCATAGTCACCCATGTTCATGACCTGCGCCATCACGCGCTCAGGCGTAGCCACGGCCTCATCAGCGGTTTTCCACCAGATGTATTTGCTGGCTAGCTGCTTGAAAGAATGGGTAGAAGTAAGGTTGGTTTGGTTAGCCATAAAAACTCCAGCATTACTTGCTAGGTTGATGCATGATTTTACTCGTCTCAAGCTCACGCAATGTAGGAAAAATAGAGGTGGTCACACGTTGTGACCACCTCCAAAAAATGCAGTTTTCGAGCCGATTTCAACTTGTTTAAAGAACAAAAAAAAGCGCATATAAACTGTCTAACCTGTACAGGTTAGCTAGTTTTAACAGGAGCAACACATGTTGACAGTTTCATCTATGGATGCGCAAAACCGCTTTGGGCAGCTGCTAGATACGGTTCAGCGTGAGCCGGTCACCATTACCCGGCATGGCCGTACAGCGGCATTCATCGTGTCGCCACAAGACATGGCGGATTTGCAGGATGTCAAAGCCAGGCGCACGCAGGCGGTGCAGTGGTTTGAAGCTTTTTTTGCGCAGGCAGAAGCGGCAAAAACCAGCGACATGCGCACAGCAGCCCGGCAGTTGACCGATGCTGATGTAGTGCGGATGGTCAAAGAACTAAGGTAACTGCGTTTTGAGCCTGCTCAATCGCGCAGTTTTTGACACCAGCACGTTGATCAGTGCCGTGCTGCGGCCATCGTCTGTGCCACGTCAGGCCTTTATGTCGGCCCTTGGCAGCCACACTTTGTTTGTGTCGCCAGCTACGCTTGGCGAACTCGAACGGGTGATGCTCAGACCCAGATTTGACGCATATGCCAGCCCAACCAAGCGCGTTGCATTTTTTGCCAGATACAAGCAGGAAACAACGCTTTTAACGCCCGATGCGCAAAGCGAACAAATGGCCGAAGGCGCATGCCGCGACCTGAAAGACTGCAAATTTCTGGCGCTAGCGATGGCCTATGATGCTGGAGTTTTGGTGTCAAGTGACGATAACCTGTTGAGCTTGAAAACCTGGCAAGGTACGCGAATTGTCAGTCCTGCTGCCTTTTTGAGCCGCTCCCATTAACTGACATTTCAGCTTTGCAGTTCAAGTCACTTCAAGTTTTTAACCGAATACTCACATGCAAGTGATGAGTCCCACAGTTGCCGTTTTATCATGTCCATCATGAGCACTACAGCGTCAACACTCCCAAACACTGCGCCTTTGTCCATCGGCGAGATCGCGCAGCGTATCCATCTGATTCGGGGTCAGCGGGTGGTGCTCGATGCGGATTTAGCCGCCTTCTACGGTGAGACGACCAAGCGGTTTAACCAGCAGGTACGGCGTAACCTGGCGCGGTTTCCCGCAGATTTCATGTTCCAGCTCGATGCGGACGAAGCGAAATCTCTAAGGTTGCAATTTGCAACCTTAGACGCAGCAGGCGGGGACGGTAAGCCAGGGCGTGGGCGTTACAGCAAATATCTTCCGATGGCCTTTACCGAGCATGGGGCGATCATGGCGGCCACGCTGCTCAACAGTCCACGCGACACCGAGCTGAGCGTCTATGTGGTGCGCGCTTTTGTGGAGCTGCGCGGCATGTTGGCCAGTAACCGGGAACTGGCTGGCAAGGTGAACACACTGGAACGCAAAGTGTCACGGCATGAGCGCCATATCGCTGAATTGGTGGATTCGATGGCGGAACTGCTGGCCGCACCACCACTACCACCCAAACGCTCTATCGGGTTCATCACGCCAGAGGACAAGCCCCGTAGGTCGGGTTAGCGAAGCGTAACCCGACATCTCGCTGTAGCCCGAGCCGCTTCAAAACGCTATTTATTTCATAGCTTCTAGCGCACGTATTTATTGGCTTACAGGCTGATTTGATGGGTAAAATGCCCTCTTGAGGCTTAAAAATGGGTTGCAGTGGCTTCAAAAAGCGTTTGTTTGCTTGAAAACTGCTTTTTTGAGCCGTTTTGGGGTGTCAAAAGCGGCTACATGCCAATGGATACATGCGCAAGCAGCTACTTTATTGATAGTGAAATCGGAGGTGCGCCTTGGTCTTGCAGTTACGGACATTGGTCGGCGAAACGTTGCTTAGCAAGACCTGACCCCGTGTTTCGCTCTTACGCTGTGGGTTTGTGGTGCAGGACGAAGAATCAATCCAGCGAAATGCGTGTTGCTACTGGGATAGCTTGTTGCTTCACTGCGTAAACACTGCGCCATGATTCCACACCAGTAAATGCGTCAGCCTTTTTGTCAAATGCAAAGTCCATTTGCTTGCCAAAGCGCAATGCCCATTCGCTTAAAGTTCCAATAAATCGTCTTTTATCTGCATCGCTTGCAGATTGAGATTTGTGCCAAGAATTACGTCCCCACAGGGGTTCACTATCGCGAGCGAAGCCCGCCAGTTCGGGATTGACATATAACAATACCTGTAGCCTCCTCAAATTATTCGTATATCGCGTGAAAGCTACTTGGATTACTGTAGGAGGCACTTCGACACCTTGCTCCTTGAAAAGGGAAAATAGCTCAGCAGCCTTGCCGCTTGGGTTTCCCGGGAAGCCCGCGACATGGTTGATAGTGACGCAGTTGACATTGGCGAATGAGCCACCAATGGTGGCTTTGAACAGCATGTCGTCACGTTTACATGGCGAATCAGTCCAGTCTCCGGCAGTGGCTTGTGCCAAATTTGCAGTAACCCGCATGACTGCAACAAACTTTTTTTCGTCAGTCTGAAAAACGTCTAAAACGCCGAGCGGTACAGGCATAGCTGATCCGCCGGAACTATATTGAGAAATGTTAGCTATTCGCCACTTTCCCTCGGCCTGCCAAATCGGATATCCGCCAATCGTTACATCGCTCGCTAATCGATCGGCCAATGAGAAGGGACGAGGCTGAGCGCCATCAAAAAGATCAACGGCAGCAGCACCGTTGCAAATTAAAAAAGCAAACAATGACAGTAAAACTTTCATAGATTCCTCCTGTGAACATTTGAATAGCAAAAAATTAATAAAGCCAGCATATGAATCAAAGCAAGAACGGACCGCTTAGTCAGGTCGTGCAAGCAATGTTTAACATCATCTTCCTATCTCAGCCCTGTAAGTCGGGTTAGCGTAGCGTAACCCGACCTGCACCAGGATACCAATTCATCCGTCGACTACTCCCGCGTATTCGAGAGCCGCCCGACACCCACCCCTCCCTTGCTAAGATAACAAATCAATCCAGCATTCAAAACGTCCCGAAAATTCTTCACAGACTCAACAAGAAACCCACATGCAACCCACCCTAAAACCCAATAACCCCAACTTCTCATCAGGCCCGTGCGCCAAGCGCCCGGGTTATGACGTGAGCAAATTGCAGCTTGACACGCTGGGGCGGTCGCACCGTTCTGCCTTGGGTAAAAAGGCGCTGGGTTTGGCTTGTACTGAGACGGCTCGCATTCTGGGTTTGCCGGAAGGGTACCGCGTGGCTGTGGTGCCGGGGTCTGACACGGGGGCGATTGAAATGGCGATGTGGTCGCTGCTGGGGCCGCGTGGCGTTGATGTGCTGGAGTGGGAATCTTTCAGCGCTGGCTGGGTGACTGACATTGTCAAACAGCTCAAGCTGCCCAACACCAACACCCTCAAGGCGGCCTATGGCGACATCACTGACTTTGCACCTGTTAATTTTGACAACGACGTGGTGTTTGTGTGGAACGGTACGACGTCTGGCGTGAAGGTGCCTGACGGCAACTGGATACCTGCCAACCGTGCTGGCCTGACGCTGTGCGACGCCACATCGGCCGTGTTTGCAATGGACATGCCGTGGGACAAGCTGGACGTGGTGACTTATTCATGGCAAAAAGTGCTGGGCGGTGAAGGTGCGCACGGCATGTTGATCATGAGCCCACGCGCGATTCAAAGGCTTGAGGAATACAGCCCACCGTGGCCGATGCCCAAGGTGTTTCGAATGAAGTCGGGCGGCAAGGTGACTGAAGGTTTGTTCAAAGGCGAGACCATCAACACGCCGTCGATGCTGTGTGTGTCTGACTACCTGGATGCGCTGCAGTGGGTTGAAAGCATTGGTGGTGTAAAGGGAACGATAGCCAGAAGCGAAGCGAACCTCAAAGTCATTGAAGATTTTGTGGCTGCAAATGACTGGATATCTTTTTTGGCACGCGACAAGGCAACTCGTTCGAACACCAGTGTCTGCTTGGTGCTAACTTTGACGCCAGATGATGTGAAGAAAATGGTCAAGCTACTGGACGCTGAAGGCGTGGCTTACGACATTGGCGCGTACAAGGACGCGCCCGCCGGGCTGCGCATCTGGTGCGGCGCGACGGTCGAAGCTGCGAATTTGAAGGCCTTGATGCCGTGGTTGACCTGGGCTTTTAACGAAGTCACCGCTTGAGCACCGTCATGCATAAGGTCAGAACCTACAACCAGATCTCCATCAAGGGCTTGGAGCGTTTCCCGCGCCAGTCCTACGAAGTCGGCAGCGACATCAGCCAGCCCGATGCATTCTTGTTGCGCAGCCAAAAGCTGGCTGATATTGAAGTGCCCAAGTCACTGCTAGCTGCCGCGCGTGCAGGGGCTGGTGTCAACAACGTGCCGATTGCGGATTACAGCAAGCGCGGCATTGTGGTGTTCAACACGCCGGGGGCCAACGCCAATGCCGTCAAAGAACTGGTGATGGCGGGCATGCTGCTGGCCACGCGCGGTATTTTGCCGGGCATGGCGTATGTCAATTCACTGACGACCATGACGGACGCGGCGGAGATGTCTACCCTGTTGGAAAAAGAAAAAGCCCGCTTTGCCGGTGGCGAGATCAAGGGCAAGACGCTGGGCATTGTGGGTCTGGGCGCGATTGGCTCGATGGTGGCCGACATGGCGTTGGCCATGGGCATGAAGGTGGTGGGGTTTGACCCGGCGCTGTCAATTGACGCGGCCTGGCGCCTGTCCAATGAAGTCACGCGCATGGAGAATTTGCAGGCGCTGCTGGCAAGGGCTGACTATATTTCTCTGCACGTACCCGCCATGGATGCGACCAAACATTTGATCAATGACGAGGCACTGGCCTTGATGAAGCCCGGCGCGGTGCTGCTGAACTTTGCACGTGAAACGATTGTGGATTCAAACGCTATTGAACGCAGCCTTAGCAAAGGCAAGCTGGGCAAATACGTCTGCGATTTCCCCGAGCCACTGCTGCTGAACCACCCCAACGTCATCGCCATGCCGCACATCGGTGCCAGCACCGAAGAGTCTGAAGAAAACTGCGCCGTGATGGCTGCCAACCAGTTGATGGACTACCTGGAAAGCGGCAATATCACCAACTCGGTGAACTTTCCGGCTGTCAACATGACACGCACGCCAGGTACCTCACGTATCACCTTTTCAAACCACAACACCTCGGGCGTGCTGGGCCATGTGCTGTCGGTGCTGGCTGATAAAAAGGTCAACGTCATCGACATGATGAACAAAAGCCGAGGCGAGCTGGCCTTCAACATCATCGACGTTGAAAGCCAACCGGGTGCAGATGTGGTGACCGCAATTGAAGCGGTGGCGCATGTGATTCGCGTCCGGGCGCTGTTGTAGGGGCAGCACCCTCGCAAAGCCTGCATGCAGCAGTTGAAACCGCTGGTAACAAGCGCTGTGATTGTGATGCAAAGTATTAATATGGATACATGGCGTATCACGCATAGCAAGTTGGCCTACACATAGGGAACCATTTTGAACCTGTCAACATTCCTCACGATCTGTATGGGGCTGGTGCCTGGCTTGCTGGTGGGCGCTGTTGCCTACGCCTTGTGGCTACGCGCCAAAGCCAATGGCAGCATGCGCATGCCCGATACCTGGCCACTCACATCGCGGGTGTTGATTACCAACGAAGAGCATGAAGTGTTCAAGTGGTTGCGCAACACGTTTCATGACCATCTGGTCATGGTCAAGCTGCCTGTGCTGCGTTTCACCATGCCGGTCAGCAAAGACAAAAATGGTGGCGGTGCGCGTTGGCAACAACTGCTGGAGGGCGTTTATTGCACCTTCACTGTTTGCACTTACAACGGCAACGTGGTCGGCTGTGTCGACGTGCCGGGCAAGCGCGGCTTGAGCAAAACCAACCGTGAGCTCAAAGAGTCATTGCTGTCAGACTGCCGCATCGCATATACCGTGGTTCGCAGTGTCAAGCTGCCCAAAGCCAGCGCCATGCGGGCTGCGTTTTTAGGCGAACTGGAGATTGAGGACCAGGTCGAGGCGCAGGCCACGCGTGGCGGCAACAGCAGTTTTCATGCAGACCTGGACAGTTTTACCAAAGAAAAAAGGCTGGCGGCCAAAGCGGCGGCACTGAAAGAGCTGAACACCAACGATGCGCTCAAGCCTTTGCCAGCGCGGCAACCGGCCGGGTTTAACCCAGACGGCACGGGCGCTTTTGATGCGAACAAATCAGGCCGCTTCAAGACGCAGTGGGAGGACTCGTTCATTCAGTCTGACGAAAGTCGCCCAGCTAAATTGAGCGAGCTTTAGCCCTCAACCTTTAGCCCTTAATACTGCCAGGCGCAGCAGCTCAAGCCTGTCGTTGCCAAAGTACATGTCGTCGCCGACAAAAAAGCTGGGCACACCAAAAGCACCGCGCTGAATAGCTTCATCCGTGTTGGCTTTGAGGGCTTCCTTGATGTCTGGCTGGCCAATGCCTGCCATGAAAGCATCGGCATCTACACCGGTCTGGCGGCAAATGCTGGCCAGCACGGCGTCTTGTGAAATGTCTTCTTGCCGCGTGAAGTAAGCTGCAAAAACAGCTTCAACAAAGCCCATGTAGAGGCCTTGACTTTTTGCATCACGCGCCAGCCAGATGCAACCGCGCATCGCCTTGACGCTGTTGACTGGAAACACCTTGGGCGGAAAAACGATGGTTATGCCTGTTTGCCTCGCGCAATCTTGCAGGTCTTTCAGCATGTAACGGTTGCGCGGGGAGGTACTGTCTTCACGCGAGGCGTACATGCGCTGGTTCACGGTGTTGAAAATACCGCCCACCAGCACGGGCCGCCAGTTGATGGTCACATCCAGCTCTTTGGCCATTGGCTGAATGTTGCGAAACGCAAGGTAAGTCCAGGGGCTGGACACATCAAAGTAAAAATCAATCATGCTTGTGGGCTCCGGTTTGAACGCTGGCAGAGGTTTGACCAAACAGCGCCTTGCGTGCGTCCTCGGTCAATGCGGGGGCCCGCAGCTCTTTGCCCACGTCAAGCCCGCGTTTGACGGCTGGCCTGTCAAACATGGCGTTGTACCAGCGCTGCACATACGCAAATTTGTTCAGGTCAACCTGCTGCGCCTTGTGTGTGCGTACCCACGGGAAAATCGCCATGTCGGCAATCGAATAGTCACTGCCCGCAACATAAGCTTGGGTTGCACCCAGCTGCGCATTGAGAACGCCATACAGGCGATCCACTTCCTTGCTGTAGCGGTCTATGGCGTAGGCAATTTTTTCAGGCGCGTAAAGTAAAAAATGCCCGTTTTGCCCGGCCATCGGCCCCAGCCCACCCATCTGCCACATCAGCCATTGCAGGGTTTGGTAGCGGCCACGCAGGTCAGTGGGTAAAAATCGCCCGGTTTTGTCAGCCAGGTACTGCAAGATGGCGCCGCTTTCAAACACCGCGATGGGTGCACCGCCGCCAGTGGGGGCGTGGTCCACGATGGCGGGCATGCGGTTGTTCGGGCTGATGGCCAAAAATTCTGGCGTGAACTGCTCGCCCTTGCCAATGTTGATGGGCACGAAGTTGTAGGGCAAGCCGCACTCCTCAAGCATGATGGAAATCTTCCAGCCGTTGGGTGTGGGCCAGTAATAAAGGTCAAGCTTGGGCAGGTCAGTCATCAGCAAATCCTTAAAAGGCGAACATGGTCTGCGGCCATGTTACCGAAAGGCAGATGCGTTTATTCCAGATCTTCCATAGCCAGCAAGTGATAGCGCTGGCCGTATGAAAAAGATGCCTGTCTGGCCGCTTGCATCACCAGCTCGGTTTCCTCGTCTGAATCAACCTTGACCATCAATGCGCAATGGCCCTTGCGCGCCCAGTCAACATATTTGCGCACGGTAGCGCCTTCTGTGCCAACCGAGGGCAGAACGATGTCAGAGTCGCCTTCAACCTTGCCGATGTCACGCAGCACAGTTGCCGCATTCAGAAGCATGACGCTGTCGCCAAACGGTAAATTAGCTATTTCAAGCGCAGCGCGCTCGGCCATCATCGCGTTGGGGAACATGATGAAGGCATAACCATTCGGGTAAAAAGTGCCGCTCATGGTCAACATATCGGGAGTCAGTTCAAATTTTTTCATGGCAGCTCTTTTTAAAAATGTAATTATTGATTGACGCATGGCCTGCTCCTTGAGGCCATCAGCAAATGCTGTTGTTGGCTGTCGGACGATAGCGGCTGATGATGACCGGGGGACGACGAAGCTCGCGCGTTCCTGTATCTGGGAAAATACCCGTATGTCATCGTTATCTTCAACATCTGAAATCAGTCCCTGGCGCTTGTCCGTTGCGCCCATGATGGACTGGACCGACAGGCATTGCCGCTTTTTGCACCGCCTGCTCAGCCGTCATGCCCTGCTGTACACCGAGATGGTGACCACTGGCGCGCTGGTGCATGGCGATGTGGCGCGGCATCTGCGGTTTAACGACCAGGAGCACCCAGTCGCCTTGCAGTTGGGCGGCAGTGAACCAACTGATCTGGCCCACTGCGCCAAACTGGGTGAGCAGTGGGGTTATGACGAGATCAACCTGAACTGCGGTTGCCCCAGCGAGCGGGTACAGCGCGGTGCTTTCGGTGCCTGCCTGATGGCCGAACCGCAACTGGTGGCTGATTGCGTGAAGGCGATGGTGGATGTGGTGAGCGTTCCCGTCACCGTCAAGCACCGCATTGGCATTGATAAAGTTGAAAGTTATGACTTTGTACGCGACTTTGTAGGCGCTGTGAGCCTGGCCGGCTGCAACACCTTCATCGTGCACGCCCGCAGCGCCTGGCTGAAAGGTCTGAGCCCGAAAGAAAACCGCGAAGTGCCGCCGCTGCGCTACGCACTGGTGCATCAGCTCAAGCGTGACTTTCCGCACTTGAACATCGCCATCAATGGCGGCATCACCACCAACACGCAAATCACCGAACAGTTGCAGCAACTCGACGGTGTGATGCTGGGCCGTGAGGCGTACCACAACCCGTGGTTGATGGCCTCGTGGGACGCTGAATTTTTTGGAGAAGTGCCCGCAACCCTGACGCGTGAAGATGTCGAGGCGCAGATGTGCGACTACATGGCGCGAGAATTGGCAGAGCACGGTACGCCGTGGAGTGCCATTGCCAGGCACATGCTGGGCCTGCGCCACGGCCTGCCCGGCTCTAGAGGCTGGCGCAGGATGTGGAGCGACCACAAGCTCAAGGGATTGCATCCGCTGGAGGTGATGGCGCTGGCGCACCGGGCGGATAAAACGCAGCTTGAAGAGCCTGTGCAGCAGTTTGCATAAGCTCATTCATCCAAAAAAAGCTATAAAAACAGCAAAAAAGGCATTTTTCAGATGCTTTTTAAGCTTGTAGCCCAATAGATTCGGGTGCAAGCAGCTATTTTTTTAATAGCTAATTATTGATGCCATGCAGACGTCGTTATGGTTTTGCGGTAGTCGCCTTACGGTCTGCCAGTACTTTTTGTGCGCTTGGCCGCTCGCCAATCATTTTGATGTAAGCCTTGTAGTCCACGCCGCCTGTCAAAAGCAGGTCTTCACCATAAATCGCCTTGGTCGCCATGCCCACCAACGGCAATGAAGCAAACGCGGCACAGTCGGCCTGGGTAAACATGTCCCCTGCTGCGTAAGGCGCAAACTTGATGAGTGACTTGAGCGCAGCGATGTTTTTCTCAAGCTGTTTGCGCACCCGCGCCTGGGTGCCTTCACTCACCACACCGCCAAAAAACGCTTGCGCATACAGCTCGCGTGCCACCAGTTCTACGTGCAGGTCGATGTAGGTGATCAACTCCCGCACCTTGGCTGCTGCATATGCATCAGTTGGTAAAAGCGAGGGCGTGGGGTAGGCCGATTCAAGGTAGTCAAGAATGGCCTGGCTCTCGCACAGCGTGCCCTGCGGCGTACGAATGAACGGAATTTTGCCAAGGGGTGAAGCAGCAAGCGCTGCGGCATCGACAGTCTTGGGCGTGACAAACTCTTCAGCAAAAGGTATGTTTTTTTCGAGCAGGGCGAGTTTGACTTTGTTGTAGTAATTTGAGACAGGAAAGCCGCAGAGTGTGAGCATGAAAAGGTCCCCAATAAAGAAATGAAGGTCAAATTTTAATGCGCTGCAAGCGCGGGCCGCGCAACAGCCAGCCCATCGCCATCAACAGCGCCCCGGCAGCCAGCCACGCGGCAGTGGGCAGCCAGGTCAGAAGCACTGCAAACTGTGCATCCTTGTTCAGCTGTGCCGCCACCAGTGCCATGCGCGCAAACGCGGCCAGCGCGAGCAGTGAAAACATGGTGCCCGTCACCAGCCCTTCACGCCCGGTGCGGCCTATCAGCAGCGCGCTGGCATACGCACTCATCATCAAAACACCCCAGGCACCACCCGCTGCAAACTGTGCGGCCATCAAGAGTTCAAGCGTGCCAGCAAGGGTGGCCGCATAAGTGGCCAGTGCCCCCACACACCCGGCCACGCCCATCACCAGCAAGCCGCCGTAACGTGCAGTCAATCGGCTGGCAACCAGCATCAGCACGCTAAAGCCAACCCAGAAAACCGGGAGTAAAAATTCAAGATCAGCAGGCTTGACAAAGCGCAAATACTGCGGCGCAGAATTAAGTGACGAATGAATTTGAAAACCCATGCCCAGCAAAGCCATGGCAGCCAGAAACGGGGCCATGGGCGGCTTGCTTGCAAAATCTCTCGTTTGCTCGGGCACAGTTTTACTGGCTGCTACAGCGCCGTTTTTTAACGCGCGCTCTGCCCACACAATACCAAATGTGACCAGCACCAATGACAGACTGGACAAAGCAAACGGCCAGCGCGGGTCAATACCGCGCAAGGCCACCGTGAGGTAAGGTGCCATCGCCCCCGCAATGCCCAGGCCAATCAACGACACACTGGCCAAGCGGGGAACAGCTGACAATGCCGCATACTTGCCCAGCAGCACCAGAGGCGGCGCGCGCAATGCAGATGATGTGACTGACCATACAACTGTCAGCGCCAGAAACAGCCACTGCGCCTGCGGCCCGGTTGAAGCTACCCAAGGCAACAGCAAAAAGGCTGCGCAAGATGCCAGCGTCAGCAGCACCACCCAGCGGCCCAGCTTGCCAAACACGCGTGCTGCTTTGTCAGCCATCACCCCCATGGCGGTATCAGCCACCAAAAAAATCAGCTGGTCCATCATCAAAATCACCAGCACCATGTCTTTGGCCAAACCCACCTGCGCTGCCAGTTGCGGCAAAAAGATGACGTACACCGTCCAGGTCAGGGTGAAGAAAAGCTGAATGACAGCGAGCGTGATGCCAACCTGGCGGTCTGGACTTTTGGGCATGGACGGCTGAGTCATGATGGCGGCAGCGACTTGTATGTGCAGGGAAACATGTTAACGACCCGGCGCAGCATTGCCAACCCTGCTTTTAAATCTCCAGCGCGGCATACACCCGCATGGCGGCATAGGCATCGTTGGCGGCGTAAATGATTTGCGCTTCTGTCAGCCGGGTGTTGGCCCAGTTGGAGGTGCTGGCTTTTTTAGACTTGATAAAGCGTTTGTTGAACATCACCGCCACAGCGCCGCGCACACCCATGTCTTTGCGGTAACCTTTTTCGCGAAACACGGCGTTCAAATCAAGCACGCCTTGCAGGTCAACGCCGAGCTTGTAGGTGATGCGTTTTTTGTCATCACCCAGGCCAAAACCCGCCTTGATGATGCCGGGTGACTCCAGCAGTTCGCCCACCGCGCTGCGGCACGCCGCGTCTTCAAGCTGAAAAATCCAGGCTTTGTGCAGCGTTGACAACTGAACGATGTGCGGCCCGGTTGAGGCTTCGTTTTTGGCAAAGGTGGGTTTTGATTCGGTGTCAAAGCCCAGCGCACTTTCGCTTTGCAGTGCCTGTAGTGCAGCGGCGGCTTGCTCGGGGGTGGACACCAGCGCAATCTGGGCAAGGCCCAGGCGGTCAAAGGTTTCGAGCAGGTTGATTTGCTCTTTGTCGGGGGTGGGGAGGTGTTCAGTCATGTACGTTGATTTTGCATGCGTCAGAATACACAACCCGAAAGCCTGATGACATCTGATGAAAAATAAGCAAACAAATACTGGCTTTGGTGGCCTGGCGGGTCTGGGCGGCCTGGTTTACTCCACCGACACAGGCCGCATGTGCCCAGACTGCCGCCAGGCCGTGGCCGCCTGCATTTGCAAAGTACAGGCGCTGCCTAAAACCGATGGTGTGGTGCGCGTGTCACGCGAAACCAAGGGCCGTGGCGGTAAGAGCGTAACGCTTGTCAAGGGCTTGCCGCTGGATGCCCTGGCACTGGCCGCGCTGGGCAAGCAGCTGCGCACGGCCTGCGGCTCAGGCGGCACGGCCAAAGATGGCGTGATTGAAGTGCAAGGCGACCATGTGGCAACTGTCATGGCGGCCCTGCAAAAGCAAAGCTACATCGTCAAGCGGGCAGGTGGTTAACCAACGATTCAGGTTCGCAGTGTTTTATTGAAAAACTCCAGCGTGCGGCCCCAGGCCAGCTTGGCTGCCGCCGCATCAAAGCGTGGCGTGGTGTCGTTGTTAAAGCCGTGCTGGGTACCCGCGTACTGGTGGGCGATGTAGTTGGCCCCGGCTGCTTTTAAAGCGGCCTCGTAGGCGGGCCAGGCCGCGTTGATGCGTTCGTCAACACCCGCAAAATGAATCAGCAGCGGCGCCTTGACTTTGACTGCTTCAGTTGCGACTGGGTGGTTGCCATAAAACGGCACGCCGGCATTCAGCTCGGGCATGCGGGTAGACAGCATGTGCACAATGCCGCCGCCATAGCAAAAACCGACGGCACCCAGCTTGCCGTTGGACTCAGGCCGGTTTTTTAAATAATTGGCAGCAGCTACAAAGTCTGCTGCCGCCTTGGTCTGGTCAAGCTTGGCAAACTGTTCGCGTGCCTTGTCTTCGTCGCCGGGGTAGCCGCCCAGTGGGGTCAGCGCGTCAGGCGCAAAGGCCACAAAATTATCAAGCGCCAGGCGGCGGGTGATGTCTTCAATGTGTGGGTTCAGGCCACGGTTTTCATGAATCACCAGCACCACCGGCAGCTTGCCAGTCATGTTGGCGGGCTTGGCCAGGTAGCCCTTGACGGTGCCGTTACCCGCCGTTGAAGGGTAGTCAAGCATTTCAGTGGTGATGCGTTTGTCGTCCTTGGGCACGACCTGGGCCCGGGCAAAGTCGGGACTCAGGGCGGCGAGCAGCCCGGCAGCTGTCATGCCGCCCACAGCAAACTTTTGTGCGCGGTCTAAAAAGCCCCGGCGGTCAATCGTGCCGTGCACGTAGGCGTCAAACAAAATCAACAGTTCCTGGTCAAAGTCTTGTGCAGTTTTGAGTTGCATGAGTGGCTCCGGTTAAAAAATGCAGCATACCGCGACTTGGGTCAAAGGTGCTTTCGCATCTGCAAATCACCTGAATTGAGGTTTTTGAAGGCAAAAATCGCCTTTTTCAGGTATCAAAAATGCCTGTAGCCCAATCGATTCGGGCGCAAGCAGCTATTAAATTTATAGTATCTATTTCACCAAATCATCTAGAAATTCTGACGCTGGCTCGGTTGCCGTCACCAGCAACGCATCTCTGGCGCGCGTACACGCCACGTACAGCAGGTGCCGTTCTGTGTTGTACACCTCTTGTAAATCAGCGCTGTCAACGATGTTTGCAATGCGGCTTTGCAATGGCACTACTTCATCATCGCAAGCCATAACGACCACGACACGGAATTCCAGGCCTTTTGCCAGATGCATGGTGCAAATCGACACCTTGGTCTCTTCTGGCCTGACCTTGTCGTCCAGAACACAAAAGTCAAGCCCCGCAGCACCCACCGCATCTTTAGCACGATCAAGCTGTGCTTCTGAGCGAACAAAAACGGCCATCTCAAAAGCTCGCACACCTTGCTGGCTATGGCGCTTTAGCCACTCAGCAACGCCAGCAGCCTCTTTGGTTTCGTTTTCAAAAATCTGAATCAGTGGCTGTTGCCCGTTAAAAACAGAAACCGTGCCTTTGCGCGTTTCCACATTTCCGTCCACGTCCGCCACCTCGGCATCCAGCAAACGGTCTGCCTGAGCCCGAATCTGATGCGAGGTACGGTAATTGATGGTTAGCGTACGGGCACGGCCCCGTACATCTACCCCCAAAGCCTTCCATGAGAAAGGCAACTGAAAGATTCGCTGCCCCAAATCGCCTGCAAAAAACAGGCTGTTTGCCTTGGGTTGGCCAGCCTGCGAGCCCAGCGCAGCCAAAAACTTGAGCTGCGCCACTGAAACGTCCTGCGCCTCGTCCACCACAATAAAATCGAATGGCGAACTTGTCGCGCTTTCAAAGTGCCTGGCCAGTTGGCTGAACATTTGTGCGTGCGTTACCAAGCCAAGAGCCGCCAACTGTGCCCGTGCATGCTCAACCACGGCCCAGACAGCGGCGCGTCGGTTTTCTGGCAACGTCGTTTTACGACCAAGGCGCACCAGCGTACGGTAAGCCTCCCAGTTTTCTACCTGCCACTCATCTATCAGGTCACGCCACTCTGATTCAACAAAGGCCAGCGTTAGTGGGGGCGTCACAGTTGATGCGGTCTGCGCAAGCGCTTGGCGCAAGGCAAGCGCGACGGCTTGGCTAGACGCCAACTTCAATCGCCCTACTTTCGCGCTGTAAAGCCTTTCACCGATACCGGTAACAGACTGCACCTCCAGCCGCTCTGCCAGCCTGGGCGTACCGCTGATCAACAAACGCAGCTTTTGGTGCAATGCACTGGCCAGCGGCTCTGAAAATGTCGCCAGCAGCACCCTGCTGTCAGGGTGCTTGCGCGCCAAAAAAACCGCACGGTGCAGGGCCACAATAGTTTTGCCCGTACCTGCAGAACCAGACACACGCGCCGGGCCGCTGTAGTCGCGCTCTACAAATTCACGCTGGGCCGGATGCAAAAAGGTAACCCACTTTTCCCACGGGGCTGACAGCGCCCGCTCCAGCTCGTCCACATCGTGCATGACCCTGAAGCGGCGCTGTGCATCGGGGTGGTCAAACGGGTTGGCATTTGCGGCTGCTACCAGCGGCAGGGCCGGCGTGCCGCCAGTAGCCAGCTCCAGCAAAGCTTCTGCAGCTTCTTTGGGCAGGTGGTCAGTCAGGGCCATCAAGCCATCTTCATCGGCAGCACGCACATCGGCCAGCCACTCCGCAGGCACGCCATAGCCCAGCAGTTCTGCGTCTGTACGCTGGGCAAACAGCAATTGTTTGGCTGTGGCGGGTGGTGCAAACATCCACGGCTTGGGCGCAGGCTCAGCCGCCACATGCGGCCAGGCGGGTGCAGCGTCTTCTACCCGTTCACGAATCTCAACCCATTGCGCAGCACCCGTGGTGGGGTGCGTTTGCAGCTTACGCCGTTCAGCCCAGCTGTAAGCCTTGTCGTGGTGGTCTACATAACAAAGCAGCAGACTGGTGGCTGTTTTATGCAATATCAGCCGAATGTCACTGCCAACACGGGCTGACCAAAAGTTTTTGTCTTTCGCCTTGTCCAGCTTGTGCAAACTCATGCGCGGATTAACCGGGTTCATTTGCAAGTCAAAGGCGGTGGTTTTGACGAGCTTTTGCTCGTCGCCGGTTAACTTGGCAAGGCTATCGGTGAAGGTGTCGGAGATGCGGAAGTCCATTTGGCACTTTAGTCACTTCGGAAAGTAAAGGTCACGACACCAGATGTAGTCAACAGTTGATCGCGTTACGCAGCCGATAGCTAAAAGCCAGGCCAGCTTAGATGTCAGGACTACCGCACCAAGATAAATTTCTTGGTCAATCAAATACAACAGACCGACTGCAATAAAAAAGAAATTGATAGTTGTCCAGCGCGACTCCGCAGACCATTTGTCTTTTGCAGGCGAAGCAAGATGCATGAATATGCCCCACACCACATCAATCATAAGAACCGCAATCAAAAACCACGCAAAATCCGCAGGGCGTTTCAACAATTGCGAAAGCACCAAGAAGGCCAACGCATGTAGAAAAAGAAGCGCGAAATCAACAATCAATGCTGAAGTCTTCATGGAAGGATTTTGATTTTCTAGATACGCGTCATCTAGGTGCCGCAACGCTCCATGAAAGAAAGGAAAGAGCGTGGCTATAAAAGCTACGAACAGGAGTATCGAAGTGACGCTGAGCGATGACAACCCTTTATTTATGTCTATTGCCCCAGCAACAGCTAGTGAAAGCGCAGCACCAATTACAACCGTATACAGATTAACCAGACTCCGTATTGAATTCTCCATCCGCTTGTTTTGCATCACTACTCCTGAATTTGTTCGACCCAAGCATAGAGACTATCCACCGAAAAAAATACGGGCTTGCCCATCCGCCGAAATGTATCAACTTCAGCATCAGCGCCGGATGAAATCGATTCGTTGTAGCCAGTTGCTGTGTGAGTAGCATCCAGACGCAGGCAGCAGTCATAGAGTCTTAGCATCGCTTGATCGTACGCGAGCCAATCGGCATACGGTCTGGGGAACAATAAGTGCTGAAAATGTGTCCAGAGTGGGGCTACTGGAAGCACCCTTCCGTCAGTCAACAGACGATCAAACATCGCGCATTGAAAGTGCGTATTAATTGCGGGATCGCCACGGGTATACGGTGATGCAATAAATACGGTGGGTTTTGTTGTCGATTGATTGTTCATACCTTAAACACTTTCATAACCTCATCCCCAAGATGATTGATAACCTTCACCGCAATCCGCCCCGACTTCGGCTTGTCGAATGGCCGTGACGTATCGCTGTTTAGCGTGGCCCATGCTTCTTCGTTTATCTCTGCCTTCAGCGTGGTTTTCAGCGCTTTGTACGGGTCGTTGGCGCCCAGGAAGTAGGCTTGGCGGACGAAAAAGCTTTCTTCGTTGTAGTCGGTGTCTATGAACCAGCAGGCAATGCCGTCGGCGCCGTCGCTTTGTACTTTTCCTGTGTTAGGGTGAAAGACGTCTACGCCATTGACCTTGACGCGCACCTGGCCGTCTTCAGCTTCAAGAATGTCGATGTCTGGTTCGCCAAAGATCACGAACAGGTTGCCTTTGCCGGTGTTCTTCAGGTCTTCGGCCATGTGCAGGTCGGCGTTCATGCGGGCTTTCAGCACCGGTATGCGGCCCAGCTTGTCGAACTCGCTGCTGTGCGCGTCGTAGTTGAATGCGCAGGCAATCAACACGTCAAAACCTGCGTCGCCTGCCTCACGTGCAGCAGCTACCAGGTCGGGGCGGCTAACGGTGCCAAACTCGGGGCCGATAAAGACGGCGGCACGCTTCTCTTCAGCACCCTCCATATAGCGGCCATCGGCACACACCAGGTCGCCAGGCCACGGTGTGAGCGAGGTGAAGTCAATCTTGTTGTCTTTGTGCGCCTGCTGCACGCCAGCAGACTTCAAGTTTTCAAGAATGATTTGAACAAAATTGCGTTCTGCGGCGTACTCAGCAGCGCGTTCAGCAGACTTTTGGTTGTTCGGGTCAATGAGTTCATCGTTTTCATCTACCCCCAGCACGCGGTGTGGCGACAGGCTTTCAACCGTGAAAGGCCCGGCCACGCGCACCTTCTTTTTGTCGTCATACGGCTTGTCGTACAGGTATTCAAACTCGGCCTTGGCTGCTATGGACGCATCAATGTCCTTTTGCCGGCTGATCCGCTGCTGCCACCAGTCGGTATGTAGTTTTTTGACTTTGGCAGGCCATGGTTCAGCCGCCTCGCGGGGAATCTCCCACTCTTGCCAGGCCTTGCCCAGTGCGCTGTTCAGTTCAACCCGCAGCGCTTCCAGCGCAGGCTGGTATTTGTCCCAAATCACGTCAATCTCGGCATTGTTGGCTATGGACTTGAGCGTGATGTGCGGCACCCGCTCATACACAAAACCCTGGCGCACATTGCCGCGTGTGGGCGCGCTAGCCGGCACGGTACGGGTAACTTCAGCTTCTTTGACCTGCCCTTCCTTGCTGTCAGCCAGTAAATAAAACGGGTAGCGCGCACCCATGATGCGGGCGCGGGCGAGTGCAAGAGCGACGCGGGAGGTGTCGATGGTGATCCAGCGGCGGCCCCATTGTTCGGCGACGTAGGCTGTGGTGCCGGAGCCGCAGGTGGGGTCTAGGACGAGATCGCCGGGATCGGTCGTCATGAGGACGCAACGTTGCACAGCCTCGGTTGCCGTTTGAACTACATAAATCTTGGGATCAGTTCTGCTTTGTACGCCGCCGATGTCAAGCCAGAGATTAGTTCGCGGCGTAGCAGAAAAGTCATCAAGGCAACGCACATACCTTATGGATGCACCCTCTTCCATTACTCGATCTGCTTTTGCCGTACGAATCAAGCCTTCAACAGTAGTTTTCCAATGAAGTCCCTTCGGAGCTAACCATTCGCGTCCAGCAAACGGAAACATCTGCACTGAACTGGCCGCACCTTGCGACGTCAAATCAGCTGATGTCGCAAGGCGAGTCCGTTCATGCGTACTGTTCCTAAGCGCCTGAATGGAAGATATTTCTCGATACTTTGTCGCGCCCGCTTCGCCCGCTTGCTTTGCCGTGTAGAGATCACGGTATTTCAGCAAGTCCTTTTTCTTAGCAAACCAAACCATGTAGTCAGCAACATTTGAAAGCGTATCCCCAGCAAATCCGGTAGTTTTCGCATACGCAATGGTTGAAACAAAGTTTTCGTCCCCAAAAACCTCATCCATCACCGCCCGTACCCGATGCACGTTCTCGTCCCCAATCTGCACAAAAATCGACCCCGAATCGGTCAATAAATCCCGAGCCACGGTCAGCCGATCACGCAAATAGGTGAGGTATGAATGAATACCATCGCGCCAGGTATCCCGAAACGCCTTGACCTGCTCCGGCTCGCGCGTGATGTGCTCGGCGTTACCGTCTTTCACGTCGCGACTCGTTGTACTCCATTGAAAATTGCTATTGAATTTGATGCCGTAGGGCGGATCAAAATAAATGCACTGCACCTTGCCGCGCAGGCCTTCACGCTCAGCCAGGCTGGCCATCACGCTTAAAGAGTCACCCAAGATCATGCGGTTTGCCCAATGGGCATCGTGCTGGTAAAACTCGGTTTTGGCCTCGGTGTTGGGCAGGCCGTTGAAGTCTGCAAACAGGTCAACCTGCGCTGCCGCCTCAGCCGCCTTCTCGCTCTGACGCTTCAAATCGTCAATCAATACCTTGGGGTGAACCTTTTCCTGGATGTACAGCGGCGGTGCCTGCACGATAAGGTTGGACCAGTCCTGCTCGTCTTTGCCGCGCCAGACAAGTTGCGGGTCCAGGTCTTTGTTGCGTCTTTCATATTCCACCCGCACAGGCTTTTGCTCGTCCTTGGCCATGACGGACTGGTATTCAGCGGTGGGGATGTTTTTGCGTGTGGCGTCGTCGTGTTTGAGCGTTTCTACGCTTAACGCTGGTTTGGGGGCTTTGGGTTGTTTGGTGGCCATGGTGGTCTGCGGGATGTGTTTTTATGGGAGAAAGCCGATGGAACGCTTGGGCTTGGCCTTTTTGTCCTGGTCGTCAGCAATCAGTTGCTTGATGGCGTCGAAGACCTGCGAGAACTGCTCGTCGTAGCGGGTTTCCATGGCCTCAATGCGGCGGGCCAAGTCGCGGTTGGAGTCCATCAGACGGCGCAACTGCACAAAGGTGCGCATGATGGCAATGTTGACCTCAACCGCGCGCTGGGAGCGCAGAACGCTAGAGAGCATGGCAACGCCTTGTTCGGTAAAGGCGTAGGGAATAGCGCGGCGGCCACCGTGTGCGCTTGCGGTCACAACTTGTGACCGCATAACCCTAAGCTTCTTGGCCTTGGCTGCGGCAACAGGTGAACTTGAGATGCCAATTTGGCATTTCAAGTCTTCCCATTCTTCTGGGGTTAGTTTCAGCATGAAGTCGGCTGGAAACCGTTCAATATTGCGCTTGACCGCGCGGTTCAAAGCACCGGTTTCCACGCCGTAAAGCATGGCCAGATCAGCATCGAGCAACACCTTTTCGCCACGAATGACAAAAACCAGTGATGCCAGGTTTTCGGGTTTGGGGATGACGTCGGTCATGGGATCTGCCCGTTTACAAAGCCATCAACCATTGCGTTAAACACGTCTTCGACCTTCTTTGCAAAGTCGTCCTGCATTTGGTAAACGTCAGTGAACTCGGCAAACGCCCAGCGGCCATGCGTGCCAAGATTGTTGACGCCAGGCACCCAGTAGATGTCCATGGTTTCCTTTTTAACCTTGGCGTCTTCACCGCGAAAGCCTTTGATCTCAACCACCAGGTTCAGCAAATCATCTTCGCCATGTCCGTCGTCCACCCGCACGACAAAGTCAGGACGGTATTGGCGCATTTCAGAGCCGTAGCGGTAAGGCACTTCCAGGCCCAGGTTGTGGTTTTTGACGTAGGCCTTGACCTTTGCGTGTGCCTCCGCCACGCGGCAAAACTCGGCCTCCCAATCGCTGTCGAGAATCACCCAGTTCAATTGGCAGTGCTTGGCACTGGTTTCCCAGCGCTCGGTTTTGGAGGTGTTGAAGTTGACGTGCGCGGTGCTGCCCGTGGGGTTGTATGGGTCAAGCACGGCTTGTATGGGGCGACTGCCCACCAGTGTGCGCAAAATACCGGCCTCTATGCGGTTGCAAGCCATGTCGGCCAGGGTTTTGTATTTGAGCTGGGCCGGGTAGGTGCCGCCCTTGCAGACGAGGTAGCCGTCTAGCCACTGGCGGGCAATGCGCTTGAGCTGGCCAAACAGGTGTAGCTGCGGCTCGCCATTGGCGTCACGGTATTTGGACAGCACCAGGTGTGAGGTCAGCTCGTACACCATTTGCGACGGGCGCACGTCACCGGTGTGAACGAGGTTCAAGTCCACCGTTTCGCCAATGATGCCGGACTGCTTTGTTTCAGTGGCGCCCACCAGGTCGGGCGTGAGCGTCAAAACAGAGTCGTCATTGAACTCGGCCGTCAAGCGCTCTTCAGGCAGTTCAGCGCGGTAGCCCTGTACGCGCGGGAAGCGGATTTCAAGCGCATCACGGTCAGGCTTGACGGCTTTGACCTGAATGGTTTCACGTGGCTTTTGCGGCGGCGCAACGACGGGCTTGGCATTGAAGTCAAACGGGATGCCCAGCACGTCAGCGTATTCAACATTGAAAAGCCCATCCTCATTCAACTCATAGGACTGGCGGCGCAGGGCGCGGCCAATGACTTGTTCACACAGCAACTGGGTGCCAAAAGCCCGCACACCCAGAACGTGGGTAACAGTGTTGGTGTCCCAGCCCTCAGTAAGCATGGACACAGACACAACACAGCGTATGGAGTCACCCAGGCGGCCAGCTTTACCAACTGTGTTCATCACCTCGCGCAGCAGGTCTTGGTCAGTGATGTTTTGGCCGGCTTGCGCGTCGCCGGTACGCTCGACGATTTCGCGGCGGAAGCGCTCAATCTCGTCTGCTGCCATACCGCGAAAATTGTCGTCAAGCGCCTCGCCTGACTCAAGCTGCTCGCTGTCTATTAACAGTGTTTTAGGACGGCCAAGCTGGTTGCCGTGTTCGTCGTGGTTGCGAAACAGGGGCAAGCGCCCTTCTATCAGCTTGCTGGTGCCATCTATATGAGGCTGCTGAAAGCCTGAGATGTAGTCGTAGACCAGCTTGGATGCTGATGTGTTGTTGCAGACGACGATGAAGCACGGCGGCACCGATATTTTTTCTTCGGCCCACAGGGCGAAGGTTTTCTCGTAATGGCCGTACAGCGCTTCAAGGGCGGTTTGTAATTGCGTCGGCAAGTCCAGGGGATTCAGTCCTTCGGCCTTTCCCCTGCCCTTTTTGGGCATCTTGGCGCGAATGTGCTCCCACAGGTTGCGGAACATGGGCATTTCCCCGCCCGGGATGTTGTCTGCCACCGGGACGCGCGGTAATTTAACAATGCCGCATTCAATGGCGTCCATCAGCGAGAAGTCGCTCATCGTCCAGGGGAACAACGTACCCTCTGCATAACCTGAGCCGCGCAGGAAGAACGGCGTGGCAGACAAATCAAACACGCGGGCCACGCCCAGCTTGCGGTTGATGGCCTCCAGACCTGTAATCCACAAGCGTGCCGCCTCGTTGTTTTGTTCAGCTTCTTTTTTGTCGTCGCCTTTGAGGTCGTCACCCTCTAGCTTGACGCCCGGCTTTTCACGGTAGCAATGGTGGGCTTCGTCATTGATGACCAGCACGTTGCCGAGGCCCATTAAGCTAGGCATGACGCGCTGGAGCATCTGGCCTTCAGTCTCTAAGGTGTTGAGTTCGTCGCCACCCCGGCCTTGCAGCAGCAAACGGCCGCCCTTGGACAGCTCCATCCGCTCACGTGGCTTGAAGGCGTGGTAATTGGTAATGACAATTTCTGCACGATTCAAATCACCCAGCATGTCGCCCGGGACAAGTTCACGAGTTTTAAAGTAGCTGTCGGGGTCGTTAGGTTGCAAGACGCGCAAGCGGTCTTTGATGGTGAGGCCAGGCGCGACCAGCAGGAAACCACGGGTGAATTTTTTGCTGTTGGGCCTGCGTACGGCGTTAACGGTTTGCCAAGCAATCAGCATCGCCATGACTGTGGTTTTACCTGCGCCTGTGGCCAGCTTGAGCGCCAAGCGCATTAAATCTGGATTGGCGTCGGTATTGGCACTGGCCAGGTGATCAATAAAAACCTGACCTGTTTTGCCAATTTGTGGCGCTACTTCGGTCAACCAAATAGCTGTTTCAATTGCTTCAACCTGGCAAAAGAAGGGGCGAACGCCGCTGAAGTTGTGATGACGCCAGTGCTGTAACAAGCGCGCAGTTTCAGGCGTGACACGCCAGTCGTTCGGGTTCTTCAAGGCGCGCCATTTGTCTACCTCTGCCCGGACTGAGTTGATGATGGCCGAATGGTATTGCTGGGCCTGGGTGGACAGCTTGTCATCAAAAAGCAGGGCTTCTTGTTCGCCTCCCTTTTGCTTCTTGGGTTTGGGGATGGGCGTGATGAATTCAGCAGGCCTGCGCTTTTCAAGGATGTGCTGTGTGGGTTGGCCTGTTTTGTCGAGTTCCCAATGGCGCTGCGGGTAGCTGTACGGCGCGTTGAGAATCGGCTTTTCAAAAAATTGGTTGTCCACTTGATTTTGTGTCCCTGTCACCAGCATAAGCGGTGCTGTTTTGGTTTTATGTAAAGGCCGGGCCATGGTCTGGTTTGAGCATCAATGACTGCCTGATGCATTCTAAAGTTGAACGTACAAAATCGACAAGCGAATATCAGGCACACAGACTTGACACTCAAAGAGTCATGACGATCAAATCTGAAACTGCTTGCGCTCAAAAAATTGGGCTGAAAGCACTTTTCGCATCTGCAAATCACCTGAATTGAGGTTTTTGAAGGCAAAAATCGCCGTTTTCAGGTATCAAAAATGCCTGTAGCCCAATCGATTCGGGCGCAAGCAGCTATTAAATTTATAGTAATCTCAATGTTGCCAGGCGACGCGCTGCGCCAGCTTTTCAAACAGCATGTCCACCATCACCGCCAACAAGGCCACCAATATCGCACCCTGCAACACATAGGCGGTGTTAAAGCCGCTCAGGCCCACAATGATGGGCGAGCCCAGGGTTTTGGCACCGACGGTTGACGCAATGGCCGCTGTACCGATGTTGATGATGACGGACGTTCGCACACCCGATAGCCACACGGGCAGCGCCAGTGGTATGTCGATGTAGCGAACGGACTCACGCGGCGTGAGCCCCAAGCTCAATGCCGCTTGCCACTGCGCTGCTGGTACGCCCTGCAAACCACTGACGGTGCCCTGCACTACGGGCAGCAAACCATACAGCGCCAGGGCCAGCAGCGCGGGCAGCTCACCAAAGCCGACCACGGGCACAGCCAAGGCCAGCACCGCCACGGGCGGGAAAGCCTGGCTCATGGCCAACACACTTTCAACGAGTGGTTTGAAGTGCTGCCCCACCGGGCGCGTGACCCACATGCCGATGGCACTGCCTACCACAACCGAAAACAAACTGGACGCACCCACCAGAAGCACATGCTGCCAGAGCAGCCATGCAAACGGCTCCTGCGTGTACACCGGGCGCTCAAGCTGGGGAAACAGCCAGGCGAACAGCGGCGCTGAATGCGGCAGCAGCATGACCAGCGCAACCAGCAAGGCAGCAACCCAAATCAACGGGTTCTTCATCACCACGGCTGCACCCGCCGCTGAGCCAAAGCCAATAGAACTTTGAACAACGCATCAACCAACACCCCCAGCGCAATGATGGGCAATACGCCCAACAGCACCACGTCTTGCGCGTTGGCAAACAAGCCTTCAAACAAGATGCTGCCCAGGCCACCCGCACCAATCAGCGCCGTGACGGCAGCCAGCCCCACGCTGCTGACAGCCGCCGTGCGCACGCCGCCCAGCAGCACGGGCAAAGCCAGCGGCAGCTCGACAGAGATCAATATTTGAACCCGCGTTAACCCCAGCGCACGCGCGGCCTGCACCATGGCACTGGGCACCTGCTGCAAGCCAGCCAGCGTGCCGCGCACCACAGGCAGCAAGCCATACAGCGTCAAGTCAATCACCGCAGGCGCAAGACCTACGCCACTGATGCCAGCGCGTCCTAACGTTGGAAAACTGGCAGCCAGAAGAGCAAGCGGTGCCATCAACAAACCAAACAGCGCAATCGACGGAATGGTTTGAATGATGTTGAGCATGGGCAGCAACGCCCTGCCCGGCTTGGCATGCGTGTGCACAGCCCAACCCAGTGGCAGACCGATGATCAGCGTACACGTCAGCGCCAACAGAATAATCTGCACATGCCGGGCAACAACTTGTGCAAAGCTGTCGGCGCGGTTGGCGTATTCCTTCATCAGCGACAAATCGTCACACACACTGCCAGACTGCAAAGCGCCGAATGCCAGCAGCAGCGCAAAGCACACCGCAGCCGTTTGAAGCGCTGTGGCGCGCAACTGCTGCAAGGCACTGCTGACGATAAAGCCCAGCAGCACCAGTGCTACCCAGAACGCACTGCCCAATGAAGCTCTTGCAATGGGCAACGCGCCTTGCAGGCTGATGCTGGCCTGGCTTGCAGCCAGCCAAAGCAGGCTGGGCAACATCGCAGCAGACATCACCAACGCAGCAAAAAGCCAAGCTCGTGCTGGCTTGAACATCGCCACGGCAGCGAACGCTACAAGCACGACAAGTAGCAAACAGGCCAAGGCAGGAATGATGGAGAAAAAATAAACCGGTTGCCCAGACACAAGACGGTTGGGCGCTATCTGTAAAAACGGCAAGCCGTACAACGCGAAAACCATCAGCACCGACAAGCTTGCCAGTACAGGGTTACGGCGCTTGTGGTCAGTCATCGCGGCAAAGTTACTTCAACAAGCCTTTGGATTTCAAAAAATCCCCAGCGACTTTTTTGGCGTCCTGTCCCTCCAGTTGAATTTTGGCGTTCAGCATTTGCAAGGTGGGACGGTCCAGCAGCTTGAAGACGGGTGCCAGCGTCTCAGCGATTTTCGGGTTCTTTTGAAGCACGTCTTCCCGAATGATAGGAGCCGGTGCATACACGGGCTGCACGCCTTTGGTGTCTTCCAGAATCACCAGTCCCAGCGCCGCCAGCGCGCCGTCCGTGCCGTAGGACATGGCGGCGTTCACGCCTGATGTTTTTTCATACGCGGCGCGCACAGTGACTGACGTGTCGCCGCCAGCCAGTGTCAACAACTGGTTGGGCTTGAGTTTGAAGTTGTAGGCCGTCTGAAACGCTGGCAGCGCATCAGACCGTTCGACAAATTCTGCCGACGCGGCGAGCTTGAAGGTACCGCCGCCGAGCAGCCACTTTGACAGGTCATCGAGCGTGACGAGTTTGTTGGCCGTAGCCACATCTTTGCGCACCGCAATCGTCCAGGTGTTGTTGGCAGGCGCAGGTGGCAGCCAGACGATTTTGTTTTTGGCATAGTCCAGCGCCTTGACGCGCTCGTAACCTGTTTGCAGGTTCTTCCAGACGGGGCTTTTTTCTTCCGCAAAAATGAACGCACCGTTGCCTGTGTATTCGGGGTACATGTCAATCTCACCCGCTGTGATGGCGCCGCGCATGACCTGTGTGTTGCCGAGCGAGACTTTGCTTTGCGTTTTGATGCCGTTGGCCTCCAGCGCCAGCACCATCATGTGGCCCAGCAGCTTGCCCTCGGTATCGATTTTGGAGCCAACGCGGACTGGCGTGCCTGACTGCGCCATCACACCGCCAGCCAGCAAGGCGATGGTCAACGACGCAACTTTTGCGAAGCGAACGAAGTTCACGGAATCAAACCCATCGCATGCATGTACGCCGGGTGCAGCATCAGGTCGTCCCAGGCGTGGGCGCGGGTGGTGGGCAGCAAATCGAGTCGGCGCAGCTCGCTGGATTCCAGCGCTTCCCAGCGGCCTTTCATGAGCGCTTCAGTCATGCCGTCAAGCAGTTCGTCAACAGCCTTGCCATCATCAACCGACTGGTTGCATAGCAGCACCATGTCGCAGCCAGCATTCAGCGCGGTGATGGCCGCCTGGGTGTAACTGACCTGCTTGCCGTCGATGATGCGCGCACCGGCCATGCTCAGGTCGTCGCTGAAAATCGCACCACCAAAGCCAAGTTGGCCGCGCAAAATATAGGTCAGCCATTGTTCTGAAAAGCCCGCCGGGCGACTGTCCACCTTGGGGTAAATCACGTGGGCAGGCATGACGCTGGTCAACGTGGTGTTCAGCCACTCGTAGGGGGCGGCATCGTCAGCCAGAATGGCTTTGAGGCTGCGTTTATCGACCGGAATTTCATGGTGAGAATCCGCTTTGACAAAGCCATGACCGGGGAAGTGTTTGCCGCAGTTCATCATGCCCGCCTGCAGCAGGCCGTTCATCAGGCTTTTGGCCAGCAAGGTGACGACGCGCGGGTCGCGGCCAAAGGCGCGGTCGCCGATGACGCTGCTCTCGCCAAAGTCCAAATCAAGCACCGGCGTGAAGCTGAAATCAACCCCACAACTGCGCAGCTCGGCGGCCAGCACATAGCCGCAGGCGGTGGCGGCGTTGGTCGCTGCCAGCTGGTCTTTCATCCACAACTCGCCCAAAGCCCGCATGGGCGGCAGGTGGGTAAAACCGTCGGTTTTAAAGCGCTGCACGCGCCCGCCTTCGTGGTCCACACAAATCAGCAGGTCTTTGCGAATGCTTTTGATGGCCGCACACAGGCTGGTAAGTTGCGCGCGATTTTCCCAGTTGCGGGCGAACAGAATGATGCCGCCTGTGAGCGGATTTTTCAGGCGGCGACGGTCGTCTTTGGTCAGGCTTAAACCTGCGATATCGATGATGAGGGGGGCGTGTTGGGTCATGTTTGCTTTTCAGTTGCTATTCATTCAGAAGCTGCTTTCGCCCGAATCTAATGGGCTAGAGGCCAATTTGATGGGTAAAAAGATGCCAAAAAGCTTAAATTTTATGCTCAATCACGACAAAACTGGCGGCATAGTCAGTTTCGTCTGTCACGCTGACATGGGCGGACAAGTGGCGCGCGTCAAACCATTCTTTCAGTGCCCCGAGCAGCACGATGCAGGGTTTGCCGCTGGCCTCTTTGGCGATTTCGCAGTTGCGCCAGGTCATGGGCATGCGCATGCCCATGCCGATGGCTTTGCTGAAAGCCTCTTTGGCTGAAAAGCGGGTCGCGAGGTAGCTGACGCCACGGTCTGGCCAGCGGGCGCTGCGCTCTTGCCAGGTTTTCATTTCGCCGTCGCTCAGGATTTTTTTGGCAAAGCGCTCGCCATGGCGTTCAACGCTGGCGCGTATGCGGCGCACGTCGCAGATATCTGTGCCCACGCCAAAGATCATGAAAGCTCAAAAGCGCTGTCAATGCAACGCAAATAGTCTTTAACAGTTGCCGCATATCCCAACTCCAGCGCATCCGCCACCAGCGCGTGACCAATCGACACCTCCAGCACACCGGGCACGGCTTTCAAGAACTCAGTGAGGTTGTCACGGTTCAGGTCATGGCCTGCGTTGACTCCCAAATTAACAGCTGCTGCCGCTCGTGCTGATTGGGTAAAACGGCTTAATGCTTCCCCTTTTTGATCACTGCCCCAAGCGCTGGCGTAGCTTTCGGTATAAAACTCGACCCGGTCTGCACCAGCGGCCTTGGCTGCAGCCATGGCTTCGGAGACAGGGTCCATGAACAGGCTGACACGTACGCCTCTGTCATGGGCCTGTTCAATCAGAGGCTTCAAGCGCTCGGCATCGTCAGGAAACACCCAGCCGTGGTCGCTGGTGAACTGGTCTTCGCTGTCGGGCACAAAGGTGCACTGGTGTAGCGGCAGGCCACGTGCCGACAAATCATGCACAAAGCCCATCAAATTTTGAAACGGGTTGCCCTCAATGTTGAACTCCCGGTCAGGCCAATCTTTCATCATCGCGGCAATTTCAAACACATCGGCGCTGCGGATATGACGCTCGTCAGGGCGCGGGTGAACGGTGATGCCGTTGGCACCTGCTTCCAGGCACAGGCGCGCTGCGCGCACCACGTCGGGAATGCCGAGGTGCCGGGTGTTGCGCAGCAAGGCAACCTTGTTGACGTTGACTGAGAGAGCTGTTTTATGTGTCATTTTTTACAATGCCTGCAAGTCCATCATCATCTGCCGGGTTTTTAAAACCTTGACATCGCAATGGTAGTGCAGCAGCGCGCGCAACTGGGTTTTAAGTTCGGGCAAGTGGTTGACGCAGGCGTGCATGGTGTCTACAAAGGGTGCGTCACCGTCGAGCGCCTGTTGCAGGGCCAGCCATTGCGCACCGCTCAGGGCGCTGCGGTCGTCGTCATGTGCTTCGCGCAAGCCCGCCTCGGCCAGCAACACGTAGGGGGTGTCTGCATCCAGCGTGGCCAGGGTGGCGGTTTGCGCGTCTAGCAAAGGCAAAAACCCAATGTCGCGCAGCAGGCGCAGCTCAAAAGCGCGCAGTGCAACTTGCCGCGTATCAATGCTCTGGCTGGCCAGCAACTGCACGGTGGCGGCATACGCATCAAAGAGCACAGGGTGCGGGTCGTCACGTGCCAGCAGGCGCATCAGCAGCTCATTCAAGTAGTAGCCCGACAGCAGCGCATCGCCCGTCGGCATGACATGGCCGCCCTGCCATTCAGCGCTTTTGAGGTTGCGGATTTCAGCATCACCGCCAAAGGCAATGTGCAGCGGCTGCAGCGGCAACAAGATGGGCCTGAAGTTGGAGCTGGGCTTTTTGGCACCGCGTGCAATCAGCGCCACCCGGCCATAGGTGCGGGTGAACACCTCCAGAATCAGACTGGACTCGCTCCAGTCGTAGCGGTGCAGGACGTAAGCGGGTTCATCGGCGATGCGTTTGACAGGCAAGGTTTGCGCTCACTCATAGCCAAAGGTTTTCACGCGTGCTTCATCGTCGGCCCAACCTGAGCGAACCTTGACCCAGATTTCAAGAAACACCTTGTTGCCCGTCAGCGCCTCCAGCTCATGGCGCGCCTCGGTGCCCATGCGCTTGAGCTTTTCACCCTTGTCGCCAATGATCATGCCCTTGTGGCCGTCGCGCTCGACCACAATCGTGGCGGCGATTTTGCGCAGGTTGCCCTCTTGCTCGTACTTGTCGATGATCACCGTTGACGTATAGGGCAGCTCGTCACCCGTCAGGCGAAAGAGCTTTTCCCGGATCATCTCGGCCGCCATGAAGCGGTCGCTGCGGTCGGTCAGCGCATCAGCCTCGTACATCCAGGCTTGCTGCGGCAAATACTTCTCACAAATGCCAAACACGCGCTCCACGTCTTTGGCACTGTTGGCAGACATGGGTACAAACTCGGCAAAGTCACGCTTGGTTTGCATCATTTGCAGCCACGGCGCAATGTCGCCCCGGCGGTGAATCAGGTCAAACTTGTTGGCCAGCAAAATGGCGGGCGTTGCAGGCGGCAACAGGTTGAGTACCTTTTCATCAGCCTGGTTGAACTGGCCTGCCTCGACCACAAACACAATCAGATCCACGTCGTTGACGGTGCCCACAACGGTACGGTTCAATGACCTGTTCAAGGCGTTGCCATGACGGGTTTGAAAACCGGGTGTGTCAACAAACACAAACTGCGTGGGCCCGACGGTGCGCATGCCGGTGATGCGGTGCCGCGTGGTTTGCGCCTTGCGTGAGGTGATGCTGACCTTTTGGCCTACCAGTGCATTGAGCAAGGTGGATTTGCCCACATTGGGTTTGCCCACAATGGCAATCAGGCCGCAGCGCTGGGTGTCAAGAGGCGGGATGTCTTTGGCCGATTCATCACTGGCCGAGGCCGTACTGGCCCGTTTTGAAAATGCCTTGGCCATCATGGCCTCTACGGCCGCAGCCTGGGCCTGCGCAGCAACTTCGTCAGGTGTCAATTTTTTGTCAGTCATAGTGTTTTGATGAACGCCAGCATCGCCAGCGCGGCGGCCTGCTCGCCTGCGCGGCGCGAGTTGCCGGTGCCGCGTTCGGCACGCCGGTATTCGACAATTTCGCATTCAACGTCAAAGGTCTGTTTGTGCGCTGCCCCTTCCGTACCAACGATGCGGTAAATGGGCAAACTCATTTTGTTGCCTTGCAGCCATTCCTGCAATTCGGTTTTGGGGTCTTTGCCAATGGCCTGCATCTGGGCATTGATTTCAACGTCATTGAAGAGGCGACGAACCAACGCAGATGCGACTTCAAAGCCAGCGTCCAGATACACAGCGCCAATGACAGCTTCAAGTGCATCAGCCAAAATGGAAGGCCGTTTTTGCCCGCCCGATTTGGTCTCGCCTTCGCCCAGGCGCAGCAAATCCGGCAAACCAAGTGCCACCGCTGCCTGGTGCAGAGTTTCCTGTTTGACCAGGTTGGCTCTGGCACGAGACAAATCACCTTCTGGCAATTCTTTCAGGCGTTCATACAGCAAGTCAGCCACTGCAAGATTTAAAACAGAGTCACCCAGAAACTCAATGCGCTCATTGTGGTCAGACGAAAAACTGCGGTGCGTCAGCGCCTGAACCAGCAGCTTGGAATTTGAGAACGTATGCTCCAGGCGCTTTTGCAGCGCCAGCAAGTTCGGACCTGATGCAGAACTGGCACGCACTTATTTAGAGCGACCCGCGTACTTCAGCAGCAAATAGGCCGGGCCGCCGAGGTGAATTTCTTTGTTGTACGCGAAAGTGACAACGGTTTTGTCACCTTCCTTGCTCACTTCAATATCTTTGGCTGTGATTGACTTGATGTCATCAACCTGCGCAGCCTTGTCGAAAAGGCTTCGTACCTCGGCCACCGAGCTTCCGGTCTGGGCCTTGCTGGCAGCCTTGGTAATGGCCTGGAATTCAACCAGGGTGGGGAACACCTGCGCGGCAATGATGCCCGAGAAAGCCAGCACGCCACCGACAAACAAAATGCCTATAAGCGAAATG
Organism: Polaromonas sp.; assembly: GCA_031417995.1. GTDB lineage: Bacteria > Pseudomonadota > Gammaproteobacteria > Burkholderiales > Burkholderiaceae_C > Polaromonas. The sequence goes on along the minus strand of JANOWR010000093.1, from coordinate 13,356 downwards.
CCACGCTGCTTGTTTTTCATGCTATTCATATGCTTCTCCTGCTTGAACCATGCGCGGAATCAATTGACGACATCCATCGACAAAGTTAATTGAATGAACCGATGCGTTTGAGGTTGCCAAAATTCATCCAGACAAAAAAGGCTTTGCCGACGATGTTTTTCTCTGGCACAAAACCCCAGTAACGGGAGTCCAGCGAGTTGTCGCGGTTGTCACCCATCATGAAGTAATGCCCCTCGGGCACCTTGCAAACCACCCCTTCGCTACTGTAACGGCAATTTTGCTTGTGAGGGAAGTCCTCGGTACCAGGAATAAACGCCGGGCGGTCGTCATCATTGAGCAACCGGTATTTCTTTGTGCCGTTGATTTCCTCAAACTGCTTGCCATAACGCAGGGTGTCTTCATCAAAGAAATCTGGCAGCGCCGTTTTGCTCACAGGTTTTCCATTGATCGTCAACTTCTTGTTCAGGTAGGCCACCTCATCACCCGGCACACCCACCACGCGCTTGATGTAGTCCAGGCTGGGCTTGGGCGGGTAACGGAACACCATCACATCGCCGCGCTGCGGGCTGTTGTTGTCAAGTACCTTCAGGTTGATGACTGGCAGGCGCACGCCGTAGTGAAATTTGTTGACCAGAATCAGGTCGTTGATCAGCAGCGTCGGAATCATTGAGCCCGACGGGATCTTGAAGGGTTCGAACAAAAATGAGCGGAGCAAAAACACCACGATGATGACGGGGAACAGCCCTGCCGTCCAGTCCAGCCACCAGGGCTGCATGATGAGGCGGGTTTGCGCCTCACCTGTATCACGGTCAACCTGGGTGATGCCCATTTTGGCAAGCTCGACCTGGCGCCTGGCAGTCGCCTCTTCAAGTGCATCAACGGCCTTATGCCGCTCAGGCAAAAAGTAAAACCGCTCAGCCAGCCAATAAACACCGGTGACCAGCGTTGCCAAAAACAGCATCAGTGAAAAGTTGCCCTCCACAACACCCAAGTACCAGGCAGCGCCGTAGCCCACAAACACGGCAAGAACGACTGCCGTGATGGCGCTCATTGATTTTGTGATCGCGGTGCTCATCAATCTTCTACCTGCAAAATGGCTAAAAAGGCTTCCTGCGGCACTTCAACCGATCCGATTTGTTTCATGCGTTTTTTACCCGCTTTTTGTTTTTCAAGGAGCTTGCGCTTGCGTGAAATATCGCCGCCATAACACTTGGCGATCACGTTTTTGCGCAGGGCCTTGATTGTCTCACGCGCAATGATGTTGGCACCAATCGCCGCCTGGATGGCAACGTCAAACTGCTGGCGTGAAATGATCTCGCGCATTTTGGCCACCACGGCGCGGCCACGGTAGGCAGACTGGCTGCGGTGCACGATGATGGAAAGTGCATCGACCTTTTCGCCGTTCAGCAAAATATCGACCTTCACCACATCCGATGTGCGGAATTCCTTGAAGGTGTAGTCCATGGACGCATAACCTCGCGAGACAGATTTGAGCTTGTCAAAGAAATCGAGAACGATCTCACCCAGCGGCATTTCATACGTCAGCATGACCTGTTTGCCGTGGTAAGCCATGTTGAGCTGCACGCCGCGCTTCTGGTTGGCCAGCGTCATGACGGCACCCACATAGTCTTGCGGCATATATAAATGCACGGTGACGATGGGCTCGCGAATCTCGTTCACGCGACCAGCGTCCGGTATTTTCGATGGATTTTCAACCTTGATGGTTTCACCATCGGCCTTGAGCACTTCGTACACCACGCTGGGCGCGGTGGTGATGAGGTCCTGGTCAAACTCGCGCTCGAGCCGCTCCTGCACAATTTCCATGTGCAGCAGCCCCAGAAAACCACACCTGAAGCCAAAGCCCAGAGCCTCGCTGACCTCAGGCTCATAGTGAAGCGAGGCGTCGTTCAGTTTGAGCTTTTCAAGCGCATCACGCAGGGATTCATATTCACTGGCCTCTGACGGATACAAACCTGCAAACACTGCGGGCTGGATTTCTTTGAAGCCAGGCAAGGCCTCAGTGGCTGTTGCACTGAGCCCACCCGTGCCTGGCTTGATGCGTGTGATGGTGTCACCGACGCGTGCAGCCTGCAGTTCTTTGATGCCGGCAATCACAAATCCCACCTCACCCGCCTCAAGCGACGGTCGCGGTTCATTATGCGGGGTGAACACACCCAGTTGCTCGGCGTTGTACATTGCCTCGCTGGCCATCAGCTTGATGCGGTCGCCTTTGGCCAGACGGCCATCCACCACGCGCACCAGCATGACCACGCCCACATAGGCGTCGTACCAGCTGTCGATGATCATGGCGCGCAGCGGGCCATCAGGATTACCTTTGGGCGACGGGATGCGCGCGATCACGGCTTCAAGAATCTCGTCAATGCCCATGCCGGTTTTGGCACTGCATGGAATCGCGTCGGTCGCATCAATGCCGATGACCTCTTCGATTTCCTGCTTGGCATTTTCTGGATCGGCATTCGGCAGATCCATCTTGTTAAGAACCGGAACAACTTCTACACCGAGTTCAAGTGCGGTGTAGCAGTTGGCTACCGTTTGCGCTTCAACACCTTGTGAGGCGTCCACAACAAGCAGCGCACCTTCACATGCAGACAGCGATCGGCTGACTTCATATGAGAAGTCCACATGGCCTGGCGTGTCAATCAGATTGAGGTTGTAAATCTGCCCATCAAGTGCCTTGTATTTAAGCGCAGCGGTCTGCGCCTTGATGGTTATCCCACGTTCTTTTTCGATATCCATCGAATCCAGAACCTGAGCGCTCATCTCTCTGTCCTGCAAACCACCGCAACGCTGGATGATCCGGTCTGCGAGTGTGGATTTGCCATGATCAATGTGCGCAATGATCGAAAAATTTCTGATGTGATTCATCAACGAGAACGCCTAAGTACTTGAAAGTATTGCGAAGCGCATGAATACGATTCGCAACGGACATAAAAAAGGGCGCGTCGAATAAGGACGCGCCCTGAACCAACAATCTATGGCAACTGCGAAGGTTGGAACTTCATTGTAGGCAAAAAGCCAGAAGCCAACAGTCCCAAAATGCCCATATTTTTGTCGTTGCAAGCTAGCAACAGGAATCTTATACACAACTTATTCACAATTTTATACTGTATGGCACTGGACAACTTGTGGGTGATCTGTGGATCAACGGTGAATACCCACAATTGCAAACAAAATCAGGATTCTGAGCAACTTGATATATCAAAAAATGCTGAAAAACTGGTTCTATTCTAACCAAAGCATTTGTTTGCTTAATATTTGTTAGTGAACACCAACAACTAATGACGACAAAAAATAATCAAAATATATTTTTAAAAACCTCAAAAACCGTCTGTGACAGAGAAAAACCCCCGACCTTTGCGGGGTATGAGGGGTTTTAGCAGGGGTATTTGACGCTTAGCGCACAGGACGAATCAAACCGTATTGCGCCAGATCACCACGCCGGAACAAGACATTGGCAACCTTGGTTTTGTCGAGTTTGGCAAGTGCGGCTTCAAACTCCTTGACGCTGGTGACTTCTGTATTGGCAATCTGCACAATCACATCACCTTCACGCAAACCAGCTCTTGCAGCCGCACCTTCAGCTGCATCAACCTTGACGCCACCTTTGATCTTGAGCTCTTTTTTCTGCGCGTCAGGCAACTCGCTTACCACCAAGCCAAGAATTTGTGCCGGGCCAGCTATGGGCGCTTTGGGCTCCGGTGCAGATGCTTTGCGCTGCGGCTTTTCAGCTTCCACCTCTGCAATCGTGACCGTCAGGTCCCTGCTAACACCACGCCTGAACACGGTGACCACTGCTTTGGTACCGGGCTTGACATTGCCCACCAGGCGCGGCAAGTCGCTGGATTTTTCGATGGTACGGCCTTCAAATTTTGTGATGATGTCGCCCGCTTCGATACCGGCCTTTTCGGCTGGTGCACCGCTCTCAACACCGCGCACCAAGGCCCCTTGCGGCTTTCCAAGACCAATGGACTCCGCAACTTCCTTGCTGACCTGATCGATCTGAACGCCAATGCGGCCACGGGTGACCCTGCCAGTTGCCCGCAGCTGGTCTGATACGCGCGCCGCTTCGTCAATGGGAATGGCAAACGAGATGCCCTGAAAGCCGCCAGAACGTGAATAAATCTGGCTGTTAATACCCACCACCTCGCCACGCATGTTGATCAAGGGACCACCCGAGTTGCCGGGATTGATGGCCACATCGGTTTGAATAAAGGGCAGGTAGTCGCCCGTGTCGCGCTGCTTGGCACTGACGATACCTGCTGTCACAGTATTTTCCAAACCAAAAGGTGAACCAATGGCCATCACCCACTCGCCCACTTTCAGGCGGCTGACGTCTCCAATCTTGACGGCGGGCAGACCAGTGGCCTCGATTTTCACCACTGCCACATCGGATCTCTTGTCAGCACCAATGACCCTGGCCTTGTACTCGCGGTTGTCGGTCAGGGTAACGATCACCTCGTCTGCGCCCTCAATAACATGCGCGTTGGTCATGACATAGCCATCTGAAGTGAGGATAAAGCCTGAACCCACACCACGCGGCTGGGCATCCTCTTGAGGTGCAGGTGCTCTGTCTGAACGCGGGCCGCGCGGCAGGTTGGGCGGCACCGGAATGCCAAAACGCCGAAAAAACTCGAGCATTTGCTCGTCAATACCGCCACCAGCGGCAGCCGCCTTGGCTTTTTCTGACGTGCGAATATTGACCACCGACGGGCTGACCTGCTCAACCAGGTCAGTGAAGTCGGGCAAGGTGCGGTTCTGTGCCAGCACGGGTTGCAAAGGTAAATAGGCAGTCAGGGCAACTGTAGCGAGCAGTCCGGCCGACACATAAGAGCGCAGTGGTTTTAAGCTTAGTTCAAACATCATCAGCCTTGTCATCAATATTGGTCATTCGTGGAGGGAAATCAGGGCACTACTTTTTTCGCTCGAGCCCGTTGGCAAACAGCTTCAACGTGCTCATGGGCACCTCGCCCATGGCGGTCAACCAGTAAGAACCCAATTGCCGCGTCATGGTCTGCGTGGCCCCCATGGACATGCTGGATTCTTTGTCATGGCGCTGGCGATCAAACGGCTCTACAAACAGCGAAACCGAAGCCAGACCGTCCGAAAAAATCCATTGCAGCGGCTCATCGGTGGCTGCGGCAGATGCATTGCTTGCAGGCCGCTTGTAGCAGCTCATGGGCTTGAACCCAGCCACCGGCGCCTTGAGCAGCCAGCCTTCTGCACTCGCTGTGGTCTTGACAAGCGTTGGCTGCTCCACGCGGTAGCCGTCCACCTTGCCCATCATGCTCAGGAGCTTGTCCATTTTGACCGGTGCATCAAGCTGCAATTCAGAAAAAGCGGCCTGCTCAAGTACCCGGCCTTCTGCGTCCAGCGTTTGCAGCTTGACGACCAGCCCTTTTTTTTGCTCGGTCCAGACGCGGTAGCCAAAGCGCATGCCGTCTTTGGGCAGCAGCAAGGCCACGTCGGCTTCAACGCCAGCAATACGCTCCACGCCTTCGAGTTTGAGCTTGTAGAAATCGGCAATGCGGTTGTCTGGGGACTGAATCAATTCCGGAAATACGCTCAGGGATTCCCGCTTTTCACTGCGCACGACTTTTTGCTCGGGCATGAAGGTAACGACCTTGTCGTTGTGCCTGAAAATGGAACGCGGCGCACCTGTGAGTGTCTCGACCCGCTCTATCTGCTGGTTGCCTTCGCACACAGACCAGATTTTGGCGCTGGACATGGCCCCACCAGACGACACCACATACGTGCCAATGTAAGCGCGCTTTTTGGACGCCTCATGCATGCGCATCAACCAGTCGTTAAGGTTTCTTGACTCTGCAAGCGCAGGGGAAGTACTGCCAACAACAGTCGGTGGCGTTTGAGCAGCTACTATATTAATAGCTGCTTGAACCCATATACAGAGGGCCAGAAGGCTAAAACGCTTGAAATTCATTTTTTTGGGTCTTTTAAAGCATCTCGACAGACGGATCAACGCCTGCCAGATTGTGGGGCTTCAAAGCTTGCACTGCGCAAAAAGCCTGACGGCGCCTGCAGCGATGTGCTGCCGAGTTGCTTGTGGGCAGCCAACAGTTCTTCAAGCCTGACGTCGCGCACCATCGGGCCTTGTGGCGAAGCGGTAACGACCTGCTGAACCACAGCGCCCTGTGGGGCATCGGCCAGCACCGGCGCGCTGGTGGGTGTGGACATGCCAGACAAACTCCAGGCAATGCTGGCAACTGCCCCCAGAGAAGCAAAGCCAGCCACCAGCTTCCACCTGAAATTGCCATCGTTTGCTGCCGGCCCGCGATGGTCAGCCATCGCCACAATAGATTGCAATTCAGCGCGCGACGCGGCATCAGGCCGCACGTCATGGGCTATTTCTTCCCCCCTCAGGCGCTGGTTCAGGCGCTCCAGAAAAGCCACATCGGCACCTTGAACAACAGCGCCTGAAGCAGGCATAGCCGTGCGCAGAACATTGCCAATCAGGTGATAGGTATTCCAGTTGCCGAACATCGCCACATCCTGCTTGCCCACCTCAAATGCAAGGGCTACTTCGTGCGCAGACAGCTCACCGTCCGCCAGCGCAGACAGCCATTCGCAATCGGGTGCGGCAGGTGCAGATGACAGGGTCTGATTCAGGGTAGTCATGATTTGATTGTTCTTGGGTAATCGGTAAATTCAATAAATCTTTGTTATTTAAAACGCATGTCTCTGGATAAAAATTAATCTTCAAATTCACCAGCGTTTGCCCGACTGGTTTTCAAGCAGGGGTTTGACCTTTTGCGAAATGGCCTCACGCGCCCGGAAAATACGGGAGCGTACAGTTCCTATCGGGCAGCTCATGACTTCTGCAATTTCGTCGTAGCTCAATCCTTCGATTTCGCGCAGCGTGATGGCTTGGCGAAGCTCTTCTGGCAAGGCCTCCAGCGCTGCGTTGATAATTTGTGCAATTTCTTTGCTGGCCAGCACAGCATCTGGCGTTTCCGAGCTTGTTAGTTCGTTTTCCAGCGGGGAAGTTTCATCACTTTCGTCGCTTTGGCCAGATTTGAAGGCATTTTCTGAAATGGTCGGGTTGCGCTTGAGGTCCATCAGCGCTTTTTTAGCCGTATTGACTGCAATCCGGTAAAGCCAGGTGTAAAACTGCGCCTCACCCCGAAACTGCGCCAGCGCCCGGTAAGCCCTGATGAAAGTTTCTTGCGCAATATCTTCTACCAGGTCCACATCGCGAACCATGCGCCCGATCAGGCGCTGGATGCGTCGCTGATACTTGATCACCAGCAACTCAAACGCTTTTTGATCGCCAGCGACGGTCCGCTCAACCAGCATGGCATCACTGTCGATGGGCTTTTCAAGCGGGGATTGAATGGATTCTTCGCTCATGCTGCTTCTGGCACCCTGTTCGCGCCGTCGTTTAAACCCCGGTGCGGCGAATACACTGCTCGCCGCAAGTCCAGCCATCGTTCAGGAAATGCGCGCCGTTCAGCCAAAAACCACAGTTTGGCATGGGCTGGGTTGTCAATGCGCAGCAGCATCAGTGACTGAAAATCACAGACCACCGACACAACATGTTCAGCAGTGCCAGCCTGATAGCCCCGGCTTTCCCAGTGCCAGGCTTGCCCGTCCCAAGCCAGCTGACCAACAACTGAGTTCTTCCAGCCAACAAATGCGGCTGCGCCTGCCAGCGCCAGCAAGACACATCCAAGGCCTTGCCGCCAGCTAAAGGCTTGGGCAGTTGCGATCCAAAAGCTGATGACTGCAAAGCCAACAAGCCAAAAACCCAGCAAAAGCTGACGCTGCAAACGCGAACGCCCCAACGGGTAGATAACCGACGGGGCGTGATGTTTGCTCAATTGAAGCTGCGGTGGTGAAGGAACACTTTGGAAATGGAAGACCTGGAATCAGGCGCGCTTGAAGACCAGCGTACCGTTGGTACCGCCAAATCCAAAATTGTTTTTAACAGCCACTTCAATGCGTGCATCCCGCGCCGTGTTTGCGCAGAAATCAAGATCGCATTCTGGATCCTGGTTAAAAATATTGATGGTGGGCGGAATCTTCTGATGGTGCAGGGCCAGTACAGTAAACACCGACTCAATACCGCCCGCACCGCCCAGCAAATGGCCTGTCATGGATTTGGTCGAGCTGACCACCATGGATTTGGCGTGATCGCCAAACGCGGCCTTGATAGCATTGGTTTCATTGATGTCGCCCAGTGGCGTTGAAGTGCCGTGCGCATTCAGGTAGCCCACTGCATCCGCATTCAGCCCGGCATTTCGCAAGGCACCGAGCATGGCGCGCTTTGGGCCGTCCATGTTGGGGGCGGTGATATGGCCGGCATCAGCACTCATGCCGTAACCCGCCAGTTCTGCATAAATCCTGGCGCCGCGTGCCTTGGCATGTTCATATTCTTCAAGCACCATCATGCCGGCACCTTCGCCCAGTACAAAACCATCGCGGTCTTTGTCCCACGGACGGCTGGCGGTTTTGGGGTCATCGTTGCGGGTCGACAATGCGCGCATCGCAGCGAAGCCACCAATGCCCAGCGGTGAAACGGTTGCTTCGGCACCGCCCGCAACCATCACGTCGGCATCGCCGTACTCAATCATCCGGCCCGCATCACCAATGCAGTGCAAGCCTGTGGTGCAGGCCGTCACGATGGCAATGTTCGGCCCTTTGAAGCCAAACTTCATCGACACGTGACCAGCAATCATGTTGATGATGGAGCCGGGTACGAAGAAAGGCGTGATACGGCGCGGGCCTCTTGTGGTCAGCTCGGCGTGGGTGTCTTCAATCAGCGGCAGGCCGCCGATACCAGAGCCAATCACGCAGCCAATCCGGGCGGCCTCGTCTTCACTCAAGGCATCGCCCGTTTTCAGGCCACTGTCAACAACGGCCTGGCAAGCCGCTGCCAAGCCATAGTGGATGAACGTGTCCATATGCCGGGCTTCTTTTTCGGCAATGTAGTCACCAATAGCAAAGCCTTTAACCTCGCCCGCAATCTTGCAGGAAAAGTTGGAGGCATCAAATTTAGTGATCAGCTCAATGCCTGACTGACCAGCCAGCAAGTTGGACCAGTTATCAAGAACCGTGTTTCCAACCGGGCTGATACAGCCCAGACCAGTCACTACAACGCGGCGACGATTCATTCGCACATCCTTAAAGTACATCTGAAAAGATTGCAAAAAAGCCCCGGTTGGGGCTTTTCAAAAACAGAAGAAAACAGCAGCTTTAAGCTTTTTGGTGCGTATTGGCGTAGTCAATCGCGTTTTGCACGGTGGTGATTTTCTCGGCATCTTCGTCCGGAATCTCAATGCCAAACTCGTCTTCCAGAGCCATGACCAACTCTACGGTGTCCAGCGAGTCCGCACCCAGGTCAGCCACAAAGGCCTTCTCGCTGGTGACTTGGCCTTCTTCAACGCCCAGTTGTTCTGCAATGATTTTCTTAACACGTGCTTCGATATCGCTCATAAATCCCTCAGAGGGTAGTAAATTAATCCGTGATTTTAGCGCGTTAGAGGCAAGCCCCTAAGACCTGACCTGATTGCAGCGCCGGACGGATAAAAACCGGCTCGCTATTGCAGTGTTTTACCACGGCCAAATTACCCACAATGCCCCACATGCTACATATACATGCCGCCATTGACATGAACCTCTTGCCCAGTGATGTAACCAGCATTGGGGCTGGCCACAAATGCTACGGCATGCGCAATGTCCTGTGGTTTGCCCAAGTGACCCAAGGGTATCTGGCCAAGCAAGGCTTTTTGCTGTTCTTGACTCAAACTGGCGGTCATGTCGGTTTCAATAAATCCGGGGGCAATGCAATTGACGGTGATGTTGCGCGAGCCCAGCTCTCTGGCGAGCGCCCGCGTCATGCCAGCAACACCCGCCTTGGCTGCCGCGTAATTGGACTGGCCTGCATTGCCTGAGCTGCCGACCACCGACGTGATGTTGATGATGCGGCCATAGCGCTGCTTCATCATGGTGCGCATCACGGCGCGGCTCATGCGAAAGACCGCTTTTAAATTGGTGTCAATGACAGCGTCCCAATCGTCGTCTTTCAGGCGCATCGCCAGCATGTCGCGGGTAATGCCGGCATTGTTGACCAGCACCTGCAATCCGCCGTGTTCTTTGACAATGCTGTCAATCAGCGCATCAGATGCAGCAGCATCATTGACGTTCAGATTTTTGCCAGCACAGCCAGGAAAAGCACCGAGCGCCTGGGAGATTTTTGCAGCCCCCTCATCGGTGGTCGCAGTGCCAATGACTTTCAGGCCTTTTTTGGCCAGCTCCATGGCAATGGCAGCGCCAATGCCGCGCGACGCACCCGTCACCAGCGCAACCTGACCTTCAAAATTTACTTCACTCATACAGACAACTCTTTCAACAATTCTTTGACCTGGGCCATGGAGGCAATATCAAACAGAGGCGCACCCGTCATGTCCGCGTCAATCCTCTTGACCAGGCCAGAGAGTACTTTACCCGGCCCGCATTCGACGATGTGGTTGACCCCGCGTGCCTTGATGGCCTGCACACACTCTACCCAGCGCACTGCGCCAAAGGCTTGGCGATACAGGGCATCGCGAATGCGGAGCGCGTCCGTTTCAATCGCCACATCAATGTTGTTGATCAACGGTATTTGCAGCGCAGAAAAGGTGGTTTGAGCCAGTTTTTCCTTGAGCTTTTCAGCAGCAGGCTTCATCAGGCTGGAATGAAACGGCGCAGAAACCTGCAGCAACAAGGCGCGTTTGGCACCTTCGGCCTTGAGTGCTTCGCAAGCCATGTCAACCGCAGCCTTGCTGCCAGCAATCACGGTCTGCATGGGGTCGTTAAAGTTAACGGCCTCAACAGTTTCAGCATTTTTAAGGTCATTTTCCGGGTCAATTTGAGCTGTAGCCGCCGTTATTCGGGCGCAAGCAGCTATTATTTTGGGAGCATCCAGGCCCAATATGGCCGCCATCGCGCCAACCCCCACAGGTACCGCATCCTGCATGGCCTGGGCCCTGAAGCGCACCAGCGGTGCAGCTTGCGTCAAAGTCAATGCGCCGCTGGCCACCAGCGCGGCGTATTCGCCCAGCGAGTGCCCGGCGACAAAAGCCGGCGCAACACCCACCTCAAACATCCATACGCGATAAGCAGCAACGCCAGCAACCAGCATCACAGGCTGGGTGTTGGTGGTCAACGCCAGCGCTTCTTTTGGGCCTTCTTTAATGAGCAGGCCCATGTCTTGACCCAGCGCATCAGAGGCCTCTTGCAACGTTTGTGTCACGGCGGGGTGACCTTCCCAGGCATCCAGCATGCCCACGGCTTGCGAACCCTGACCCGGAAATACAAAAGCGAACGATTTCAAAGAATACTCCAACTTATCGAGTTAATGCAGGCGCCTGAAAAACAACCGCAAGTATTTTATAAAAACAAAACCCAGCGCAAAGACCGACAACCAGGGGTCCAGTAAATAGTCCCACAAGTTGCCAGATTCCATCAAGCCCAGGCACCACGCCAGCAATGCCAATGCAATCAAAGCAGGCAACGCGTGCCATTTTTTTACCCAGCACAGCAGACATAGCGCCAGCAACGCCAGCCACATGCCCCAAGCGTTGCCCCAGCCCAGCCGATAAGCGTCCCAAGAGCCCCAGCCCAATGCCAGCGGGTACATGAAAAGCGCAGCGCCCGCCACCGCCAGCATGACCGTCGTTTGCTCACGTGGGCTGATGGCTGCCAGCCCGCAGCTGCGGTGACACAGACTCCAAAAACAGAGTGCGACCAGCGTGATGCTCAAGTCTGAGCTAATACCGCGTACAAAGGCAACAACCGGCAAAGCACCGACTACTGGGACACACAAGGCGACAAAAACCGTCAGGGCCAGCCATTTGACCCCATTGCTTGTGCTCAGGTTTGCAGCACGGCCCAAACCCAGCAAACGAACGAACCCGGCACACAGCACCAGGCCGATACCCAACATGGCAAAAACATCAGTCAACAGTGGCATGGTCAAACCGGATGTGCTTGATGCGGGTGCGGTTCCAGGTGTAAACAAGATGCATGGCACCGTTCTGCGATTGCAAAAGATAGGGGTATGAAAACTCTTGTACACAGCGTGTTGAGCCGCACAACTGCCTGGCTGCGCTGGCAACATAAGCCTCAATATCAGCATCACTTGCGCCTTGGGCTTTGAGCTCTCTAGCCAGCAAGTCTGAGTGATCGTTCACCGAAAGACTGGCAGCGGGCTGTTTTGGCGATGCATCAACACCTGGAGCACCTTCAACAAACCAGGCCTTCGCAGCATCAAAGCTACCGTCGTCGCCGGCTTTCATCAGGGCCAGTGATTGGCGACCCCATGCAGTCGGGTTTAAAGCCAGCCAGCTGGCGCCCTGGCGGTCAACCAGACCGGCCAACGCCGAATCGGGGTTCGGTAAATTCATTGCGCTGGCAACTGCCCATGTTTTGCCGGCATCGCCAGTACCGGAAGAAACCACCCGCCCGCCCTGGCCAGCGCGCATGTAGGATTTTGCGGCGCGTGGGTCAGCGACCAGCACCACCGGCTGCAAGCTGGTTTGACTGCCAGGAATACGCGTTTTATCTGTCACCTGACCGTGGGCGTTGATGTGCAAAACTTCGCCAAATTTGGTCACAAACTCATGGTAAACAGGCAAGATTTGGGAGCCGTCGGCCATGGCCACAGGCGCGCCTTTGACCAGCGTGCTTATGTTTAAAAAAGGCGATGTCACCAGCCGCTTGGGGGCCGACCAGCTCTGGCCGTCATCGTCAGAGCGTGACCAGGTGATGGCGCTACCAGCCCAGCCCCCTATCGACACATTGACCATCCATAAATTGAGCGAGCCGTCTGGAGCGCGTGCAATCACGGGATTGCCAATTTTTTTTACGTAGCGCCACAGCCCGCGTTCAAGTTGCGCCCTGGTGAAAAGCGTGGTTTCAGTGCTCCAGCGCTGGCTGGTCGTGCTCAACACAGCCGTTTGAACCGTCACGTCCCCTGCCCCCTCGCGCGAACCCGAAAACCACACCGCCCGCAGGCTGCCATCACGCAATTCAGCGACAGAAGGCGCATGCACGGCTTTGCCCGGCGTGATTGAGACAAATTGCGCGACAAACCGGGGCACTTGAGCAGGTGCGACTGGCTTGTCGAACTGCTGGCTTGACGAGGATGTTTTTGCTACCGTTGCAGCAAAAACAGTCTCTGGTACCCGATTAAAAATTTTGTAGCCAGCCGCTACAAATGCAAGCGCTGTCAGTCCAGCCAAAAAAAGACCGGGCTTGTCGTTATAGCGGTCCATGTTCATGCAGAAGACCGCCTCAATACTTGAGAAGTACCGCACCCCAGGTAAAGCCGCCACCCAC
>JANOWR010000092.1:0-61227 GCA_031417995.1 Polaromonas sp. | reverse complement strand
CGCCATTGTCGCACTGGAGCTGGTTTTTTGCTTATGTGGGATCGGCCGTCATTCGCGGTCTGGCTGTGGGTGCGGGGGTGTTTTTGGCAACGGTGTGGTTCACCCAGATGAGCTTTGTCGCGCCGCTGTGGATTGTGCTTTTTGCCGTGCTGGGCGCGGCCATGCTGGGCGCGCTGGGTGTGATTGCCGGGCTGTGGTCAGACAAATTCGATCAGATGGCAGCGTTTCAAAATTTTGTCATCATGCCCATGACGTTTTTAAGTGGTGTGTTTTATTCGATTCATTCACTGCCGCCGTTTTGGCAAACCGTCAGTCACCTGAATCCGTTTTTCTACATGATTGATGGTTTCAGGTACGGGTTTTTTGGTGTGAGCGATGTGTCGCCGTGGCTGAGCCTGGGTATCGTATCTACGGCACTCATCGTCGTCAGCGCTATCGCCGTCAACATGCTGCGAACCGGCTACAAGATAAGAAATTAAATATGACCAGCGAAGAACTCCAATCCATCATCGCCAGCGGCCTGCCGTGCGAGCATATTGAGCTTTCAGGTGACGGCCAGCACTGGTACGCCACCATTGTCTCCAGTAGCTTTGAAGGCCAGCGCCTGATCCAGCGCCATCAAAAAGTTTATGCCACGCTGGGTGGCCGCATTCATACCAATGAAGTGCATGCGCTGTCGATGAAAACTTTTACGCCTGCCGAGTGGGCAAGCAACCCTTCGAACTAATTTTCAACTGAATCATGGACAAGTTACTTATCAAGGGCGGCAAAGCGCTGAACGGCACCGTCACCATTTCAGGCGCTAAAAACGCAGCGCTGCCAGAGCTGTGTGCCGCGCTGCTGACAGCCGATACCGTCACGTTAGAGAACGTGCCCGGTCTGCAAGACGTGTCCACCATGCTCAAGCTGATCCGCAACATGGGTGTCACAGCAGAGCGCAGCAAGGATGTGCCCAGCACTGTCACCCTCAATGCGGGCGCTTTGACGTCGCCTGAAGCGCCGTACGAGCTGGTCAAAACCATGCGCGCATCGGTGTTGGCCCTCGGCCCTTTGCTGGCACGCTTTGGCGAGGCCACGGTGTCCTTGCCCGGTGGTTGCGCCATTGGCTCGCGTCCGGTAGACCAGCACATCAAAGGCATGCAGGCCATGGGCGCAGAAATCGCTGTAGAACATGGCTACATGATTGCCAAACTGCCCAAGGGCAGAACGCGCCTGAAGGGTTGCAGCATCACGACTGACATGGTCACCGTCACAGGCACTGAGAACTTGTTAATGGCGGCCAGCCTGGCTGAAGGCGAAACCATTTTGGAGAACGCCGCGCAGGAGCCAGAAATTGGTGATCTGGCTGAAATGCTTATCAAAATGGGCGCAAAAATTGAGGGCCACGGCACACGCCGCATTCGCATTCAGGGTGTGGAACGTTTGCATGGTTGTACCCATCAGGTGGTGGCTGACCGGATTGAAACCGGTACATTCCTGTGCGCAGTTGCCGCCACGGGTGGTGATGTGACGCTGCTGCAAGCCAGAAGCGATCATCAGGACGCGCTGGTCGACAAGTTGCGTGAAGCGGGTGCAATTGTCACTGCGATTGATGGCGGGATGCGCGTTCAGTCTCAGGGAAGATTGAAAGCCCAATCATTCCGCACGACCGAATACCCTGGCTTTGCGACTGACATGCAAGCGCAATTCATGGCACTCAATGCGGTGTCGCATGGCGCGGCAACCGTGACTGAGACCATTTTTGAAAACCGTTTCATGCACGTCAATGAAATGGTGCGCCTGGGCGCCAAAATCCAGATTGAAGGCAAAGTTGCTGTGATGGAAGGCGTTGAAAAACTGTCTGGCGCTACCGTTATGGCTACTGATTTGCGTGCGTCTGCCAGCCTGGTAATCGCTGGCTTGGTGGCTGATGGCGAAACACTGATTGACCGCATTTACCACCTGGACCGGGGCTATGACCACATGGAAGCAAAACTGCGCGGTATTGGTGCTGATATCGAAAGAATCAAATGATTACTATCGCACTGTCCAAAGGACGAATCTTTGACGACATCCTGCCGCTGCTCAAAAGCGCAGGTATTGAGGTGCTTGACGACCCTGACAAGTCGCGCAAGCTGATTTTGGACACCAACCAGCCCGACGTACGCGTGCTGCTGGTGCGCGCCACCGATGTACCTACCTATGTGCAATACGGCGGTGCAGACATGGGCGTGGTGGGCAATGACACACTGCTTGAGTCAGGCACGCAGGGCCTGTACCAGCCGCTCGATTTGCAGATTGCGAAATGCCGCATCAGCGTGGCGGTGCGTGATGGTTTTGACTATGCGGCTGCGATGAAGCAGGGTTCGCGCATGACGGTCGCCACCAAATACGTGGCGATTGCGCGAGATTTTTTTGCATCCAAAGGCGTGCACGTTGACTTGATCAAACTCTACGGCAGTATGGAGCTGGCGCCGCTGACGGGCTTGGCCGACGCGATTGTGGATCTGGTATCGACAGGCAACACCCTCAAGGCCAATCATCTGGTTGAAGTTGAACGCATCATGGACATCAGCTCGCATTTGGTGGTCAATCAGACAGCGCTGAAGTTAAAGCAGGCGCCGATTCGCAAGATCATTGACGCGTTTGCTTTAGCCGTTAAAAAGTAGATCGAACAAAACGCTATGACTTTAGTAGCTGCTCCCGCCCGTATTTCAACGGCATCAAGCACTTTTGACGCTGAATTTCAGGCACGTTTGCATTGGTCGGCTGCTACCGATGCCGCTATTGAGCAACGAGTTGCTGACATCCTTGCAGATGTGCAAAAACGCGGCGATGCGGCAGTGCTTGACTACACAGCACGTTTTGATGCACTCGAGGTAGCGTCAATGAGCGCGCTTGAATTGACCCAGGCCGAGCTCAAAGCCGCGTTTGAAGTCATACACGCCGCCCAGCGCGATGCACTCGTTGCTGCCGCCCAGCGCGTACGCACCTATCACGAGGCACAAAAAAATGCCAATGGCCAAAGCTGGAGCTATCGTGATGAACACGGCTCGCTGCTGGGCCAAAAAGTCACGCCGCTTGACCGCGTGGGCATTTACGTGCCGGGCGGCAAGGCGGCGTATCCGTCATCGGTGTTGATGAATGCGATTCCAGCGCACGTGGCTGGCGTGGGCGAAATCATCATGGTGGTGCCCACCCCCAAAGGTGAAAAAAACGCTTTGGTGCTGGCCGCAGCTTACGTCGCGGGTGTTACCCGCGCCTTCACCATCGGTGGCGCGCAAGCAGTTGCCGCACTGGCCTACGGCACTCAAACCGTTCCCAAGGTTGACAAAATTACCGGTCCCGGCAATGCCTATGTAGCCAGCGCCAAAAAACGTGTGTTTGGTACGGTCGGCATTGACATGATTGCCGGGCCGTCTGAAATTTTGGTACTGGCCGATGGCACCACACCTGCTGACTGGGTGGCAATGGACCTGTTCAGCCAGGCCGAGCACGACGAGCTGGCGCAAAGTATTTTGCTGTGCCCGGATGCGGCTTACATTGATGCGGTGCAGGAAGCCATCAACCGCCTGCTGCCCACCATGCCCAGAGCCGCCATCATCGCCAAGTCATTGACCGATCGCGGTGCTTTGATCTTGACCCGCAACATGCAGGAAGCCTGCGACATCAGCAACCGCATTGCGCCCGAGCATCTTGAAGTCAGCAGCCGGGACCCGCACCAGTGGGAACCCCTTCTTAAACACGCAGGTGCGATTTTTCTGGGCGCCTACACCAGTGAATCACTGGGCGATTACTGCGCCGGCCCGAATCACGTGCTGCCCACCAGCGGCACTGCCCGCTTTTCAAGCCCGCTGGGTGTGTACGACTTTCAAAAGCGCAGCAGCATCATTGAAGTCAGCGAGCAGGGCGCTCAAGTGCTCGGCAAGATTGCGGCTGAGATTGCGTATGGCGAAGGTTTGCAGGCGCATGCAAGGGCAGCAGAACTGCGCCTTCGGTAGTTACTATTTGCTTTAAAGCCTGTCATCCCGGCCGTGAGCCGGGATCCATCGTCGATCTGGCGCAAAGGCTGATTCGGAGTCATGGATTGCGGATCAAGTCCGCAACGACATGCGGGTAGTTGAGCCGTTGGTTTTAAACGTTTTTGCGCGTTGTTTTAGCAACAGCCTTCGTCACTTTTTTCGGCTTGACCGAACTTTTTGCAGCCCGTGCCCGCAAAGCACAATCAAGCGCCAGCGCCGCCCAGGGCCGCATCGCATCCGGCGAATCCATCGCCTCTTCAGGGCTGCTGAAGTAATTCATTGAACGCGGCACGCCCTTGGCCGGGTACGTGAATATCTTGCAACCCGCTGCCTCGTATTGGCTGCGGGTGCTGTCGTCACCTTTGAGCCACAGCTTCTCACCGGCTCCCAGGTCCGCAAGAATCGCAATCGTCAGCCCGTCCGTGCTGATGCCGAAGCCGCCAAACATGCGTTGGGCCACGCATGGGCCTGCGCTGGCCATCAGGTCACAACAGTAGTCGGCAAAGTCGGTGTTGCAAGGCATTAATTGTTTCCTGGGATGACTTCAAAAAAAGCAGAAATCCAGCTTCCATTTGGTTCCTGTTGCTCTCTGATTTGATGAGTCAAACGATGCTGTCCTACGCAGATGTGCGCCACAAAGCACGACAAATGTTGCATGCAGGGTATTGCACAAATCCTTTGTTCTGCTTCAATAAATTATCTATGGCAATCAGACATTTTGAAGGAGTGATTTATGCGGTTCGACCTTTTTCACACTCGTGTAGACGCGCATGTTCGAAAAGCGCAGGAATACCTTCAGCAGGCAAATGTTGCACGACTGGAGCACCATGTCGCGGCGGAACACCATTCAGCGCTGGCGTCCATGTACGCCGAACGGGTCGCCTGGCTTGAACGGGAACTGAGCGAATCGGTCGTGCGTTTTGATTTGCCTTTGCGCGGTGTTGCTTCAGGTTCGTCCGATGGTGCAAAACGTGGAGCGGAATCCCTGATGACTTTGTCGCGAACACAGCAGACATCTCAGTGAATGCGCGCAAGGCCATCAAGCTTGAGTCCAGGGCAACAGTATTGGCAATTATTTGATGAGAGAAGATATATTTGGAAATTGATCCTCATGGCACTTTCCTGTTCAAACCAAGGTGCCTCCGACTTGTTTTAAAGCGCCTTGTAAATCCGCATCCAAAGTCGCAAGAGGCAAACCTTCGCGCAATGCCAATTCAAGGTAAGCCGCATCGTAAGACGACAGTTTGAAGCGCCGTGCCAATTGCAGCGTGTCGCCCAAGGCCCGTACGGCAGTGCTGGCGTCCACGGTGATAGCCATCTCGGCCAGCAAGCCCACAAAGGCGCTTGCACGTGCTTCTGAGATCAAACCCTTGGCCTGAGCTTTGACGAGTACATTGGCAACTTCAAGTGACCAGACGCCGGGCACCAATGCTTCGCCCGTGTCATGGGTCAGCAAGTCCAGCACTTTGGATGCGTAGGCCAGGCGTTCCTCTCTGCCATCATTGAGCATCCAGCGCGTGAGCACCGAGTTGTCAAGTACAAACCGCATCAGTCGCGGCCTGTGTCAATCAAGGTTTTGAAATGCGTTACGTTCATTCGGCATTTTTGGATACCGTCCGTGCTAATAATCGCCGGACTGATGTGCCCGCTGTCCTGCTAAGCCGTATCAACCAATTGCTGCGAACGAAAGCGGCAAACGATCCGATTTGGAGCGTTGTTAAGTAATTTATTTAGGGAACTTAGATGGGATTTTATTAAATCTCATTACCCCGCTTTATTAGTGCTCCCAAGGCATGCAATCCTGCAAATCGCTATACTTGACCATCTAAATAGTCAAATTAAAAGGGGCTGTCATATGCAAGTCAGCGTAGCAGACATCAAAGCCAGGTTCACGGCCATCGCCCGGCAGGCTGATGCGGGGCAAGAGGTGATCATCACCAACCGGGGCAAGCCCGCTTATCGGTTGCTGCCCATTACTCCAGCGCCATTGCGTGCGCCATTTCCTGACATCACAGCGCTGGCCATGCAGTCCAAGCCCAGCCAAGCACTAGTAAACGGTAGTTTTGTCGCCGATTGGCGTGCGCAAAATGAGCGGTTTTAGCCCGCCATGCCGAACACCGTTTATGTAGACACCAGCCTGTTGCTGGCTGCATTCAGCAATGAGCCCAGCCAGCCAACTGCATTGGCTCTGCTGCAGTCCCCGCAGTGGACGCAAGTCGGTGTCAGTGACTGGGTTTTGGCCGAGTTTGCCTGCGCTCTTCACGCCAAGGTGCTGCGCGGCGAGACATCAACTGACGTGGCGCACACTATTGACCAGACCATCAAACGCTTGCTGGACCAAGGTGCCTTGCAGCGCCTGCCAGTGCTGCGAGAAGACTACAGCGCTGTGCAGCGGGTGACTCCTGGCATCAACTGCCTGGTGCGCGGTGCTGATGCGCTGCATTTAGCGGTAGCTGCCCGGAGCGGCATAACTCACTTTGCCAGTCTGGACAAAACGCAGCGCTTGGCGGCTCAGCAGTGGCTTAGCGACGTTCAATGCGTGCCTGAGCTGCAAGTCTGACAATAGGCTTTAACGCGCAACCTTCATCACTGCCAACATGACTGAAAAATTGAATCAACTCATCAAAACCCGTATCCGCCAGGACATCCAGTCCATGCACGCCTACGCGGTGCAAGACTCGACTGGCATGGTCAAACTCGATGCGATGGAAAACCCGCACCGCTTGCCTGCCGCGTTGCAGGCGCATTTGGGGCAGCGGCTGGGCGCGCTGGCTTTGAACCGCTACCCGGATGGTCGGGTCAATGACCTGCGCCAGGCGCTGGCTGACTACGCGCAGATGCCCGAGGGTTTTGACATCATGCTGGGCAATGGGTCGGACGAGTTGATCTCGCTGCTGGCGCTGGCTTGTGACGTGCCCGGCGCTTCCATACTTTCGCCTTTGCCAGGCTTTGTGATGTACGGCATGAGCGCGCAGTTGCAGGGCTTGCAGTTCATTGGCGTGCCCTTGACAGCAGATTTTGAACTCGACGAAGCCGCCATGCTGGCCGCCATTGCCCGCTATAGCCCCGCCATCACTTATCTGGCCTACCCCAACAACCCTACCGCTAATCTGTGGGACGACGCGGTGATTGAGAACATCATCAACGCCGTCGGCCAGCAGGGCGGCCTGGTGGTTACGGACGAGGCCTACCAGCCGTTTGCGAGCAAAAGTTACATCAACCGCATTAGCCAACACAGCCACGTGCTGCTGATGCGCACGCTCAGCAAGTTTGGCCTGGCGGGTGTGCGGCTGGGTTACATGGTGGGCCCGAAGGCGCTGATTGCCGAGATCGACAAGGTGCGGCCACCGTACAACATCAGCGTACTCAACTGCGAATGCGCGCTGTTCGCACTTGAAAATAAAGAGGTATTTGCAGCGCAGGCGCTTGATTTGATTGCGCAGCGCGCTATGCTTTTAGAAGCGATCGGCAAAATGTCCAGCGTCAAGTGCTGGAACAGCGATGCCAACATGATCCTCGTGCGCGTGGCCGACAGCGCCAAAACTTTTGAGGCCATGAAGGCCCAGGGCGTGCTGGTGAAAAACGTTTCTAAAATGCACCCTTTGCTTGCCAATTGTTTGCGCCTGACGGTTGGCACTGCGGATGAAAATCTGCTGATGCTGGCGGCGCTTGAAACTTCCCTATGACCACAACCCCAATTTCCATGTTTTCACCCCGTACCGCTGAAGTCTCACGCAACACCGCTGAAACCAAAATCACCGTCAAGCTCAACCTAGACGGCACAGGCCAGGCCAATTTGTCGACCGGCATTGGCTTTTTTGACCACATGCTGGATCAAATTGCACGCCACGGCCTGATTGACCTCGACATTCAATGCGTCGGCGACCTGCACATAGATGGCCACCACACCGTCGAAGACGTGGGCATCACCCTTGGCCAGGCTGTGGCCAAGGCCGTGGGTGACAAAAAAGGCTTGCGCCGCTACGGCCATGCCTATGTGCCGCTGGACGAAGCTTTGAGCCGCGTCGTGGTCGATTTTTCAGGCAGGCCGGGGCTGGAGATGCATGTGCCGTTCAAAAGCGGCATGATCGGCACTTTTGACAGCCAGCTGGCCTATGAGTTTTTTCAGGGGTTTGTGAACCACGCTTTTGTCACACTGCACATCGACAACCTGCGCGGCGACAACTCGCACCACCAGGCTGAAACAGTGTTCAAAGCCTTCGCACGGGCTCTGCGCATGGCGCTGGAGATTGACCCGCGTGCGGCGAATGTCATTCCGTCGACCAAAGGCTCGCTGTAAACAATATTGGCCCCCAAAACTGCTCAAAAAGACCGAAAAACCTGTTTTCAGGTATGTTTTATGCCTCCAGCCCAATAGATTCGGGCGCAAGCAGCTCCTTATTTAATAGCGATCAAACTTCTCCATGACATCATCCAAAACCGTTGCGGTCGTTGACTACGGCATGGGCAACCTGCGCTCGGTGTCGCAGGCGGTGCAGCATGTGGCGCAAGGCAGCGGATTTGACGTGGTGGTGACTTCAAAGCCTGAAGACGTGATGAACGCCGAGCGCATCGTGCTGCCGGGGCAGGGAGCGATTGCCGATTGCATGCGCGGGCTGGCTGAATCGGGTTTGCTCGAATCAGTGCTGCATGCCGCAGCCAACAAGCCGTTGTTTGGTGTGTGCGTGGGCATGCAAATGCTTTTGAGCCACAGCGCTGAAGGCCGTCCTGGCGACGGCGGCGTGGGCACGCAGGGGCTGGGTTTGATCCCCGGCGAGGTGCTGAAGTTTGAGCTGGCAGGGCAGTTGCAAGACGACGGCAGCCGCTACAAAGTGCCGCAAATGGGCTGGAACCAAGTCACGCAGTCAGTGCCCACTCATCCTATTTGGAACGGCGTGCCAGACAACTCGTACTTCTACTTCGTCCACAGTTTCTACGCACGTCCGTCTGATGCGCGCCACACTGCGGGCACGGCGAGCTACGGCGACAGCTTTACAGCGGCGATTGCACGCGATAATATTTTCGCGACCCAGTTTCACCCTGAAAAAAGCGCTGACCAAGGCCTGGCTTTGTACCGCAATTTCCTGAGCTGGAATCCTTAAACTTTTAGCCCCGTTTTTTACCGCCACATGCTACTCATCCCCGCGATTGACCTGAAAGACGGTCACTGCGTACGCCTCAAACAGGGCGACATGGATCAATCCACCGTTTTCAGCGAAGACCCGGCGGCCATGGCGCGCAACTGGGTAGACAAAGGCGCGCGCCGCCTGCATCTGGTGGATTTGAATGGCGCGTTTGCCGGCAAACCCAAAAACGATCTGGCGATCAAAAAAATCCTCGCTGAAGTGGGCCTGGAGATTGACGTGCAACTAGGCGGCGGCATACGCGACCTGGACACGATCGAGCGCTACCTGGATGCTGGCCTGCGCTACGTCATCATCGGCACCGCAGCGGTGAAGAACCCTGGCTTTCTGCAAGACGCCTGCACCGCCTTTGGCGGCCACATCATCGTGGGCCTGGACGCCAAAGACGGCAAGGTGGCCACCGACGGCTGGAGCAAGATCACGCCACACAACGTGATCGATCTGGCCAAAAAATTTCAGGACTTTGGTGTTGAGTCAGTGATCTACACCGACATCGGCCGCGACGGTATGCTCAGCGGCATCAACATGGAAGCCACCGTCAAACTGGCTCAGGCTTTGAGCATTCCTGTGATCGCATCAGGGGGTTTGTCAAACATGGCTGACATTGAAGCGCTGTGCGCGGTAGAAGACCAAGGCGTTGAAGGTGTGATTTGTGGCCGCTCGATTTACAGCGGAGATCTTGATTTTGAAGCCGCTCAGGCCAAGGCCGACGAGTTAAACGGCTGATACGCTTGAACGTTCGCAAGCATCTCTATGAAAAAGCTACCCAACCCCAAAAGTGGGCTGGTGGTATTTTAGGCGCTGCAATCTGGATTGCAGCTGGCGTAGTTGCTGGTCCGGGAAACTTTTGGGCTTTCCTGAGCTTTTCCGCATTTTTTATTATCGTCGTCGTGATTTTGGTGTTGTTCGGTTCGTCTGATGCTAGCTAAACGAATCATTCCCTGTTTAGACGTAACCGGTGGCCGCGTCGTCAAAGGCGTTAATTTCACCCAGTTGCGTGATGCCGGTGACCCGGTGGAGATTGCCGCGCGCTACAACGACCAGGGCGCAGACGAGCTGACTTTTTTAGACATCACCGCCACCAGCGATGGCCGTGACCTGATCTTGCACATCATTGAAGCAGTGGCGTCGCAAGTATTCATTCCGCTAACAGTCGGCGGCGGTGTGCGCACGGTGGATGATGTGCGGCGGCTGCTGAATGCCGGGGCTGACAAGACGAGTTTCAACTCCGCCGCCATTGCCAACCCGCAGGTGATTGAAGATGCGTCGGCCAAATACGGCGCGCAGTGCATCGTGGTGGCGATTGATGCAAAACGCCGTAGCGACGAAGAAGCCCAAACACGTGGCCCCGGCTGGGACGTGTACAGCCACGGCGGCCGTAAAAACACCGGGCTTGACGCCGTGGCCTGGGCGACTGAGATGGCGCAACGCGGCGCGGGGGAGATCTTGCTGACCAGTATGGACAAAGACGGCACCAAATCAGGCTTTGATCTGGCACTGACCCGTGCCGTGAGCGACGCTGTCAGCGTGCCGGTGATTGCATCCGGAGGTGTGGGCAATCTGTCGCATTTGGCCGATGGCATTCAAACTGGTGGTGCGGATGCGGTGCTGGCGGCCAGTATTTTTCATTACGGTGAATTTACGGTTCTTGAGGCCAAACAATTCATGGCGGGGCGCGGCATCCCCGTCAGGCTATAACTCTGCCTTCACAATACGTCCATGAACTGGCTAGAAACAATTAAATGGGACGACAAGGGTCTTGTCCCCGTCATTGCGCAAGAGGCGTCCAGCGGCGACGTGCTGATGTTTGCCTGGATGAACCGCGAGGCCCTGCAAAAAACCGCTGACCTTGGCCGCGCCGTTTACTTCAGCCGGTCTCGGGGCAAGCTGTGGTTCAAGGGTGAAGAGTCTGGTCATGTGCAAACCGTGCATGAAATTCGTTTGGACTGTGACAGCGATGTGGTGCTGCTCAAGGTCACACAGTTGGGTCATGAGCCTGGTATAGCCTGCCACACCGGCCGCCACAGCTGTTTTTTCAGCCTTTATAAAGAAGGGCAATGGATAACCACTGACCCGGTCTTGAAAGATCCTGCAAGCATCTATAAATAAGAGCCATGAATTCAAACGATTCCCTTGCCCGCCTGGCGCAGATCATTGAGAGCCGCAAGGTCGCCAACGGCGGCGACCCTGACTCCAGCTACGTTGCGCGCCTGCTGCACAAAGGGCCGGACGCTTTTTTGAAAAAAATCGGTGAAGAAGCGACTGAAACCGTTATGGCAGCCAAAGACCTCGACCATGGCGGGCTGACACTTGATTTGAAAAGCAGCTTGGTCGGTGAAGTGGCTGATTTGTGGTTTCACTCGATGATTGCACTCGCCCACTACGGCCTGAGCCCGGCAGACGTGATAGCCGAGCTGGAACGCCGCGAGGGCACCAGCGGCATTGAAGAAAAAGCCCTGCGCAAGGCTGAAAATCGGGATGTTGAAGAGCGCGAAGCTGCCAAAGACCAAGAAAGAACCTGCAATGACCAATGACATCACCACCATCGAGCCTGACGAAGGCCTGAAAACCTGGGGCTGGCTAAGCTACTTTTTGCATCTGATCGTGGCAGTAGCGGCCATCGTGCCGGGGGCACAGGCATCCATCACTTTGCTCATCATTGCCTTGGTGATTGACCTGGTCAAGCGCAGCGACGCTGAAAATACCTGGCAAGCCTCACACTTTAAATGGCGCATTCGCACCTTGCTGTGGGCGGGCGTTTTGTACTTGATAACTTTCCCTCTTTTTTTATTGCTTTATGTGCCTGGCGCGATTGCTTGGGCCATTATTTCCATCTGGTTTTTATACCGCATTGTGCTGGGTATGGTGCGGATGAACGCTAACCGGGCAGTTGAATAATGCATGCACTTGAGAACTGCATTTTTTGCAAAATAGCCGCAGGCAAAATCCCCAGCCGCAAGGCGTATGAAGATGACGAGATTTTTGCTTTTCATGACATCAACCCGTGGGCGCCTGTTCATTTCTTGATGATCCCCAAATTGCACATTCCGTCAATGGCGCAGGTGGGGCCTGAGCTCGCCGGGCTGCTGGGCCGCATGATGGTGTTAGCCCCCCAGCTCGCACTTGAAAATGGCTGCAAACCCTACCCGGAAGGCGGTTTTCGTATCGTCTGCAACACTGGCGCTGAAGGTGGCCAGGAAGTGCACCACCTGCACATCCACGTGATGGGCGGGCCAAGACCATGGTTGAAAGGTTGAATTGCACAACCTTTAGAATCAAGCCATTATTGGCATTTCTTCAATTGAAACATTAGGAGCAAATCATGGGTGGATTTTCTATTTGGCACTGGCTGATCGTGCTGCTGATCGTCGTCATGGTGTTTGGCACCAAAAAGCTGCGCAACATGGGCGGTGACTTGGGCGGCGCGGTCAAGGGTTTTAAAGACGGCATGAAAGATGGCGGCACTGCTGCTGCTGATGACAAAACGGCTGCCGTCACAAACGCGCAAACGGCCGACAAGCCTGTCGACAAAACGACCATCGACGTAGAAGCCAAGAAACTGTAATTTGTGATCGATTTAGGCGTCTCCAAAATCGCATTGATTGGCGCGGTCGCGCTGATCGTGATTGGCCCTGAAAAGCTGCCGCGCCTGGCGCGCACCATTGGCACGCTGCTGGGCAAGGCGCAGCGCTATGTGGCCGATGTCAAGCAGGAGGTCAGCCGGTCCATGGAGCTGGACGAGCTGAAAAAAATGAAGGAAACGGTCGAGGGCGCAGCCCGCGACGTCGAAAATTCCATCCAGACCAACGCCAGCGATTTTGAAAAGTCATGGACTGAAACCACGGGTGACAGCAGCTCAAGCGCAAACTTGCCCGGCATGGAAATATTTCCTGAGTACAAGCACCCCAAAAAGAAGTGGCGACTGAAAAAAGGTGCCACACCCCAGTGGTACAAAGCCCGCTCAGGCACACGCACCCGCACGCAGTCGGGCGCAGCGCGCGTGGCACGTTTCAGGCCTGTCAAATCCACTTAATGTTTATGGCGTTGCTGGTCAACATCAGCGCGTAGCGACTTACACACCTCCTCATGTCAGACCCCAAGCAAGACAAACCTGACGAACTGGCAGGCACCGAGCAACCTTTTGTACAGCACCTGATGGAGCTGCGCAACCGCATGATGTGGGCGGTTCTTGCTATCGGTATTGCAGCAGCTGGTCTTGCCATTTACCCTGGCCCAGGCGCGCTTTACGACATCATGGCTGCGCCGCTCGTGGCCACGTTGCCCAAAGGCGCCACGCTGATTGCCACCAACGTGATTTCACCGTTTGTTGTACCGATCAAGATTTTGTTCATGGCCGCCTTCATGATTGCACTGCCTGTGGTGCTGTACCAGGTGTGGGCATTTGTGGCGCCTGGTTTGTATTCACATGAAAAAAAGCTCGTCATGCCGCTGGTGGTGTCCAGCACGCTGCTGTTTTTTATTGGCGTGGCATTTTGCTACTTTGTAGTGTTTGGCCAGGTGTTCAGTTTTATCCAGAGCTTTGCGCCCAAGTCGATCACTGCCGCACCAGACATTGAGGAATACCTCAACTTTGTTCTTGGCATGTTTTTGGCTTTTGGCCTGGCCTTTGAAGTGCCGATTGCCGTGATTTTGCTGGTGCGCATGGGTGTGCTCACGGTGGCGCAACTGCGTGAATACCGGGGTTACTTCTGGGTGATGGCTGCGGTGGGCACAGCACTCGTCACGCCACCAGATGCAGGCTCGATGATCATGCTGCTGGGCGTGGTGGGCGGCTTGTATGAAGTCGGCATTCTGGCAGCGCTGATGTTTGTCAAAAGCACCAAAGCGCCAGAAGAAACGCCCGAGTCTGAAGCCGCCAAACCCTGAAACGGGTGCTGGGGGATAAAAAAGGCCTTTTTTAACGGTATTTAAGGGCTGTAGCCCAATAAAATCGGGCGAAAGCAGCTCCTAAAAACGTAGCAAAACTGTTTGGAGCCCGCCCCGAACCCTGGCCGCATCTGGTCCTTTTAGACCATGTACAAAACCTGCCAAGTTGACTAAAGTTGTGACCTAACGTAACTTTTATTTCAACTGGAGCATGCTATGGCTGGTGGATTCTTAGACAAAAAATCGTTCAAAACCAGAATTCCCTACCAGGGCATCACCAGTTTTTGGCGGGCAGACTACTCGCAAGACCTGGCCAACGCTGACTTTGCGGTCTACGGCATTCCGTGTGACGCCAGCATTGTTAACCGGCCCGGCACACGCTACGGCCCACGCGCCATTCGGGAGCAATCCTGCTACGTGGCGATACCGGGTGTGCACTGGCCGTTTGACTACGACTTCATGCAAAAGCACCGGCTGATTGACTGGGGCGACATTGGCTTTTACCCCGGCCAGGTCGGTGAAATGCTGGCCAATGCCGAAGAAGAAATCACCCGCATTTCTGAAGCCGGCGTGGGCACGCTGGGCCTGGGCGGTGACCACATCGTGGCTTACCCGGCCATCAAGGCGCACGCCAAGCGCCACGGCCCACTGGCGCTGATTCACTTTGACGCCCACACAGACACCCACCCGAGCGAGGTGCTCAACCACGGCAGCATGTTCTGGTTTGCTGACAAAGAAAACCTGATTGATGCAAAGTCCTCCGTTCAGATCGGCATCCGTACCCTCATCCCTGAAGGTCAGGACTACACCGTGCTTGACGCTCACAAGTGCATTGAAATGGGTAGCAAAGCCATCATTGCAAAAATCCGTCAGGTCGTGGGCGACCGCCCTTGCTACATCTCGCTCGACGTCGATGGCATGGACCCGGCCCACGCACCGGGCACCGGCACGCCGTTGCCGGGCGGCATCACATCGGCCATGCAGCGCGAGATCATTTGGGGCCTGAGCGGCCTGAACATTGTGGGTGGTGACGTGGTCGAGGTGTCGCCGCCTTACGACCCGTCGCACATCACCGCAATTCTGGGTGCCACGCTGGGTATGGACATCCTGTACGTGATGGCCGAATCACCGATCTACAAGAACCGCAAAAAAGCATGACCCCCTTCGCCACCCTGCCACTGCCCGCCATGCGTACCGTAGTGGCCCCCGATGGCTCTGACGTGCGGGTACTGCTGCGCCTTGATGGCGGCAGCATGGCGCACTTCTCGCTGCAACCTGGTCAAACTGCTGCGGCTGTGACGCACCGTACGGTTGAGGAGGTCTGGTACGTGGTTGAGGGGCGCGGCCAGATGTGGCGCAAGCAGGGAAACGTTGAAGAGACAGTGACCTTGACCCCCGGCATCTGCCTGACGATTCCGCTCGGGACGCACTTTCAGTTTCGGGCTGCGCCTGACCAGCCCCTGGGCGCGGTGTGCGTGACCATGCCGCCCTGGCCGACAGACCCTGAAGCGGGCGAGGCGGTGCCAGTTGCTGGCCCGTGGGATGCGACCCCTTTATAAGTATTGGCTAGCAGGCCAACGCTGTAAACGGGTCAATTTTTCGCTCCACTTTTTTGAGGGTTTGACCCATGGCACGTCTCCTGTCAATTCATGCTGGCAAAACAAAAACCTACAGCGCCGACAACATCAGTTTTGAAACCGCCATTCGCAAACAGCAACTTGAAGGTCCCGTCACGCTGACCAGCCAGGGCGTGGAAGGCAATGAGGTTGCCAACCACAAGAACGCGGTGTTTGCTTTTTGCTCTGAAAACTATGCCTACTGGAACGACATCCTCAAGCCCGCGTTGCCGTGGGCGCCTGGCGGGGTGGGTGAAAACCTGACGTTGGCAGGTATTGACGAAAGTCTGGTTCGTATCGGTGATGTGTTCAAAATTGGCAGTGCCATCCTGCAGGTATCGGGCTGCCGAACACCTTGCGCCAATTTCTTGTGGCACATGCAGTTGCCCGCAAGTTTTTTAAACACTTACCAGGCATCAGGGCGCACCGGCATGTACCTGGAAGTGTTGCAGGCCGGCGTGATTCAGGCAGGCGATGCAGTTGAACACATCAGTTGCGGGATGGAGAGCATCACGGTGCCCGAGCTGGCGCTATTTTTCATGAACCCGCAGCCCGACCCGCTGGAGCTGGACAGGCTGATCGGCATTCCCGGCATGGGTTTGCAAATGCTCAGTTCCATGATGGCGACGCGCAACACGGTGATTGAAAAAAAGCTGGTCAGGAGCAACCGCTGGACTGGCTGGAAACAGTTTGTTGTCCACCACATCGTGCAAGAAACGCAAAACATCAAGTCGTTTTATTTGCGGCCAGCCGACGGCGCGCCCGTAGCGGGCTACCGTGCGGGGCAGTTTTTAACGGTGCAGGTACCTTTGGCGGATGGCCAGACGGTGACCCGCTGCTGGAGTATTTCTGGCTACGACGAGAACTTGCAGGGCTATCGCATCAGTATTAAAAAAGAAGCGCAGGGCCAAGCTTCCAGCTGGATGCATGAGCGACTTGCGGCGGGGGACATGCTCGACGTGCTGCCGCCCAATGGCCGTTTTACCTTGCAGCGCGGTGCCATAGCGCAGCCCGTAGTGTTGATCAGCGGCGGTGTCGGTATCACGCCGATGGTCAGCATGCTGCATGCGCACGTGGCGCGGGCCGACAAACGCTTGCCCAGCCTGTACTTCATCCATGCCACGCAGGGTGTCCAAACGCATGCCTTTAAAGACGAAGTTGAAGCGGTGGTGGCACAGTACCCGCACTTTCAAATCCATACGATTTACAGCACCGCACCTGCCAGCCCGGCTTCTTCCAATCGACTGGACAAATCTGAATTGACGCGAATCCTGAGCAACGTAGGCTCCTGGTTTTCAGAGCTGTGGGTAGCAATGCGAGCGGAACACTGTGCCTACTACCTGTGCGGGCCACCGGGTTTTATGGATGCGATTCGCAGCGCGCTGGTTGACATGGGCGTGCCAGACACGTCGATTGCGCAAGAGTCTTTTGCAGGCGGCCTGGGCAGCCTGAACCATTTGCTAATTGCGCCTGCACAGGTGCGGTTTGCACGCAGCATGCAAACTGTTCGTTGGCAACAGGAAGACGATATGTCGCTGCTGGAGCTGGCTGAGCACCAAGGCCTGCGCCCGGCTTTCAGTTGTCGCAATGGTCAGTGCGGTTTGTGCAGAACCACCGTGCTAAGCGGTGAAGTGATGTATTTGATTGAACCCGATGCCGACGTACCGCCAGGCGATGTGCTCTTGTGCTGCGCGCTTCCAAAAGGGGACTTGGCGCTTGATTTGTAGCTTGAAAACGGCCTTTTTTGCCTATATTTTAAAGTTTTAGACCAACTTATATTCAACTACGAGTTACGACTTTTATAGTGAGGGAAGGTGAGCCGAAGCGGCATTCGCTGCGACGATATGAATGCGCAGGGAAGACCAACCACCAGCCCCAGCCAAAACAAACGTATCCACCATGTGCTGTAACGCACCGGCTCGCGAAAAATCTGGTGTCGCCCCGCGACCAGCCCTGCGCAAAAAAACGCAGGCACTGCCAGGTCATTGAACGTCACAGCAAGGGATTGAATGAATGGCACGAAGCGCCCCCAGGACCAACAAGCCGACCAGCCTGCGGCGGTAAGCGGTACGGTGCAGCGCGTCATTATTTTTGAGCTGATAGTTCAGGCTATAGCCAAACAAAACGAAAAAAGCAGATAGAACTTGCCCTGAGCCAGAGCCGGTTGTGCCGCCAGATCCCGGTCCGCCGACTCGACTTCGACGCCCTCGCCCAAATTAGCCACGCAGTGACGCTCGAGACGCTCAGCCAGATCGCATAGATCTATCGCCTGGTACGCGAAATGGCCGCGCTGGACAGCCCATAGCGGCAGGATACTAGCGTTGTGCGTGAAGCCGGTAGTCGGCGATGTGAGTGACGTATTGCAGCAGAAGCTCGCTGGCCGTGAGTGCGGTAATCTGCCCGGGATTATCCAGCGGTGGGCAAAAACACGCGATGTCGGCGCCGACGATGTCGAGCCCGCGGAACTTGTTTAGCAGGGCAAAGAGTTCTCGTGTGGTCATGCCATTGACCTCCGGATCGGCTACACCAGGTGCGTAGGCAATGTCGAGCACATCAAGATCAAAGCTGAGGTAGGTAGGACCGGTACCGATGACACGATGAACCTCTGACGCGACCCAGTCTACGCCTCGATCAAATATATCCTGCATGGTGACGACCGTGTATTTCTCACGAGAGAAGGTGTCTTGTTCCAACGCAGCGGTTGGCCCGTGAAAACCAATCTGGATTGTCCTGGCAGGATCGATCAGCCCTTCCTCCGCTCCTATGAAAAACGCTGCCCCAGCGTGGTTTGCTGTCCCTGCCATAGGACCCCAGCTATCTGCATGCGCGTCAAAATGGATCATGCCGATAGGGCCTTTGTGGCGAGAGTTTTTGCCTGCGATGGCGCGCAGGACAGGCGTTGTTATGCTGTGGTCGCCGCCCACGGTGATCGGAATAATGCCGCGCTCGTTTACCTTTCGATAAAATTTCTCAGCGTCTGCTGCTGCCAAATCGGGGTTCAGTATGTTGGGCAGTGGAACGTCTCCCAGATCGCTTACGCGCAATGTGTCAAATGCGTTAATCTGAAATGCTCGGTGGGCACGGTGGTAAGCACTCGAACGATGCCGGACCGCACGTGGTCCGAGATACTGGCTGCGCTCTATGCTATTGCCACCACTGTAGGCAAAGCCTATCAGGCCCACATCCGTGTCGGACATATCGGGCTTGTACGGACAGCGTAAAAGCGTCGGGACGCCGCTCCAGTACTGAAACATACCGCAAGCCTGTTCTAGTTCTTCCGATGACACATTGTTAGATTCCATAAAACACTCCTGTTGGTTATTTAAGCCTACTGCGCCATTGAGCCAGCGCTGAAAAAAATCATACGCCTGCGCGGAGTTTTTTGAAATGGTCCTTTTGGACCATTGCCACCGCAGCCACGCAGGGGGACACTCAGCGATTGACACGGCGAGCAATTTACGTCGGTCTGAACTCAAAGCGACTTGAGATACTCGATCAGCGTTCGCGTCTCGTCTTCAGTCAGGCCCTTGGCGGGGTAGCGATGGCCCTCGTTGCCCAGGCCGCGCAACTTGGTCTGGTAGTACAGCCGCCGTTCATGTGCCGACAGGGCCGCATCCGGCAAGCGGTCAAACGTCTGCACTTCAAGGCCAACCTTTGTGGTGTCGTACCCGTCCTCGCTGCGCAACCAGACGGTCGGACGTTTGTCGGGGTTTAACAGATGCCACAGCGTTGGTACCGAGCCGTTGTGCAGGTAGGGAGCCATGGCCCACACGCCATCGAGCGGTGGAGCCAAGTACCCCTTCTCCAGGCGCACGCGGGTCTTGCCGTAATCCCCCAGCCAGCTTTGCCCCAGGTGTTTCTTGAAGTCGGCGCTGAGGTTGGCGCGGACTGGATCCGTGCCCACGTCTGCCAGGGTAATGAGCTTTTCCGGGAACGAACCTTTCGCGCCGTACTTTCCGTGGCAACCCGCGCAGTGGGCATCGAATACCACGCGGCCACGATCGGCCAGCTTGGCATCAATCGCCCAGGAATACTTGGGGGGCTGCACCGAGTTGATCCAGGCGTAGACGGCTTTGAAGTCGTCTTCCAGGCCCCGTGCCATTTTGCCGGTCGTGGCCAGCGACAAGGAAAACTGCATGATGTCCCGATGGGTTTTTTCGACAAAGCCGTCGTAATAGAACGTTTTCTTGCGGCGTGCGTGCCAATAGGGCGGGGTGCGCATCGGCATGTCCATTGCCTCGTCGGACGGGACGGCAAACTGGAGCTTGTCTGGCGTCAGTTCCAGGTCATGGTCGCGCATGCTCAGGAATGCCAGCGCAGTACCGAAGGCGTTGTTGACGCCCCTGACTGGCGGTAGTGGCACCGCGGGCATCAGCCGGGGCAGCGGCTGCACTTTTCGCCCTGTTTGCGCGAAAAGTTTGACCATATCTTCTTCAAACGTCGCCTCGTTGAAGTGGCTATTCCCCAGGCCGATGACGACCTTGCCAGCAACTTTGCCGCCGTGACAGGCCAGGCAATTGATGGTCAGTCCACCTTTTCCGTCTGACGTGAACTGCTGGGGAATCGAGCCGGCCGGGCGGTCGGGACTGTCCTGAAAACCGAAGCGCTCCAGAGCCATCTGCCGCCGCTCCTGGGGGGAGGCTTTCTCGGCCTTGGCCCGCAGGGGTTCGGGCCAGACTTTCCACAGGCTGTCGTACTCGACTTCGGTCAGCAGGTTCGCCTCAAGCGGCTTGTTGAGCAGCGTCCAGTAACCCCGCTGCTCAAGTGATAGCCCTTTGGGAGGCTCTTTGGGCTGATCCTGGGCAAAGGTTTTAACGTTTGCAACTGCTACAAGTGCAGCGATTGAAAGTGTGAGGAAAACTCGAACGGGCGATGACATTGTTGATTCCTTTGTAATACGCATGCACTTGTTATGACCCATTCCAAACACTTCTACTGCATTCGCGTTTGTACATTCTTACATCGCAGTTCTGCAATGTCCAAGTATTTGATCGTCTGGTATTTTTAGACCATGTACAAAATATCTTTTAACGTGTAATGCTGCGGTTGACCGTAAATTGCACATCAACAGGAGATCGCAAAGGGACAGGGGTTAAGACAACTTGTCGTGCCTTTTCACTACTAATTTAGGCCTGTGGCCCAATCAATACGGGCGCAAACAGCTGCTAAATAAATAGCATCTCAGTTATTTGAACAGTGCTTGCCGGTCACCCAGCAACTTCCCCATCGCCTGATGCAAATCCCCCGGGGCCAGCGGCTTGTGCAATAACGGCACGCCCACGCTCAATGCTTCGCGCAGGCGTTCAGGTGCAGTGTCGCCTGTAATCAACAGGGCTGGCACGGCTGTACCCAGCAGCTTGCGCACCTCTGCAATTGCCTCAGCCCCGGTACGCTGGCTGCGCAGGCGGTAGTCGCTGATCAACACCTCAGGCGCTTGCAATTGCGCCAGTACCAGGGCATGTTCGATTGTGCTGGCGGTGTCGACATCGCAACCCCAGTTTTGCAGCAATTGCGCCATGGCCGACAGCACCGCCTCGTCGTCGTCAATCACCAGCACATGCACGCCATGCATCAGGTCAGTTTGAGGCGCCGCTGCGGTGGTCATAGCGGCGTTGCTCAAGGGCGCATACGGCGTGACTGGCGCAACGGGCAGCGTCAGCCTGAAGACACTGCCGCGTTGCGGTTGGGATTGCAGGTTCAGCTCATGCCCCAGCGTTTTGCACAAGCCCTGGGCTATTGCCAGCCCCAGCCCCAGGCCCTTGCGGCGGTCACGTTCGGGGTTGCCCAGCTGGTGAAATTCTTTGAACACCTCTGCCTGCTGCTCTGGCGCAATGCCCATGCCGGTGTCCCACACTTCCAGCACGGCAAGTTGCCCACGTTTGCGGCAAGCCACCAGCAGGCCGCCATGCTCGGTGTACCTGATGGCGTTAGACACCAGGTTACGCAGC
Organism: Polaromonas sp.; assembly: GCA_031417995.1. Classification (GTDB taxonomy): domain Bacteria; phylum Pseudomonadota; class Gammaproteobacteria; order Burkholderiales; family Burkholderiaceae_C; genus Polaromonas. Next base: position 39,631 of record JANOWR010000092.1, on the reverse strand, counting down.
ACCATCTCAATCAGGGTCGGGTCAGACTGCACCCAAAAATCAGTCTCGCGGCTGCGGTAAGCAAGGCCTTTGGCATCGGCTTGCGCCACAAACTCGCGTTCAATTTTGTTCAGCAGACTCTGCAGCAAAAACGTTTGTATGTGCGGCTTGATCACACCCGCCTCAATGCGTGAAAAGTCCAGCAGTGTGTTCAGCATATCGGCCGACGCAGCGCTGGTGGCGCTGATGTTGCTGACCAGTTCACGTTGTTGGGCATTGAGCGGCGTGCGCGACAGCACGTCCAGAAACAAACCCTGGGCATGAATCGGCTGTCGCAAATCATGACTGGCGGCTGCCAAAAATTTGGATTTGGCGGTGTTCGCCTGTTCGGCATCATGACGCGCGGCTTCAGTCTGGCGCACCAGCTCGAGATTTTCAAAGCGCAGTTCAATAGCGGCGTGTGTGGCCAGCGCACTGTTGCGCGCCTGGGCTATCAGCACGCCCACATACATCACCGCTATCACGCTGAAGGCGCTGTAAGCCGGGTCGCCAAGCAGAGCCAGTTTGGTTGCTGTCAAGCCCACCAGGGGAATTGAAACAGCAATAAAGACAGGCAACATTGGCCCCAACAAAGCCACCATGCCGCCCTGTATGCCCGCCAGCACGCAGATCACCACAATCGTGCCTACAGGGGTTGTGTTGCCCAATACCCCAAAAGCCAAAGCGCCCCAAGCCGCACCATAGATGCTCATCGACACGACCAGCTTGCGGGCCTGGTAGGACGCCTCTTTACCCGAGAAACCGCGCCTGAGATTGCGGCGTGCGTCAAAAATGGCATAGGCGGTGGTGAGTGACAAGGTACTGGCCCATACGATCAATCCGGCAATGTTGTCTGGGTTGCTGATCGCCCAGGCCAGCAAAAAGATGGCCGGAAACATCGGTAAAAACGACACCGATATGTTGCCGTAAATCAGCCGCAACTGCTCCACCAGAATCCGGTTTTCTGCCAGTTGCAGCAGTTTGGTTTTCAAGTCAGTCCGTCTCAACTGACCAGCGCCTGCTGGCGCGCCGCAAAAATTGCTTCAGACCGATTGACCGCTGAGAAGTATTCCAGAATGTCCTGCACATGGCGGCGCACCGTGTTGTCTGACAGCACCAGCTTGCGCGCAATCAGCTTGTTCGACAAGCCCTGGTGCAGCAGCTCCAGCACCTCACGCTGGCGCGGGGTCAGGCGGCGTTCTTCAATATTGTTTTGTCGAGGAATCGCGTCCGCCAGCTCACCCCGCAAAACCTGCGCAATCACTTCAATGATTTTTTCAGCCGTTTCAGCTTTGGACACAAACGCAGCCGCACCCCGCGCCAGCGCCAGCCGCGCGGTTTCAGGCTCGTCTTGTGACGACAGCATCAGCACCGGCGTGCCCGGCCATTGCTGCTTGATGCTGGCAATACCCTCCAGGCCACTTGTGCCATTGAGCTTGATGTCGAGCAGCACGATGTGGGGCGTTTGAGTGGTCTGGCGCAAGGCCTCTTCAACCGATGAGGCCTGTAGCACAGCAGCCTGCGGCATCGCCATGCTGATGACCATGTTCAAGCCAGAGCGGAACATGGCGTGGTCGTCAATCAGCAGGATGCAGGGGGCGGACATGCCGTTATTAAAGCATCCACTGAGAGCTTTTCAAATGGTCCATTTAGACCAGATGAAGGTTGGGGATGGGTTTTAGTTTTGCGCCTTCGGTCGCTGCCGCTTGGCAGGTGTGACTGAAATATCCGTCGTTTTACCCGCTCGCTGCACACTCAGGGGCGCAGCTAGACCGGGTTTCAGGGCAGCCACTGCGCCCAGCAGTTCTGTCACATTGCCCACCGCTTTGCCATTGACGGCCGTGATCACATCGCCGGGTTTGATGCCGGCTTGCCCGGCGGGGCCGTTTTGCAGAACGCCGGTGATGATGACGCCTTCTTTGGTTTTGACGTTGAAGGTTTCCATCAGTTCGGCATTCAGTTCTTGCGGCTCCACGCCGATCCAGCCGCGCGTGACCTGGCCGTCTTTGACAATGCTTTCCAGCACCTGCTTGGCAGTGGACACAGGGATGGCAAAGCCAATACCCATCGAGCCGCCGGAGCGGGAGTAGATGGCGGTGTTGATGCCCATCAAGGCACCGGTGGTGTCAACCAGCGCGCCGCCTGAATTGCCGGGATTAATCGCTGCGTCGGTCTGGATGAAGTTCTCAAAGGTATTGATGCCCAGCTTGCTGCGCCCCAGCGCGCTGACGATGCCGCCCGTCACCGTCTGGCCCACGCCAAACGGGTTGCCAATGGCCAGCACCTGGTCACCAACTTGCAGTGAGTCTGAATTGCCCAGCACAATCACAGGCAGTTTGTCGAGCTCGATTTTCAAGATCGCCAGATCGGTTTCAGGGTCTGTGCCGATCACCTTGGCTTTGACTTTGCGTGCGTCAGCCAGCACTACCTCTATGTCGTCTGCGCCTTCAACCACATGGTTGTTGGTCAATATATAGCCGCTGGCGCTGATGATGACGCCACTGCCCAGCCCGCCTTGTGGTTCGCCCTGGCCTTGGTCGCCGTAAAAAAACTTGAACCACGGATCATTCGCATGCGGGTTTTTGGCAGCAGCTTTGCTGGTGTTGATGCTGACCACCGCTGCCGAGGCTATTTTGGCGGCTGAGCTGAAGCTGCCTGCCGGGCTTGCTCCACGCTGCACAGCGGGCGCTTCCAGCACGGCCACCGAGCCGACCGAACCCGAAAAGGGGCGGCGCTCTACCCACTGCGGCTTGAGCGTGGCAATTACAAAAAACGCCGCCACCAGGACGGTGACGGTTTGAGAAAACAAAAGCCAGAATTTGCGCATGGTGTGCCGGGTGTGGAATAGGATAAATCAGGATATGGGGCTAGGCGCCGCAAAACCAATACTTGTGCATTTTGTCTTACGCTGTGCAAACCTCAAAAAGCGATAATCAAAAGCCGCACACTTGTGATACCCCAAGGAGATCCGAATGAAAGCCCAAAGCGTCCTGGCCACCATTGGCAACACCCCGCACATTCGCGTTAACCGCCTGTTTGGCGCAGCCTGCCAAACGCACCAGATTTACATCAAGTCTGAGCGCAGCAACCCTGGCGGTTCGATCAAGGATCGTATTGCCCTGGCCATGGTCGAGGCGGCTGAAAAGTCCGGCGTACTCAAGCCCGGCGCCACGATTATTGAGCCCACATCGGGCAACACGGGCGTGGGCCTGGCCGTGGTGGCTGCAGTGAAGGGTTACAAACTGGTATTGGTGATGCCTGACAGCATGAGCATTGAGCGCCGTCGCCTGATGCTGGCTTATGGCGCAAGTTTTGACCTGACCCCGCGTGAAAAAGGCATGAACGGCGCGATTGCCCGGGCCAAAGAACTGGTGGCGCAAACCCCGGGCGCATGGATGCCGCAGCAGTTTGAAAACCCGGCCAACATTGACGCGCATGTGCGCACCACGGCGGAGGAAATCTTGGCTGACTTTCCGAACGGTGTTGACTACCTGATCACTGGCGTGGGCACCGGTGGGCATTTGACGGGCGTGGCAAAAGCGTTGAAGGCAAAGTTCCCCAATACCAAAGTGTTTGCAGTTGAGCCCGCTGCGTCGCCCGTTATCAGTGGTGGCAAGCCGTCGCCGCACCCGATTCAGGGCATTGGCGCAGGTTTTATCCCCGTCAATTTGCATGTTGGTTTGCTCGACGGCGTAATTCAGGTCGAAGGCGATGCGGCCAAAGACTTTGCCCGCCGCAGCGCGTCTGAAGAAGGCCTGCTGGTCGGTATCTCCTCAGGTGCCACGTTGGCAGCCATTGCGCAGAAACTGCCAGAGATTCCTGCGGGCAGCACGGTGCTGGGCTTTAATTACGACACGGGCGAGCGTTATTTGTCGGTTGAAGGCTTCCTTCCGTGAATCGTTCAGATCTTCTTACTGCATTCGACACGCTGCTACAACCCGAGCGCTTCAAAGACTACGGCCCCAATGGCTTGCAGGTGGAAGGCAAGGCCGAGGTGCGCAAAATCGTCTCGGGCGTCACAGCCAGCCTGGCGCTGATTGAAGCAGCTGTTGCTGCTAACGCCGATGCGATTTTCGTTCACCACGGCCTCTTCTGGCGCGGCCAGCCGGGCACGGTGACAGGCTGGATGAAACAGCGCTTGGCGTTGCTGCTCAAACACGACATCAACCTGTACGCCTACCACCTGCCCCTGGACGCGCACCCCGAGTTGGGCAACAACGCACAACTGGGTTTGCAACTGGGTCTGACGGCGACGGCACGCTTTGGTGACCAAAACCTGGGCTTTTTGGGTGGCAAAACCGATGGCGGCAGCTTCAAAGACGCTTTTGAACTCTCGGAACACGTCAAAAAGGTATTGAGTCGGCCCGTAACCCATATAAATCGGGCGCAAACAGCTATTAAAAATATAGCATGGTGTACGGGAGGTGCGCAGGCCTATTTTGAAGCGGCGATTGCCGCTGGGGCTGATGCTTTCATCACGGGTGAGATTTCAGAACCTCAGGCGCATTACGCCCGGGAGATGAATGTGAGCTTCATCGCCTGCGGGCATCATGCGTCTGAGCGCTATGGCGCGCCCGCTGTGGCGGCGCATGTAGCGGCGCAGCATGGCTTGGCGCATGAGTTCATTGACATTGACAACCCTGCATGAAACCAACTCTTCCCATCCTGATCACCATGGGCGATGCTGCAGGCATTGGGCCTGAGATTATTGCCAAGGCATTTCAAAACCATGCGGATGATGTGGCGGGCTGCCTGGTGGTGGGCGATGTCGGGACGATGCGCCGCGCCGCTGCCTGGGTCGCCGCGCCGCTTGCGTTGCTAGTGGTGCAGCTTGATTCGCTGGATGAATTGCCACCACCTCACTGTATTCCAGTGCTACAGAAATGCGAGCTGCTTGAACCCGTATCTATTGGGCTGGTGAGTGGTTTGGCGGGTCAAGCGGCGGCTGATGGCATTGTTTGGGCGGCTCGGGCGGTGCTGGCTGGCCAGGCTTCAGCCATGGTGACAGCGCCGATTCACAAAGAAGCGCTGGCCGCGGCTGGAGGCTGGTCGGCGCAGTTCCCTGGCCATACTGAAATGCTGCAAGCTGAAGCTGCGAAGTTCATGGGCAAGCCAGTTCAGGACGTGCCTGTGCGCATGATGCTGGCCAACGACGAGCTGAAAACTGTGTTGGTCAGCATTCACATGTCGTTGAAGAATGCCATCGAGGCTGTGACGTTTGACGGCGTTTTGCAAACCCTGCGCATCACCCACGCAGCTTTAAGCAAAAGCCTGGGCAAAGCGCCACATATAGGTGTGGCGGGCCTGAACCCGCATGCAGGTGAGGGCGGTTTGTTTGGCACGGAAGAGCAAACCATTATTGCGCCCGCCATTGCAGCGGCCAGACTAGAAGGCATGCATGTGAGCGGCCCCTTCGCGCCAGATACTGTGTTTATGCGGGCTCGCAGCAAGTCAGGCCAGCCCGGTGAGTTTGACGTGGTGGTGGCGATGTACCACGACCAAGGGCTGATACCGGTCAAATACCTGGGGGTAGAGCAGGGCGTGAACGTGACGCTGGGTTTGCCGCTGGTGCGCACCAGCCCCGACCACGGCACGGCTTTTGACATTGCCGGGACAGGCCAAGCCGATGAGGCGAGCTTGCTGGCAGCTATACGGATGGCGCGCAAGCTGGCGGGCTAATTTGTCATTGCAGACTTGATCCGCAATCCATGACCCCGTCCCAGCCAGCACCGTAGAAGGCATGGATCCCGGGTCAAGCCCGGGATGACAAAAGCCTTACTTTTTCAAGCTGTCACGAATTTCGCGCAGCAAGACCACATCTTCAGGCGTGGGCGCTGGCGCAGCCGGGGCAGCGGGCGCTTCGTTTTTCATGCGGTTGATTTGCTTGACCTTCATGAAAATGATGAAAGCCAAAATGATGAAGTTAACAGCTACCGTGATGAAGTTGCCATAAGCCAGTACGGGAATGCCGGCTTTTTTCAGGGCCTCCAGATTCATCAGCGTACCGGCTGGAACATTGCCCAACACAACAAACAGGCTTGAAAAGTCCAGCTTTCCGAAAATCGCACCAACGATGGGCATGATCAGGTCACCCACAATCGATTCCACAATTTTGCCAAACGCAGCGCCAATGATGACGCCGACGGCCAAATCCATCACGTTGCCCTTGACCGCAAATTCCTTGAATTCTTTCACCATTCTCATAGCGTTCTCCTGTTGTTGTGAGATGTTGTCTGGCAGCGCACGCTTGCGCTGTCTGGGGCGGATTATGAAGGTTTGTTCGGCTTGATCGCCATAAAAGCATTACTTTTTGAACACTCTTGCACAACCAGCGGGCAAATCCTTGCAAACTGCACACCCTTGTTGTCAGCCGGGCACTCGGGAATCAATCGAGCCGCTTGAAATGGGCCATCGCGCTCCGCTACAATTGCGGGTTATCCCCGAATGTCACTTTTTTCAAGCCTAATTCAAGCCAGATCTTGAAGGACTCTCTCTCATGACCCAAGCAAGTGTGAATACAGCGCCAGCGGGCGCGTCTGTCGATAAAGACAAAAGAAACTGGATCATCGGCACCGCTGCCGTTGGTGGTGTGGGCGTGGCCTGCGTTGCCGTACCGTTTGTCAGCACTTTTCAGCCCTCCGAGCGTGCCAAGGCCGCTGGCGCATCGGTTGAGGTTGATATTTCCGGCATCAAACCGGGTGAAAAAATCACCGTTGAATGGCGCGGCAAGCCGGTGTGGATTCTTAAACGCACCCCTCAGCAACTCGCCGCGCTGCCCAAGCACGACGGTTTGCTGGCCGATCCCATGTCAAAACGCAAACCCGACGAGCTGACCCCGGTCTATGCCCGCAACGAAAACCGCTCCATCAAGCCAGAAACGCTGGTGGTCGTAGGCATTTGTTCACATCTGGGCTGCTCGCCATCAGACAAGCTGGCTGCGGGTCCGCAGCCTTCTTTGCCGGACGATTGGGCTGGTGGCTTTTTATGCGCTTGCCACGGATCAACGTTCGACGTTGCAGGGCGTGTCTACAAAAACAAGCCAGCCCCCGACAACCTTGAAATCCCTCCGCACATGTACCTTTCAGACAACCGGCTGCTGATTGGTGAAGATAAAAAGGCCTGAAAACGACGACACCTTCACGTTTTCAAAAGACCCTGCCGACCGTGCTTGAAGTCCTTGCTGATTTTTGCCTGACCTCCCATTTTTGCAAAAAACCCAGACCTGATTCACGCAATCGTCAAAAACCATTCTGACCCCAGGACACCATATGGCTGCCGAATTCAAAGAAATCTCTCCCGATGCACCGATGGGTGCCAAAGCCCTGAACTGGCTGGACAACCGCTTTCCGGCCAGCAAGCTCTACAACGAGCATCTGGGACAGTATTACGCGCCCAAAAACTTCAACTTCTGGTACATCTTTGGTTCGCTGGCGCTGCTGGTGCTGGTGATCCAGATCACCACCGGCATCTTTTTGACGATGCACTACAAGCCCGACGCGGCGCTGGCCTTTGGATCGGTCGAATACATCATGCGCGACGTGCCTTGGGGCTGGCTGATTCGCTACATGCACTCCACCGGCGCATCGGCATTTTTCGTCGTCGTCTATCTGCACATGTTTCGTGGCCTGATTTACGGCAGCTACCGCAAGCCACGTGAACTGATCTGGGTGTTTGGCTGCGCGATTTTCCTGTGTCTGATGGCTGAGGCCTTCATGGGCTACCTGCTGCCATGGGGCCAGATGAGCTACTGGGGCGCCCAGGTGATTGTCAATTTGTTTGCGGCGATTCCTTTCATTGGCCCTGATCTGGCGCTGCTGATCCGCGGCGACTACGTGGTCGGCGATGCAACGCTGAACCGCTTTTTTGCCTTCCACGTGATTGCCGTACCACTGGTGCTGCTGGGCCTGGTGGACGCGCACATCATTGCACTGCACGAAGTGGGCTCCAACAACCCGGACGGTGTTGAAATCAAAGGCCCGAACGCACCCAAAGATGCCGAAGGTCATCCTTTGGACGGCATTCCATTTCACCCGTACTACACCGTGCATGACATTTTTGCCGTCAGCATGTTTTTGATGGTGTTTACGGCAGTGATCTTTTTGGCGCCCGAGTTTGGTGGTTACTTTCTGGAATACAACAACTTCATTCCGGCTGACCCACTGAAAACCCCTGCCCACATTGCGCCGGTCTGGTACTTCACACCGTATTATTCGATGTTGCGTGCCATTACAAGCGAGTTTATGGTCGTACTGATGGCCTGCGCTGTTGCAGGTGCGGCGGTGTTGATTCTCAAGGTCAAAATGTCAGCTTTGTTCAAGGCTGTGATTGCTGTGGGCACTGTGGTTGCTGTGGCGGCCATGTGGGCGATAGATGCCAAGTTCTGGGGCGTGGTCGTGATGGGCGGTGCGGTCATGATTTTGTTTGGCCTGCCGTGGCTGGACCACAGCGAGGTCAGGTCGATTCGCTATCGCCCGAGCTGGAACAAGTACCTGTACGGTGCGTTTGTATTCATGTTCCTGGTGTTGGGTTACCTTGGTATGAAGTCACCGGGTGTCTGGGGCGAATTTCTGGGTCAGGACATTGCACAGCGCGTCTCGCAATTGTTCACGCTTGGCTATTTCGGCTTCTTCCTTTTAATGCCGTGGTGGAGCCGGATCGGTACTTTCGGTAAAGTGCCAGACCGCGTAACTTTTGCTGCACACTGACAGAGATGGAAAGATGGGAAAACCCAACATGAAAAAATTGATTATTGGTTTGGTAACTGCTCTGGGGCTGATAGCTGGCGCGCATGCGGCTGGCGGCGGTATTGTCTGGGACAAGGCACCGAACAAGACCAACGACATGGCAGCGCTGCAAAATGGCGCCAAGATTTTTGTTAACAACTGCCTGAATTGCAACTCGGCGGCCTACATGCGATTTAATCGCCTCAAAGACATCGGTTTGACGGAGCAGCAGATCAAAGACAACCTGCTGTTCGCAACCGACAAGGTTGGCGAGACGATGAAGGTTGCCATGGATCCCAAGAACGCCAAAGACTGGTTTGGCGGCGTGCCGCCCGATTTGACACTGATCGCACGCTCGCGCGCCGACATTGCCAAAGGTTCGGGTCCTGACTACCTGTACACCTATTTGCGCACCTACTACCGCGACGACACCAAAGCCAGCGGCTGGAACAATCTGGCCTTCCCCAACGTCAGCATGCCTCATGTACTGTGGGAACTGCAGGGCGAGCGAAAGCCTGTATATGCTGAAGTTGAGCAACATGGCCACAAGGTGTCGGTTTTCAAAGGCTGGGAGCAGGTCAAACCGGGCAGCATGACGCCGCTACAGTTTGATACCGCCATGGCTGACCTGGTGAGCTATTTGCAATGGATGGGAGAACCTTCGCAAAACAACCGTGTGCAAATCGGCGTTTGGGTGTTGCTGTTTCTGCTGCTGTTGACTTTCTTTGCGTGGCGCCTGAACGCTTCGTTCTGGAAAGACGTCAAGTAATTTTTTCGCCGGGGCGTGTTCCCGGCATCTTTTGGAGTGGGCGCTCGATGCGTGTCCACTCCTTTGCATTTAGGAGTTCTCAGCCATGATGGTTTTATATTCAGGCACAACCTGCCCTTACTCACACCGGTGCCGTTTTGTGCTGTTTGAAAAAGGCATGGACTTTGAAATCCGCGATGTGGATCTGTACAACAAGCCCGAAGACATCAATGTCATGAACCCGTACGGCCAGGTGCCGATCCTGGTGGAACGTGATCTGATTTTGTACGAATCGAACATCATCAACGAGTACATCGACGAGCGCTTTCCGCACCCGCAACTGATGCCCGGTGACCCGGTTGACCGCGCTAGAGTCCGTCTGTTTTTGCTGAACTTTGAAAAAGAGCTTTTCGTGCACGTCAGCACGCTGGAATCGCGCGCCGCCAAGGGCAACGACAAGGCGCTTGAAAAAGCCCGCTCACACATCAAAGACCGCCTGACGCAGCTTGCGCCTATCTTTTTGAAAAACAAGTTCATGCTGGGTGACAACTTTTCGATGCTCGACGTCGCCATTGCGCCGCTGCTGTGGCGCCTGGATTATTACGGCATTGACCTGTCGAAAAACGCTGCGCCGCTGCTTAAATATGCGGAGCGTATTTTTTCACGCCCTGCCTACATTGAAGCGCTCACACCCTCTGAAAAAGTGATGCGCAAGTAATTCAGAGTATCCGGGTTCATGAACGCGCTTGACTCTAGCTCCACTCGCCCGTACCTGATACGGGCGCTGTATGAGTGGTGCACCGACAACGGCCTGACGCCCTATGTGGCCGTGTCGGTGGATGGGTCCGTGCAGGTTCCGCAAGAGTATGTCAAGAACAACGAAATTGTTTTGAACATCAGTTTCGACGCGACGTCATCGCTCAAGCTGGGCAATGATTTCATTGAGTTCAAGGCCCGGTTTGCGGGCAGCTCGCGTGACATCATGGTGCCGATTGGCCGCGTGATTGCGATTTATGCGCGTGAGAATGGCCAAGGCATGGCTTTCCCGATGGGGACGGCTGGTAATCCTGCACAGGAGGGGGCCGCAGACGGTGCTACCGCGCCGCTTGCGGCAGTTGCAACACCCTCTGCATCGCCAGCCCCCCTGCACGGCGTTCAATCATCCGAAAGCAGGGTGGTGCAACTGGTGCCAAGCGACAATAGCGATGCTGATCCGCCCGAACCAGGCAAACCATCCAAGGGCTCACGCCCATCACTCAAGCGCGTCAAGTAAAATAAGTTTTAGAGATTTGTGCCGATTTAGCTCAGTTGGTAGAGCAACCGCCTTGTAAGCGGTAGGTCATCAGTTCGATTCCGATAATCGGCACCATTCATCTCCATCCATCACCGCTGATGCGCCTTGCCCGATATATCTACTACTTTCGGGCTATTAGTATCTTTAGCCGAATTGAGGTAACCTTCCACCCCTTGCTTGATAAACGGGCAAGGAGCAACGGCGAGAGTTGCCTGAGTTTGCTGGCCGCAGCATTTCCACCGACCAGCAGGCACCAGGTTTCACCATCAATGGGGCCGGCTTTGACAGCAGGACGCAGGGCTTCGGGAATCAGCGACTCAACGGCTTTGAGTCTGTCGCTCGACTCTTTTACCAGGGCTGCAAGCCGCCCCAGGTCGGCTGAATTTTCAACCGCCTGATGAAGCGGGATGGCCGGCTTTGATGGGGCAGCTGTGAGAGGGCGGTAATGTGAGTTCACAGCGCATAGAAAAGGATAACGGATGCATTTGATTATCACGGATGCCTGGCTGGCGAAAAGTCGGGCCATCTATTTAAGTGGCACCCGGCTTGTGGTGGCTGGCTTTGTGGCGGCTTTGGCCCTCATGGTGGTCGCAGCAGGCTTGTACCACTGGGTATTTTTAAAGGGCGCGCGTGAAGGCTGGCCGGTGATTGGTGCATTGGTCAAACTGATGGTCAAAGACGAGTTCGAGCAGCGTGATCGTTTCATGCGCGAAAACCTCGACGTGATGGCCAAGCGGCTGGGCGAAATGCAGGCCAAGATGATGCAGCTTGAAGCGCTGGGCGAGCGCGTGTCGGGGCTGGCGGGTGTCAATCCAGGCGAGATCAAATCGACCCTGGGCAGCGGTGGCGCGTTGGTGGGCAGCCGCTCACTGACCATGGAAGAACTGCAGGCCACGCTGGCAGACCTCGACAAGCTGACAGACCAGCGGGTTGACCTGATGACCGTTATGGAGTCACGCCTGTTTGACCAGAAAATAAAAAAATTGATGGTGCCTACCCAGCAACCAGTGGTTGGCGGGGTTTTGGGCTCATCCTTTGGCTGGCGTATTGACCCGGTCAATGGGCAGTCGGCATTGCACACTGGGCTTGATTTTCCTGCCAGTCAGGGCACCACAATTCTGGCAGCTGCTGGCGGCGTGGTGGTTGTGCAGGAATACCACCCAGCCTACGGAAACATGCTCGAGATTGATCATGGCAACGATCTGGTTACCCGCTATGCCCATACATCCAGGGTGCTGGTTAAAAAAGGTGATTTGATCAAACGTGGCCAAAAAATTGCAGAAGTAGGCTCAACGGGACGCTCCACGGGGTCCCACTTGCACTTTGAAGTACTGGTTCAGGGTGTGTTTCAGGACCCACAAAAATTCCTCCTGGCAGGTCAAAAATTGCCCGCAGGCCAGATGCTGGCAGGCAGTCCACCAAACCCCGCACAGGTTTTGCAGGCCGTCCGTTCAAAATAAGCGGCGCGCTACAGGTAAAATCAGGGGTTTGCGTACAGTTGAACTCGGCTGTACCGCCCATACCTCAGTTTGTATCAATTAAGGGATTTCGGCCGCATTGCCAGCTCATGGGAGTTGTCAGGGCGGCCTTGCATTTATGGCCTCCAACATCCTGACCAAAATCTTCGGCAGCCGCAACGACAGGCTGCTTAAAACTTACCGTAAAACGATTGAGCGCATCAATACGCTGGAGCCGCAATACGAACAACTCGACGACCAGCAACTGGTTGCCAAAACCGAAGAGTTCAAAAGCCGGGTCGCTGCAGGCGAGACGCTTGATGCCATCCTTCCTGAAGCGTTTGCTTTGGTGCGTGAGGGCAGCAAACGCGCCATGAAGATGCGCCACTTTGATGTGCAGATGCTGGGCGGCATGTCGTTGCACAACGGCAAAATCTCAGAGATGGGCACGGGTGAAGGCAAAACGCTGACAGCCACGCTGCCGGTTTACCTCAATGCCTTGACAGGCAAGGGCGTTCACGTGGTAACGGTGAACGACTACCTCGCCAACCGTGATGCGCGCTGGATGGGCAAGCTGTACAGCTTTCTGGGTTTGACGGTGGGCATCAATTTGCCCAACATGCCGCGTGAAGAAAAGCAGGCGGCCTACCGCTGCGACATCACCTACGGCACCAACAACGAGTATGGTTTTGATTACCTGCGCGACAACATGGTGTATGAGGTATCAGACCGTGTACAGCGCGGCCTGAACTTCGCCATCGTCGATGAGGTGGACTCGATTCTGATTGACGAAGCCCGTACGCCGCTGATCATCAGCGGACAGGCTGAAGACCACACCGAGATGTATCTTGCGATGAACAAGGTCGTGCCCCTGCTCACCCAGCAAGAGGGCGAGGCTGACCCGCGCACGGGGGAAGGCGTGACCAAACCGGGCGACTTTACGCTGGATGAAAAAACCCACCAGGTCTTTTTAACCGAGCAGGGCCATGAAAATGCCGAGCGCATTTTGTTTAATTTGGGGTTGATACCCGAGAGCGCTACGCTGTATGACCCGGCCAACATCTCGCTGGTACACCACCTGTATGCCGCACTGCGGGCCAACCACCTGTACCACCGTGACCAGCACTATGTGGTGCAGGACGGTGAAAGCGGTGCCAAAGAGATTGTGATTGTTGACGAATTTACCGGGCGCCTGATGACAGGCCGCCGCTGGAGCGATGGCCTGCACCAGGCGGTTGAGGCCAAGGAAGGCGTGCAGATTCAGGCTGAAAACCAGACGCTGGCGTCCATCACGTTCCAGAATTACTTCCGCCTGTACGGCAAATTGGCCGGCATGACGGGTACGGCAGATACCGAGGCTTACGAGTTCTCTGAAATTTACGGCCTTGAGACGACGGTGATTCCGCCTAACCGCCTGAGCAAGCGTCAAGACCAGCTAGACCGCGTGTACAAAACCACGCGTGAAAAGTACGAAGCCGCCATCAAGGACATTCGTGAATGCTACGAGCGTGGCCAGCCGGTGCTGGTCGGTACCACGTCGATTGAAAACTCCGAAATCATTGACGCACTGCTGGTCAAGGAAAAGCTGCCGCACCAGGTACTTAACGCCAAGCAGCATGCGCGTGAGGCTGACATCGTGGCCCAGGCAGGCCGCCCCAAAATGATCACTATTGCCACCAACATGGCAGGCCGGGGCACCGACATTGTGCTGGGCGGCAATGTTGAAAAGCGCATAGAAGCAGTTGAGGCAGATGAGACGCTCGGCAGCGCTGAAAAAGAAAAAGAAATTGCCCGCCTGCGCGCCGAATGGACCGAAGAACACGAGCAGGTCAAAACCCTCGGTGGTCTGCGCATTATTGCAACGGAGCGCCACGAGTCACGCCGTATTGACAACCAGCTACGTGGCCGCTCTGGCCGCCAGGGTGACAACGGCTCGTCGCGCTTTTATTTGAGCCTGGACGACCCGTTGATGCGCATCTTTGCGGGCGACCGCGTCAAGGCCATCATGGAGCGCCTGAAGATGCCGGATGGCGAGGCGATTGAAGCCGGCATTGTGACGCGCAGCATTGAATCCGCCCAGCGTAAGGTAGAGGCACGCAACTTTGACATTCGCAAGCAACTGCTTGAGTACGATGATGTGGCCAACGACCAGCGCAAGGTGATCTACCAGCAGCGCAACGACATCATGGATGCCAGCAGCCTGACGGGGCAAATTGCGTCGCTGCGCGAAGGTTGCTTTACCGACTTGACACGTCAATACGTGCCGCCTGAAAGTGTTGAAGAGCAATGGGACATTGCGGGGCTTGAGAAAGTCCTGGCGGGCGAATGGCAACTGGATGTGCCACTGGCTAAAACACTGGAAAACGCAACCGCGATTACAGATGAAGATGTTCTTGAAAAAGTCATCAGTGCCGCCCATGCCGCCTTTGCTGACAAGGTCGAAAAAATTGGCGAAGAAAACTTTTTGCAGTTCGAACGCATGGTGCTGCTGCAAAGTATTGATACCCATTGGCGTGAACATTTAAGCGCACTGGACTACTTGCGCCAGGGCATTCACCTGCGCGGCTATGCCCAAAAACAACCCAAACAGGAATACAAGCGCGAAGCGTTTGAGCTGTTTGGCCAGTTGCTGGACAGTGTTAAAAACGAAGTGACCAAAACTCTGATGACGGTGAAAATCCAGTCGGGCGAGCAGCTGGAGCAAGCCGCTGAAGAAATGGAAACACGGGCAGAAAACATTGCCAACGTGACCTACACCGCACCTACTGAATCGGGCGATGTGGAAACCCGTGTTGACGAGGCCACGCAACGCGAGGCCCAGGCCCTGCCGCTAGAGGTGATGCAACGCACAGGCCGCAATGACCCGTGTCCTTGCGGTTCAGGCAAAAAATTCAAACAGTGCCACGGTAAGCTGAGCTGAAGTTTTTTTTCTGGATTTTTGGGATTTTTTAGGAGACATGCGATGCCTGTGAACCTCGTCGCCACGCCTGCCGCTGATCTGTTTCCCGTACCTGGTGTGCGCTGGGGCATCACCGAAGCAGGCATACGCAAAGCCAACCGTAAAGACCTGGCCGTGCTACTGCTTGATGAGGGCGCATCGGTCGGTGCAGTCTTCACACAAAACAAATTTTGCGCAGCACCCGTTCAAATCTGCCGTGAACATCTGGCCAAAAACAAAGGTCAAAACTTTGGCATTCGTGCCATGGTCATCAACACCGGCAATGCCAATGCAGGCACAGGCCAGGACGGATTGACACGCGCCCAAGCCACATGCATTGCGCTGGCGCGTGAGCTGAACATATCGCCTGAACAGATTTTGCCGTTTTCTACTGGTGTGATCATGGAGCCGTTGCCTTACGAGCGCATTGAAGCCGGTTTGCCCGCTGCCATTGCCAATGCGTCAGAAAACAATTGGGCCAACGCTGCGGAGGCCATCATGACCACCGACACGGTGGCCAAGGCGTTTTCAAAGCGCATCATGCTGGGTGGTGTGCCTGTCACGGTCACAGGCATCAGCAAAGGCGCTGGCATGATTCGCCCCAACATGGCGACCATGCTGGGCTTTATGGCCACCGACGCGTGCGTGTCGCAAGCCCTCATGGGCCAGCTTGCCAAAGAGCTGGCTGAAGGCTCTTTTAACCGCGTGACCGTTGACGGCGATACATCGACCAACGACTCGTTTGTCGTGATTGCCAGCAACCAGGCCAAACATGCGCCTGTCACGTCGCTTGACTCAGCTGACGGTCAAGCACTGCGCGCCGCCATGATGGGCATTGCCAGACAACTGGCCCAAGCCATCGTGCGCGACGGCGAAGGCGCGACCAAGTTCATCACCATCCAGGTGGAAGGCGGCCGGGCGGGCGATGAATGCCGCAAGGTGGCCTACGCGATTGCCCATTCTCCACTCGTTAAAACCGCGTTTTTTGCCAGCGATCCGAACCTGGGCCGCATCCTCGCAGCCGTCGGTTACGCTGGGATTGACGACCTGGACCAGACCAAAATTGACTTGTACCTGGACGATGTGCTGGTGGCCAAAAACGGCGGCAGGCATGTTGACTACGTGGAGGCCGATGGCCAGCGTGTGATGAAACAGAGCGAAATTACCGTGCGTGTGGTGTTGGGCCGGGGCGCGGCAGTGGATACCGTCTGGACATGCGATTTGTCTTACGACTACGTGAAGATCAATGCAGACTACAGAAGCTGAAACCAGATATGAATGAACATTTTGAACGCCTGATTGTCCGTGCCGAAGCGCTGATCTCCCGCATTGAATCGGTCTTGCCGCAACCACTGACTGCGCCCGACTGGTCAAGCTCAATCGCCTACCGCTACCGCAAGCGCAGCTCAGGCCACGGCAGCCTCGAACCCGTCAAACACATCGGTCACATGGCATTGGGTGATCTGAAAGAAATTGACGATCAAAAAGAAAAAATCCAGCGCAACACTGAACAATTTGTCAACGGCAAACCCGCCAACAACGTGCTGCTGACAGGCTCACGCGGCACCGGAAAATCGTCACTCATCAAAGCCTGCCTGAACGAATATTCAGCACGCGGACTGAGGCTGATTGAAGTCGACAAAGCTGATCTGACCGACTTGCCAGACATTGTGGATGTGGTGAGCGACTTGAGAGAAAAATTTATTATTTTTTGTGATGATTTAAGCTTTGAAGAGGGCGAGCCCGGTTACAAAGCCCTCAAATCCATCCTTGATGGCTCCATTGCTGCTGCTACGCCCAATGTGCTGATCTACGCCACCAGCAACCGCCGCCACCTGCTGCCTGAGTACATGACCGAGAACCTCACTTACACCCATACCGAAGACGGTGAAGTACACCCGGGTGAGGTGGTGGAAGAAAAAATTTCGCTGTCTGAACGCTTTGGCTTGTGGGTCAGTTTTTACCCCTTCAGTCAGAACGAATACCTGACCATCGTGGCCCAGTGGTTGTCGTCGTTTGGTGTGGATAAAGCAGCCATTGAAGCAGCGCGACCCGCATCTCTCGTCTGGGCTTTGGAGCGTGGCTCGCGCAGTGGCCGCGTTGCCTACCAGTTTGCCCGCGATTTCGCAGGCAGGCACTAAATGTGACGGTTCTAATAGCCGACGGCGATCGTCCGCGAGTTGGTGGCCCTGACCGCAAAACGGTCGATGTCGCGGTCGGTGTGCTGATCAAACCGAATGGCGACTTCCTGCTGACCAGCCGCCCCCCTGGCAAGGTATACGAAGGCTATTGGGAATTCCCAGGCGGCAAGCTGGAAGCAGGCGAGACGGTCGAACAAGCCCTGCGCCGCGAGCTGATGGAAGAAATCGGCATCACGATTGAAGTCGCTCACCCTTGGCAGATCGAGCTGGTGGACTACCACCATGCGCTGGTGCGACTGAATTTTTGCAAGGTATTTGTGTGGACGGGCGAGCTGCACATGCACGAAGGCCAGTCGTTTGCATGGCAGACTTTGCCCGTCACCGTGCAACCCGTTTTACCCGGCACGGTTCCTGTGCTGGCGTGGTTTGCAGCCGAACGTGGCTTTGTCGATGCAACCCAGGTAAATTTTTCAAGCGCTACATAATTAATAGCTGCTTGCGCCTGAATTTATTGGGCTACAGCATCATTTGATACATGAAAACGGGTTTTTTTAACCCTCCCAGCTACTTCATCGCATCTACAGCTGCCTGCGCTTCTTTCAGTTTGTCCTGAGCAAACAGCATGCTGCTTTGGCCTGATGACAGGGCCGCCAGCTCGCCAGCGACAAACGCCTTGGCGCGCCTGGTTTGAAAGTCAATTTTGCAGGCCGTCCAGGGCGCGTTGGCCGGGTCGGGCTGCTTGCCACAGGCTTGCTCCACCGCTTCCAAAAACTTGGGTTGCAAGGCCATGATGCGCTGCCAGCCTTCGCGCTTGACCATCAATGTATTGACGATGAACATCTCTCTGGCCGGGGTTTCCTGCATTTTGGTGACCAGGCTGGCTGGCATGCCCTGAACCGTGAGATAGGCTGCGGCGTTGTTTGTCACGGCTTGCACCATGCCGTTTCTCGCGGCTTTGTCCAGCCCAATCAGGCTTGCCGGAAATTGGACTGACACCTGGTGTACCCCGAGTTCGCCAAACGGGTAAAGCCACCTGTCAACACCGCTGGCAAACATCATGAAGCAGGCGCTGTAACACTTGCCGTCTGGCCCCACCACCACGCTGGCACTGCTTTTTTCAAACAAGCTGGCAAACTTCATGGCTTCGGTCAGGTTGCCTCCGGTGGAGTCGAGCCACACGTAATTGGTGTAGGCCTTCAGGTTGCCTGGCAACAATAAAAAATCCTTGAAGCGGTCATAGTCACCGGGCTTGATTTGCCCTTTGAGCGAGATGGACACCGGGCCGAATTGATCAGCGGCCTGACGTGAAAACTCGGCCGCAAATGCGAATTTGCCAAAAGCAAATGCAAATCCCAGCGCTATAAAAATTAATATCTGCTGACCCATCAAGGGCTGAACTCCCATCGCCTTTTAGCGCTCAGTACCGCATCCGGATAAGGCGATTTGCCGCGTGACCCGTTATAGCGGCCCAGGCCCATAAACACATCGCCTTTTTCTCGGTCCAGGTAGTGCCGCAAAATCACGCAGCCAAAGCGCAGATTGGTTTGCATGTGGAAAAGTTTTGATGCATCGCCATCGCCAATCACCCGCGCCCAGAACGGCATGACCTGCATGTAGCCGCGCGCACCAACCACACTGACCGCAAATTTTCTGAAGTTGCTTTCCACCTGAATCAGGCCCAGCACCAAAGCGGTGTCCAGCCCGGCGCGCTTGCTTTCGTACCAGACGGTTTGCAAAAACTCCTTGCGGATTTGCAGCTCGGCTTTTTTTGTCAGCAGCCGGTCGCTCATGGCGGCCAGCCAGCGCAGGTACGCCAGTCGGCTTTCTGTGTCTTTGAACTTCGGCTCTGGCGGCGCGTGGTTCGCAATGGCGGAGCTGAGCGCTGTACGCACGGAGTCAATCAGCGGCTCTTCGATTTGCGCACCGGCCCGAGAGTGCTCTGTAAATAATAGCTGCCCGAACCCGAATGCAGTGGCTTGCAGTACTTTTCGCCTGCTAAAAAAACCAGAATATGACTTCTGACTTTTCATTCCGGGCTCGACCCGGGATCCATGACTTCTCAGGTCGTTGCCAGAGTTCGGGTTCATGGATTGCGGCTCAAGGCCGCAATGACAGCCGTGGACAATCACCGCCTTCACAGCCCCAACTTGCCTTTGATGAAGGCCAATGCATCAGCGGCTTGAACCTTGGTCGATTCAGTGTCGCGTCTGTGCTGGTATTCAATATGGCCTTCTTTCAAACCCCGGTCGCCAATCGTCACGCGGTGCGGTACGCCAATCAGTTCCCAGTCAGCAAACATCGCGCCCGGGCGTTCGTTGCGGTCGTCCAGAATCACGTCCACACCCGCAGCCATCAGCTCGGCATACAGCTTATCGCTTGCCAGTTTGACATCTGCAAAACGGTCAGGGCTGATGGGACACAGCACCACGGTAAACGGCGCGATGGCATCTGGCCAGATGATGCCTTTGTCGTCGTGGTTCTGCTCAATCGCAGCGGCGGGCAGACGGGAGATACCAATGCCGTAGCAACCCATTTCTAAAAACTGCGGTTTGCCGTTGTCGCCCAAAAAGGTGGCGTTCATGGCTTTGCTGTATTTGGTGCCGAGGTAAAACACGTGGCCGACTTCAATGCCGCGCTCGATGGCGAGGATGCCCTTGCCGTCAGGTGAAGCGTCGCCTGCTACAACGTTGCGGATGTCGGCGATCAGGTCGGGCTCTGGCAGGTCACGGCCCCAGTTGACGCCTGTGATGTGGAAGCCGGCTTCGTTTGCACCACAGACCCAGTTAGTCATCCTTAAAACTTCGCTATCGCAGACAAGTTTGAAAATGCGCGGAGTACTTTCATTGAGCTGCTTATATAGAAAAGAGAACATCGACCAACTGGATAACTCCAGCATTTCTGGTGTTACAACAGGGCCAATGTAACCAGGTCGGGTGCCGAAGTACTCATTAATTTCTATTTCAGTTGCGAACCTAAATCCCTTATCTAAACCTGGCAGTTTGCTCGTCTTAACTTCGTTCAAAGTATGGTCTCCGCGCAAAAGGAGAAGCCAAAGCTGCTTACCGACTACTTCGTTCTTTTCGTTTACCTGCTCTGTAGCAAGCACTAAGGATTTGACAGTCGATTGCAGGGGGACATCCAAAAATTCCGCCACATCAGCACATGTGGATTTGCCCGGCGTTGCCGTTTTGGTCATGGCATGCGTCGCTGCCTTGCGCTCACCTTGCGGCGCCAGCGCCTCAGCTTTTTCCATATTCGCCGCATAGTTACTCGTGGGGCAGTACACGATGGCGTCTTCACCTGTGGCGGCAATCACCTGAAACTCTTCGCTCAGGTCGCCACCGATCGCACCGCTGTCAGCGGCTACAGCGCGGTAGCTCAGGCCAAAGCGGTCAAAAATCCGGCGGTACGCCGCTGCCATGTTCTGGTAGCTGACTTTTGCCGATGCTTCGTCACGGTCAAAGCTGTAGGCGTCCTTCATGATGAACTCGCGCCCGCGCATCAGGCCAAAGCGGGGGCGGCGCTCGTCCCTGAATTTGGTCTGGATCTGGTACAGATTCTTGGGCAACTGCTTGTAGCTTTTGATGTCCTGGCGCATCACGTCGGTCACCACTTCTTCACTGGTGGGCTGCACGATAAAGTCGCGGCCATGGCGGTCTTTGATGCGCAGCAGCTCGGGGCCCATTTTTTCAAAGCGGCCAGTCTCTTGCCACAGCTCGGCGGGCTGAATCACCGGCATGGTCATTTCAACTGCACCGGCCTTGTTCATTTCTTCGCGCACGATGGCTTCCACCTTGCGAATCACGCGCAGGCCCATCGGCATGTAGTTGTATATGCCAGCGCCCAGCTTTTTAATCAAGCCGGCGCGCGTCATCAGCTGGTGGCTGGCGATTTCTGCATCCGCTGGCGCTTCCTTGAGGGTGGAAATGTAAAACTGCGAGGCTTTCATGGGCTATTTTTCTAAGCGATTGATGGGGGTTGGCGAGTTGCCCGGCGCTGGGCGCTTGGCTTTGCTGAGTTCGCTGTGCATAATGGACTCAGTTTAAAAAATTTGAGGTTTGATTATGCTCGACCGGGACGGCTTCAGGCCCAACGTCGGCATCATCTTGCTCAACCACAGAAGTCAGGTATTTTGGGGCAAGCGTATTCGCACCCACTCGTGGCAGTTTCCACAGGGCGGCATTGATCGGGGTGAAAACCCCGAACAGGCGATGTTCAGGGAACTGCATGAAGAAGTGGGGCTGATGCCGCAGCACGTACAGGTGCTGGCCCGAACCCGTGACTGGTTGCGCTATGAGGTGCCTGACCGGTTCATCCGCCGCGATGCGCGTGGACATTACAAAGGCCAGAAACAAATATGGTTTCTGTTGCAACTGGTTGGTCACGACTGGGATTTGAACCTGCGCGCCACAGACCACCCCGAGTTTGATGCCTGGCGCTGGAACGACTATTGGGTGCCGCTGGATGTGGTGGTTGAATTCAAACGCGGCGTGTATGAAATGGCCTTGACGGAGCTGGCCAGATTTGTGCCGCACCTGGACTGGCGCGGTGATGCGCGCGCTGAGCATCATGGCCGTCATGAACGGGCGTTCGGCCATACCTACACAACCCATTCACCCGATCATGGCCCCGGTCATTTTTTAAGATCAGGTGCTGCATTCGAGTTGCCACCGGGTTCGTGCTTTGAACCCGACCCGCAAACCAGTCATACGGGTGCTCTTGATGAAAGAAAAAATGATACTTAAGCGCTGGCATCTTCAGCTCATCGTGTTTCTGGCTGTGATCGCCAACACCGGCCTGGCACGCTCACAGGTTTATGCAAACGATGCTGAATGGAAAGAGTCTGAAGTCCCACCGCCTCCAGCGTTCGATGTTAAAAAACTGGTGACTTTTGAGGTGCCCCGTATTTCATCACTGGTGTATGGGGTTGACCCGGCATCGGTCAGTATTTCAAAAAGCGACAGCCTGGTGCGTTACGTGATGGTGGCCACCAGCCCAAGTGGCACCAATAATGTGATGTACGAGGCACTGCGCTGCTCCACAGGGGAATTTAAAACTTATGCACGTTATTCGTCAGATGGTAAATGGAGCCCCGTGACTGACCCGCAATGGCGTTCAGTGTTTGGCAGCATGGCATCAAAACACCCCCTGTGGTTTGCCAAAGCTGGTGCCTGCGATGCAGCGTCGCCTGTGGGGTCGATATCCGAGCTGTTAACCAAGCTGAAGTACCCCGGCCGCTATCTGGACAAATGAACGGGACCCATAAGGTCCGCTGAATCCCTCAGCGCGTCAGCACCAAATTGGTACGGTGAACCATTTCAGATTCGCCGGTGTAACCCAGCAGCTTTTCAAACTCTGACGACGCCTTGCGGCAAATCAGCCGTGCCTCAAAGCTGGCGTAATTGGCCAGGCCGCGAGCGATTTCCAGGCCGTCGGGGCTCTTGATGGCAATCACGTCACCACGCGAAAACTCGCCCTCTACCTGGGTCATGCCGATGGGTAGCAGGCTTTTGCCCTCGTCACGTACCTTGCCCACAGCGCCTGCGTCTACGGTCACGGCGCCACGCATTTGCAGGTGGTCTGCCATCCATTGTTTGCGGGCCTGATTTTTGGCGGTTTGTGCCACCAGCAGCGTGCCAATGGCCTCACCTTGCGTTAACCGCAGCAGAACCGATGGCTCACGTCCCCAGGCAATCACGGTGCTGGCGCCCGAGCCCGCGGCCCGCTTGGCCGCGAGGATTTTGGTAATCATGCCGCCGCTGCCAATGCTGGACCCCACGCCGCCTGCCATCGCCTCTAACGCCGCGTCACCCGCCTTGCCGACACTGACGAATTGGGCTGTTGGGTCTTTGCGTGGGTCAGCGGTGTACAGGCCTTTCTGATCGGTCAAAATAATCAGCGCGTCGGCCTCAACCAGATTCGCTACCAGCGCGCCCAGCGTGTCGTTGTCGCCAAACTTGATTTCGTCATTGACGACGGTGTCGTTCTCATTGATGACGGGCACGACGCCAAAACTCAGCAGTGCCAGCAAGGTCGAGCGGGCATTCAGGTAGCGTTCGCGGTCCGCCAGGTCGGCGTGCGTGAGTAGCACCTGGGCGCTGCCAATGCCGTTTTCACGCAATTGCGTTTCATACACCTGCACCAGGCCCATCTGGCCCACAGCAGCCGCAGCTTGCAGCTCGTGGATGGCTTTGGGGCGCGTGGCCCAACCCAGGCGCTTCATGCCCTCGGCAATCGCACCACTGCTGACCATGATGACCTCACGCCCATCCTTGACCAACGCCGCCAGTTGCTCGCACCACTGGCCAATCGCCACAGCATCCAGCCCCCGGCCTTCGTTGGTGACCAGACTGGAGCCGACCTTGACCACAATGCGCCTGGCATTGAGGAGGACAGTGGTGCTGGCTTTTTCTTGCATTTTTAGGGTTTGAAAGGCGATTTTTGGTCGTTTTCAGGTATCTTTTTGGGCTGTAGCCCAATGGATTCTGGCGCAAGCAGCTATCTAAATAATAGCATCAAAATTTTTGTCTGCTTCACTCTGGCGGCAGCACCACAAACCGTGGATCTATTTCCTCCACCGGTTGCTCGCTTTTTTGCACTTTCTTGACGTGCTGGTAAATCGTTTTGATCAAATGCTCGCAACCCTCACGCGTCAGGGCCGATATTTCAAACACCGGGCCCTTGAACTTGAAGCGCTTGACGAAATCCTTGACGATGTCTGCACGCTTGTCGTTGTCAATCATGTCCAGCTTGTTCAGCACCAGCCAGCGCGGTTTTTTAAACAGCGCATCGTCGTATTTTTTCAGCTCACCCACAATCGCTTTGGCCTGTGCCACAGGGTCAACACCCTCGTCAAACGGTGCCAGATCAACAATATGCAGCAGCAGACGGGTGCGCTCCAGATGCCGCAAAAATAAATGGCCCAGGCCAGCGCCTTCAGATGCGCCTTCAATCAGACCCGGCAAGTCGGCCACCACAAAGCTTTGCTCAGGTGCACCTCGTACCACACCCAAAGTGGGGTGCAGGGTGGTGAAAGGGTAGTCAGCAATGCGCGGCCGTGCGTTTGACACAGCGGTGATAAACGTGGATTTGCCCGCATTGGGCATACCCAGCAAGCCTACGTCAGCCAGAACTTTCAATTCAAGTTTCAAACTTTTGCGCTCACCCGGCCAGCCCGGCGTTTTGCTGCGCGGCGCGCGGTTGGTCGAGCTTTTAAAGCGCAGGTTGCCAAAGCCGCCATCGCCGCCTTTGGCAATCAAAATCTGCTCGCCTGGCTCCATCAGCTCAAACAGCACTTCGCCCGTCTCGGCATCGCTCAGAATGCTGCCGACCGGCATTTTTAAAATCACGTCATCGCCCTTGGCACCAAACATGTCAGAGCCCATGCCGTGACCACCGTTTTTGGCGTCATGGCGACGTGAAAAGCGAAAGTCCACCAGCGTGTTCAGGTTGATGTCGGCCACCGCATACACATGGCCGCCACGTCCGCCGTCGCCGCCATTCGGGCCGCCAAATTCCTTGTACTTTTCGTGGCTGAACGAGACGCAGCCCGCCCCGCCATCGCCAGCGGCAATGTCAATAAAGGCTTCGTCAACGAATTTCATGGTATGGCCCGGTTTGGCTTTGGAGAAAGAAGTAGTCTACAAATAAAAAAGCCCCGACTTGTCGGGGCTTCGAGGGTGTCGCAAGGACTTGTCGAAGTGATTGACTTATGCCGGGGTGGCAACAGCCGTCACGCTGACCGTCTGCTTGGACAGCGCACCTTTGATGGCAAAGGAGACTTGACCGTCAATCAGTGCAAACAGGGTGTGGTCTTTGCCGATACCGACATTGGTGCCTGGGTGAAACCGGGTACCGCGCTGGCGAACAATGATGCTGCCTGCGTTGATGACTTCGCCGCCAAATTTCTTGACGCCGAGCATTTTGGGCTGTGAGTCACGCCCGTTTCGCGTAGAGCCGCCGCCTTTTTTCTGTGCCATTTTTCAGTTACTCCGTGCTTTAAACAGCGATAGCGCCAATTTGCAGCTCTGTGTAGTTCTGCCGATGACCCTGGCGTTTTTGGTAGTGCTTGCGCCTGCGCATTTTGAAAATGCGAATTTTGTCGCCTCTGCCATGAGAGATGACTGTCACAGTAACACTGGCACCTAGCACCAAGGGCGTCCCAACCTGAATATCAGCGCCGTTCCCGACAGCCAACACCTGGTCAATAACGATCTCTTGGCCTACGTCCGCAGCAATCTGTTCTACTTTAATTTTTTCACCAGCAGCAACTTTGTATTGTTTGCCACCGGTTTTTATGACCGCGTACATGTAAGACCTCTTCAATATTGAGTTCTGCAGACGGATTTCCGCAGAGCCCAAGATTCTAGCATGCGGGGCTCAAAATGACCAGATGCCCGGTTTACCTCCTCCGAAAAGACCAGAAAGCCCGACTGTCTTCCTATAATCTTCCCAGTCTTTACGTAGGAATCGTCTTTTGTCTGCCAATTCATCCAGTACCGCCGCCGCCCTCGCCCTGATTGCTGATGACATGGCTGCCATGGACGTGGTGATTGCACGGCGCCTGAAGTCTGAGGTGCCGCTGGTCAGCCAGGTGTCGCACTACATCATTGCTGCGGGCGGCAAGCGTTTGCGACCCGCCTTGCTGCTGCTCATGTGCGGCGCTTTGGGTTACCGGGGCGAGCAGCGGTTTAACCTGGCGGCTGTGGTCGAGTTCATTCATACCGCCACTTTGCTGCATGACGATGTGGTGGACGAATCCACATTGCGCCGTGGCCGGGCTACCGCCAACGCATCTTTTGGCAACCCGGCCAGTGTGCTGGTTGGCGATTTTTTATATTCCCGCGCCTTTCAGATGATGGTGGACGCAGGCGACATGCGCGTCATGCAAACCCTGGCAGAGGCCACCAATGTGATTGCGGAAGGGGAAGTCCTGCAGCTCATGAACATGCACGATGCCAGTCTGACGGAAGACGGTTACCTGCTGGTCATACGCTCCAAAACGGCCAAACTGTTTGAAGCCAGTGCCCGGCTGGCGGCTTTGCTGGCGCAGTCCACGGCGGCTGTCGAGCAAAGCTGTGCTGACTACGGACAGGCACTTGGCACAGCCTTTCAGGTCATCGACGATGTGCTGGACTACGACGGTGACGTGCTGGAGATGGGTAAAAACCTCGGTGACGATTTGCGTGAGGGCAAGGCTACCCTGCCGCTCATCATTGCCATGCAGCGCGGCACCGAGTCTGAACGCAACACCATTCGGGAAGCCATAGCGACGGGCGGGACCGCCAACATGGCACAAATTATCGACATTGTGCAAAAAACTGGCGCTTTGACCGCCACCCGCGCCGCCGCAGCCGCTGAGGCACAGCGTGCGCTGGACGCATTGCAAAACCTGCCGCAAAATATCTATGCTGATACATTGAGGCAACTCGCCTCGCAGCTTCTTGACAGGCGCGCTTGATGACTGGCGCCAACGCTGTTATCTTTGCCGGAAAACCAGGACATTGAAACAACCATGGCCGCTGTCGATTCGCTAAGCAAAGAAACCAAGACGATTGCCCTGCCAGGGCTGGGTCGGGCGTTGGTGATGGCGGGCAAGCTGGGCCAAAAAGCCGCAGAAGATATTTTCAGCAAAGCCAAAAGCGGCCGTACCAGCTTTATTGCGGAGTTAACGGGCTCCGGTGTGGTTTCACCTTCTGACCTGGCGCACACCATGTCGTCGGCCTTTGCAGCACCCCTGCTGGACCTTGAGGCGATTGACACGCAGCGCCTGCCCAAAGGTCTGCTGGACGCCAAAATTTGCCAGACCTACCGCATCGTCGTCTTGAGCAAACGCGGCAACCGCCTGATTGTTGCCACAGCCGACCCCTCTGACCAGGAAGCCGCCGAGAAAATCAAGTTTTCTACCCAGATGGGTGTGGACTGGGTGATTGCCGAATACGACAAGCTGTCCAAGCTGGTCGAGGCCTCCACCACCACCGCTGCCGAGGCCATGGAAAGCATCATTGGCGATGACTTCGAGTTTGATGAAAACAGCGCCGAGATGCAAAGCGAGAGCCCTGACGCTGCGGTGTCTGAGGTCGAAGATGCGCCAGTCGTCAAGTTTTTGCAAAAAATGCTGCTTGATGCTTTCAGCATGCGCGCTTCTGACTTGCACTTTGAACCGTTTGAGCACACTTACCGCGTGCGCTTTCGGGTAGATGGTGAGCTGCGCGAGATTGCCTCACCGCCCGTGGCCATCAAGGAAAAGCTGGCAGCCCGTATCAAAGTCATTTCAAAACTCGACATTTCAGAAAAACGCGTGCCGCAAGACGGCAAGATGAAGCTGAAAATCGGGCCAGACCGGGTGATTGACTTTCGGGTCAGCACATTGCCGACCATGTTCGGCGAGAAAATCGTGATTCGTATTCTTGACCCAAGCAGCGCCAAGCTGGGTATTGATGCGCTGGGCTACGAGCCCGCTGAAAAAGCGCGTTTGCTCGAAGCCATTGGCAGGCCTTACGGCATGGTGCTGGTGACCGGACCAACCGGCTCGGGCAAAACCGTGTCGCTGTACACCTGCCTGAATATTCTGAACAAGCCCGGCGTCAACATTGCCACCGCTGAAGACCCGGCCGAAATTACCTTGCCGGGCGTCAACCAGGTCAGCATGAATGACAAGGCCGGCATGACGTTTTCTGTCGCGCTCAAGGCTTTTTTGCGGCAAGACCCAGACATCATCATGGTCGGCGAAATCCGCGATATTGAAACTGCAGACATCTCGATCAAGGCCGCACAAACCGGCCATCTGGTGCTGTCAACCCTGCACACCAACGATGCGCCCACCACGCTGACCCGCATGCGCAACATGGGCATTGCCCCGTTCAATATTGCGTCCAGCGTGATTTTGATCACTGCCCAGCGGCTGGCAAGGCGTTTGTGTCCCAACTGCAAGACACCTACAGACATACCGCGTGAAACGCTGATGGAAGCTGGCTTCAAGGAGGAAGACCTGGACGGCTCCTGGACGCCTTACCGCCCGGTGGGTTGCTCGATGTGCACCAACGGCTACAAGGGCAGGGTCGGCATCTACCAGGTGATGCCGATCACAGAAGAAATTCAGAGAATTATTCTGCGCGATGGCAGCGCGATGGAAATCGCCGCCCAGGCGCAGTCAGAAGGTGTCAACAGCCTGCGCCAGTCTGGCCTTTACAAAGTTAAACTTGGCATGACGTCGGTCGAAGAAGTTTTGGGTTGTACCAACGTCTAGTACCCAAGCGTTTGCCGCGCCCCTAAAACGAGAAAGCACCATGGCCACAGCATCCAAGAGTATTCAGGAATTCGTCTTCGAGTGGGAGGGCAAGGACCGGGGTGGCAAACAGGTCAAGGGTGAAATACGGGCGGCAGGCGAGAACCAGGTCAAAGCTGCGCTGCGCAGGCAGGGCGTGCTGCCCGGCAAAATCAAAAAACGCCGCATGCGTTCGGGCAAATCCATCAAGCCCAAAGACATCGCCATTTTTACCCGTCAACTGGCCACCATGATGAAAGCCGGCGTGCCGCTGCTGCAGTCGTTTGACATTGTTGGTCGTGGCAACGCCAACGCCAGTGTCACCAAACTCCTCAATGACGTGCGTACCGATGTTGAAACCGGCACCTCGCTCAGCGCAGCCTTTCGCAAATACCCGCTGTACTTCAATGCGCTGTATTGCAACCTGGTCGAGGCGGGTGAGGCCGCCGGTATTTTGGAAGCCCTGCTTGACCGTCTGGCGGTCTATATGGAAAAAACCGAAGCCATCAAATCAAAAATCAAGTCCGCCCTGATGTACCCGATTTCGGTCGTGGTGGTGGCCTTTGTGGTGGTGGCGGTGATCATGATTTTTGTGATTCCGGCATTCAAAAGCGTGTTCGCGTCTTTTGGTGCTGACTTGCCCGCGCCCACGCTTTTCATCATTGCAGTCAGCGAGTTTTTTGTGTCTTACTGGTGGCTGATTTTTGGCGGTATTGGTGGTGGCTTGTACTTCTTTTTTCAGGCCTGGCAACGCAACGAAAAAGTCCAGCGCGTGATGGACCGGGTCTTGCTGAAGGTGCCGGTATTTGGCGCACTGATTGAAAAATCCTGCATCGCCCGCTGGACCCGAACCCTCTCGACCATGTTTGCAGCCGGTGTGCCGCTGGTTGAGGCGCTCGATTCAGTCGGTGGCGCGTCGGGCAATTCACTGTACGCCGATGCGACGGAGAAAATCCAGCAGGAGGTCTCCACCGGCACCAGCCTGACGGCGGCGATGAGCAACGCCAACCTGTTTCCCACCATGGTGCTGCAGATGTGCGCCATTGGCGAAGAGTCCGGCTCGGTGGACCACATGCTGGGCAAGGCGGCTGACTTTTATGAAGCAGAAGTCGATGAAATGGTGGCGGGTTTGTCCAGCCTGATGGAGCCCATCATCATCGTGTTTCTGGGCTCCATCATTGGCGGTATTGTGGTGGCGATGTACCTGCCTATTTTCAAGTTGGGCCAAGTCGTTTGATGCTGGGTGCGTTGCCAACAGAAGCGCTGGTCTCGCTGGCTGGTTTTTTTGGGCTGCTGATGGGCAGTTTTTTAAATGTGGTGATTTACCGGCTGCCCAAAATGATGGAGCAGCAATGGGCCAGCGAATGCGCTGAACTTTCCGGCAGGCCCTTGCCTGCTACCGAAGCGTTCAATTTGATGGCGCCGCGCTCTCGCTGCTCCAACTGCGGCCATGTACTGGCCTGGCATGAAAACATACCCGTTGTCAGCTATATTTTTTTACGCGGCAAGTGCTCGGTTTGCGACACCCCCTATGGCCTGCGTTACCCGGCAGTAGAACTTGCCACGGGTCTGCTTTTTTCTTTTTGTGCCTGGCGCTGGGGCGGCACATTAACGGCGTTGGTATGGTGCGGGTTTTCTGCCGCGCTACTGGTCTTGGCCGTGATTGACTGGGACACCACCTTGCTGCCGGACGACATCACGCTGCCGCTGTTGTGGGCCGGGCTCATCCTGTCAGCCCTGCAACTCAACCCTGCTGTCAGTTTGCATGCGTCCGTGTGGGGTGCTGTAGGCGGCTATGTATCGCTCTGGCTGGTGTACTGGGCCTTCAAGCTGGTCACGGGCAAAGACGGCATGGGCTATGGCGACTTCAAACTGTTTGCCGCGCTGGGTGCGTGGTTTGGCTGGTCGGCGCTGGTACCCATCATCCTGATGGCCTCGGTGATAGGGGCTGTTGTTGGTATTGCGATGAAATTTTCTGGCGGCCTGCGCGAAGGTGGCTATGTGCCGTTTGGGCCATTTTTGGCAGGTGCGGGATTTACCGCCATGGTGTTTGGTCCGCAGGCCATCCTGCGTACGGTGGGTTTGTAGGTGCTGCGCCTTGGCCTGACAGGCGGTATTGGCAGCGGCAAAAGCACCGTCGCGCAGTTGCTGGTCAAGCATGGTGCAACACTGATTGATGCGGATGCCATATCACGCGCAACCACAGCGGCAGGCGGTGCTGCTATTGCAGCCATCGCCGCGCAATTTGGGATTGAAGCCATCAATGCAGACGGTGCATTGAGGCGCGATGTCATGCGCCAAAAGGTCTTTGATGACCCAGCTGTCAAAAAGCAACTGGAGGCCATCATCCACCCGCTGGTCAGCCAGGAATCAGCCTGGCAAGCCGAGCTGGCCGGGCAGGCAGGCAGCGCATGGGTGGTGTTTGACATTCCCCTGCTGGTCGAGTCCCAGCGCTGGCGCCAGCAGCTTGACAAGGTGCTGGTGGTTGACTGCGAAGAGGCCACACAGGTTAGCCGCGTCATGGCACGCGCCATGACGGGGGAGGGTGACCCCCTTGGCTGGACACGGGATGGGGTTGAAAAAGTCATTGCCCAACAGGCCAGCCGTGCGCAGCGCCGCGCAGCTGCTGACTGGGTGATTTACAACGATGGTTTGAGCCTGGTCAGGCTGGCTGAACAGGTTCAAAAAATGGCAAATCGCATCACGCTATGATTCGTTATTGCACACAGTCCCCGCGCTGACAAAGACCTCGCCGTGATCCTCTACGAATACCCTTTTAACGAACGCATACGCACCTATTTGCGGCTTGAGCATCTGTTTCGCCGCCTCGCAGAACTGGTGGGCCGTGAGCACCCAACAGACCACCACTACGCCATCACCACGATTTTTGAAGTCATGGACGTTGCGGCTAGAGCGGACCTGAAAACCGATGTGCTCAAGGACCTTGAAAAACAAAAACATGTGCTGAACGGCTACCGTGGCAACCCGGCGATTGCCGAGGCCGTGCTCGACAACGTCACGGCCCAGCTGGAGGCCTGTTTTGCCGCGCTGAATGGTTTGCCTGGCAAGGCAGGCCAGACGCTGACTGAAAACGACTGGCTGATGAGCATCAGAAGCCGTGTCGGCATCCCTGGTGGCACCTGCGAATTTGACTTGCCAGCCTACTACGCGTGGCAGCATCTGGACACTTATAAACGCCAGCAAGACTTGCAGCGCTGGATAGCAACACTGACGCCGCTGGCCGAGTCCATTCGTCTGCTGCTACAGCTTCTGCGCGATTCTGGCGCGCCGCAAATGGTGACGGCACCCGAGGGTGTGTACCAGCAAAATTTGCCGCAGGGCCGTACCTTTCAGCTGCTCAGGCTGCGGATGGACCCCCTGCTGGGGCTGATACCCGAAATCAGTGGCAACCGCCTGATCGTCTCCGTACGCCTGATGCGCCATGAGAGTGATGACAGGCTGCATGCGGCGGCCGTGGATGCGTCATTTGAATTGACACTGTGCTCCTGAAAAGTGAGCAAACATGCCTGACAGTCCTCCCTTGCCCAAATTAGTGGTGTGCCCCGTCTGCAAGGGCGACAGCATTTATGCGGCCAGCAACCTGTTCAGACCGTTTTGCAGTGAACGCTGCAAAAGCATCGACTTTGGGGCCTGGGCCAGCGAAGGCTTTCGCATGCCTGTGGATGCTCCGCTTGACGACATGCCCTATGGCGATCCGACACTTCAATAAAGCAGAAAGAGCCTTGTGATGCCAAACAAATTTTTGTGGGTGCTTGCCTTGTCTGGTTTTTTATTGGCAAGTGGCGCGCAGGCACAAGCGCCTGAAGTATTGAACCCACCCGTCAAGACCACCGCAAAAAAGAAAACAAAAAAAGCAAAGACCAGCACAGGTGCCAAAGCCAAATTTGTGGCCGGTTCGCAAGAAACGAAAAAAGAACGCGCCACCCGCCTGAAGCGCGAATGCAAGGGCGCGGTAGATGCCGGGGCTTGCGCAGGCTACACGAAGTAGCCGCTGTCAGTTGGCAGGTGCGCCCAGCATCTGCTGTAGTTCTCCGCTCTCGTACATTTCCATCATGATGTCCGAGCCGCCGACAAATTCACCCTTGACGTAAAGCTGCGGAATCGTCGGCCAGTTGCTGTATTGCTTGATGCCCTGGCGGATTTCGCCGTCTTCCAGCACATTGACGGTCACGGGTTTTGGCACACCGCAGGCTTTGAGCACGGCAATCGCCTTGCCTGAAAAGCCGCACTGCGGAAAGCTGGGGTTGCCCTTCATAAACAGCACCACGTCGCTGGATTTAACGATCTGGTCAATGCGGGCTTGGGTTTCATCCATGGTCTTATCCTTAAAAAAGCTTTAAAAATCAATTGTTCAATTATCCCACCGTCCACCAGAACAGCGTGCAATCCCCGCAAGGTCCATGCGGCTTTGTACCTGCGCAAAGCCGCGCCTGGTCAGCAACTCGCACACGCCAGAGGCCTGGTCGTAACCGTGTTCCAGCAGCAACCAGCCGCCGGGTGGCAAGTGCTCAGGCGCGTGTTCGACGATTTGCCGGATGTCGCTCAAGCCGTCTCCACCTGCGGCCAAGGCACTCAAAGGCTCATGCGTCAGTGCCGCCAGATGCGGGTCTGCATGGGCGATATATGGCGGATTGCTGACGATAACGTGGTAGTGACCGCTGACTTTCTCAAACCAGTTGCTGTGGAAAAATTGCACATCCGTATTCAACTGCCTGGCGTTTTGTGACGCGACTGCCAGAGCGTCTTCACTGAAGTCGGTTGCCGTGACGCAGGCTTTGAGGCTGTGCGCCAACGCGATGGCCACCGCGCCGCTGCCTGTTCCCAGGTCCAAGATGTCTGGTGCAATGACGCCTTGCACAACATCCAGCGCCCACTGCACCAGTGTTTCGGTGTCCGGCCGGGGCACCAGCACGCGCGCATCGACGGCAAAGCGCAGCCCGAAAAATTCTTTGTAGCCGACGATATAAGCCAGCGGCTCGCCTGCTGCACGGCGCAGGCTGAAGCTGCGAAACGTATCCAGTGTTTGTTCTGGCAGCACGTCGTCGTCATACGCCATCAGCCAGGCTCGGTTGCTATCCGGTTTACCCAATGCATGCAGCAACAGCAGTTGCGCGTCGAGCCGGTCCAGGCCCAAGGTTTGCGCGGTGGCTAAGGCTTGGCTGATGGACAACGGTGTCATTGGCTGTCATCCCGGGCTCGATGAGCCTGCCCCGGACCACGATCCGGGGGGATCCAGTACGCGCTCGGTTCTGGGGAGTCAAATGGATTGCGGATCGAGTCCGCAATGACAGTATAAAAAATGCTATTAAAAAAATAGCTTCTTGCGCTCGAATCTATTGGGCTAGAGGCCGATTTGATAGGTAAAAAAGGCATTTTTTAGCGCATTCTGGCTGTTTTCAGCCCTGCGACGTGGCTTCCAGCTCGGCCAGTTGCTCCGCACCGCGCGCCACCTGCAAAGCTGTTACTACATCTTCCAGATCACCTTCCATGATGGTGAGCAATTTGTACAGCGTGAGGTTGATGCGGTGGTCCGTCAGGCGGCCCTGCGGGAAGTTGTAGGTGCGAATGCGGTCGCTGCGGTCACCGCTGCCGACCAGGCCTTTACGCATCGCCGCATCCACCGCAGCGCGCTCGGAGCGGTCTTTTTCATGGATGCGGGCCGTCAGCACTTTCAGAGCCTGCGCCTTGTTGCCGTGCTGGCTGCGGCCGTCCTGGCATTCGGCCACGATGCCGGTGGGCAGGTGGGTAATGCGCACGGCCGAGTCGGTTTTGTTGATGTGCTGGCCACCCGCACCGCTGGCCCGGTAGGTGTCAATGCGAAGGTCAGACGGGTTGATTTTGATGGCCTCCAGCTCATCAGGTTCGGGCAGCACCGCCACCGTGCAGGCGCTGGTGTGGATGCGGCCTTGCGTCTCGGTGGTGGGCACGCGCTGCACCCGGTGGCCGCCGGATTCAAATCGCAGCTTGCCGTACACGCCCACGCCCTGCGCGTCGGGCGTGCCCTCAATGCGCAGCACCACCTCCTTGTAGCCGCCCAGCTCGCTGTTGGACTCGCTGATGATCTCAGTGCGCCAGCCGCTGCGCTCGGCGTAGCGCGTGTAAAGCCTGAATAAATCGGCGGCAAACAAGGCCGATTCATCGCCACCCGTGCCCGCACGAATCTCGACAAACGCGGGGCGTACGTCGTCCGGGTCTTTCGGGATCAACATCAATTGCAGTGCGTCATCAATCTGCGTGATGTCGGTCTTGGCGGCGTCAATTTCTTCCTCAGCCATCTGCGTCATGTCTGCATCGCCCTTGCTGTCTTTGAGCATGTCTTCAGCGCCTGCCAAATCAGCCTCACGGCTGGTCAGCTTGCGGTATTGCTCGGCCACCACGCTGACTTCTGAATGCTCCCGGCTGAGCGTGCGAAAGCGCTCCATGTTGCTGACCACGTCGCTGGCCGACAGCAGGGCATCCAGCTCATGCAGGCGCTGCAGTTGGCGGTCCAGGGTTTGTCTTAAAAAGGGTTTCATTTGGGTGTCAGTATTTCTTTGTCATCCCGGACTCGATCCGGGATCTATGCATTTGGCGAGCTTCTCAAGGCGGAGGGTTCATGGATTGCGGATCAAGCCCGCAATGACAAACCAGGAGCAGATCAGCTAACGCTCAGCGTCGTCCGCTTTTGATCTCGACTGCCCACGCAAAAACAGCTTTGACACGGTTTGCGCTGTGGCTTCGCGCCTGTCTGCATCGCCTGCATGCAGCTCGGCCAGCGTGCCGTGGAGCATCTTCTGGCTCATGCCGCGCGCCAGCGCTTCCAGCACGCTGTCGATGGACTCGCCCTTGGCCAGCAGCTTTTTGGCACGGTTGATTTCAAGGGCGCGCCACTCATCGGCCTGGGCCTGCAACTGCTGAATCAGTGGCACCACCCCGGTGACAGGATTGCGCTGGTTCAGCCAGTGCATGAAGTTTTGCACGCCCGCGTCAATGATGACTTCTGCCTCGGCCACCGCAGCGCGCCTGCTGTCCCGGCCGGTTTGCACCACCTGGGCCAGGTCATCAACGGTGTAGAGGTAAACGTCTGGCAGGGCCTTGACCTCGGGCTCAATGTCGCGCGGCACAGCCAGGTCAACCATGAACATCGGGCGGCGCTTGCGCAGTTTCACGGCCCGCTCGACCGCGCCCAGCCCGATGATGGGCAGCACACTGGCGGTGCAGCTGATGACGGCATCAAACTCATGCAGGCGCGCTGGCAAATCAGCCAGCGGCATGGTTTGCGCACCAAACTTTTGGGCCAGCGATTCACCACGCTCCATGCTGCGGTTGGCAATCACCATCAATGCCGGGTTTCTGGCGGCAAAGTGGGTGGCGGCCAGGTCAATCATCTCGCCCGCGCCGACAAACAAAATCTTGATATTGGCCAGGTTTTCAAACAGCTGGCCTGCCAGCCGCACGCTGGCCGCCGCCATGCTGATGCTGTGTGCGCCAATGTCAGTGGTGCTGCGCACCTCCTTGGCCACCGCAAAGGTGCGCTGGAACAACTGGTGCAGTGTGCGGCCCATCGCACCCGCACCCTCAGCGGCGCGTACCGCGTCTTTCATTTGCCCCAAAATCTGCGGCTCGCCCAGCACCATCGAATCAAGCCCGCTGGCCACCCGAAATGCATGGCGCGCGGCCTGGTCACCCTCAAGCGTATAGGTGTGTGAGCGCAAGGCATCAGGGGTCACGCCGCCACTTCTGGCCAGCCAGGCCAGCGTGTGCTCCAGCGCAGGCATGTCGCTGGCGCCATAAATTTCAGTGCGGTTGCAGGTCGACAAAATGGTCGCTTCCGGCGCGTTGGCGAGCCCGGCATGTGAGTCGCGCAGGCGCATCAGCGTGGGTGCCATCTGGTCGAGCGAAAACGCAAAGCGGCCGCGCAAATCCAGCGGTGCAGTGTTATGGTTTAGCCCCAGGGCCCAGACAGACATCTCGCCATTATAAAATTTAACGCCCCGACAGGCCAACGCACCGCTGCATACACCCATGACCGCCTATTTGCTGACTGACCACCTCGTGAACTTTATCGCCCCGGCGGCCGTGGTGGCGCTGTTGCTGGTGCTGCTGGGACGTGTTTTTAGCCGTTTTTTGATATCAAAAAGGCCATTTGCCCAATCAATATGGGCGCAAGCAGCTATTATTTTTATAGCGAATGTATTGGCACTCGTCGCTGGCCTGGTGTTTTTTGGCAACGACGGCAAGATGGCCACCTATGCGGCGATGGTGCTGGCTGCTGCTACCTGCCAGTGGGTGCTGTGGCGTGGCTGGCGGGCCTGAGCGTTTGATCACCCCCGTTTAAACACATCCACCCGGTCGGTGATGATGCCGTCAATACCCAAAGCCAGCAGGCGTTGCACCTCGGCTTCGTCATTGACGGTGTAACTCAATAATTTGAAGCCTGCGCTTTTGGCCTGCGTCACGCTCGACGTGTCCCACAGCTTGTGGTTGCAGATGATGGCCTGGCAGCCCAGCATGAGGCCCGTTTCAAGCCAGCCCGTCCACAGCTCATGCAACAGCAGGCCACGTGGCAGGTCGGGTGCGGCATCCATGGCTGATTGCAAGGCATCGGGTTTGAAGGAGGTGAGCAGCGGCTTGCGTGATTGTTTTTGCCATAAGCGCGCAGCATGTTCAGCTACCACTTTGCCGGCTTGTTCGTCCGTCCCGGTGGTTGGTTTGATTTCAATGTTCACATCGAACTCATTGGCAATGCAATACGCTGCAATGGCGTCCAGGCTGGGTAATTGTTCGTCAGCGTAAGGGGCTGAATGCCAGCTCCCTGCGTCCAGTTTTTGCAGTGCTTGCCAGGTTTGTTTGCCAGCCACGCCTTGGCCATTGGTGGTGCGCTCCAGCGTGTCGTCATGCAGTAAAAATGGCACGCCGTCGCTGCTCAGTTTCACGTCGCATTCAAACATGCGGTAACCGTGGCTTGCGCCAAGCCTGAAGGCTGCCAGTGTGTTTTCAGGGGCCAGCTTGCCTGCACCTCTGTGGGCTATCCAAAGCGGATAAGGCCAATCTTCCATCAAGCAATACGCTGGGTCGTCGCCGCATCAAACCAGTGCACGCGCTCGTGCTTTGGGGTGACGTGCAGTGTTTCACCCAGTGCGGGGCAAACATCGCTTTCGTCGGTGCGAATGATGAGCTGCTCACTGCCGAAGCGGCCATACACCAGCCGCTCAGCGCCCAGCATTTCAATCGTTTCAACCTGCACGGGCCAGCCTGCTGGCGTCATTTTCAAATGCTCTGGCCGGATGCCCAACACGGCACCTTGCGGGCCACCCCAATCAGCATTCGGGGCATTTTTAAGCAGGTTCATCGGCGGCGAACCCATAAAGCTCGCCACAAAAGTGCTGGCAGGGCGGTTGTACACCTCTTCAGGTGTGCCGAACTGCTCCATGCGGCCCGCATTCATCACTATCATGCGCTGGGCCAGCGTCATGGCTTCGACCTGGTCATGGGTGACGAAGAGCGACGTGATGCCGAGCTCGCGGTGCAGTTTTTGAATCTCCAGCCTGGTTTGCACGCGCAGCTTGGCGTCCAGGTTACTGAGTGGTTCATCAAACAAAAACACCTGTGGCTGGCGCACGATGGCTCGGCCCATGGCCACGCGCTGGCGTTGGCCGCCTGAGAGTTCTCGAGGTTTTCGCGCGAGTAAATGCCCCAGTTCCAGAATGCCTGCGGCTTTGTCGACGCGAGCTTTGATCTCATTCACAGGCACTTTGGCAATCTTCAAACCATAGGCCATGTTGTCAAACACGCTCATGTGCGGGTACAGCGCGTAGTTTTGAAACACCATGGCGATGTCGCGCTCAGACGGCTCCAGGTCGTTCACCACCTTGCCGCCAATGCAGATTTGCCCGCTGGTTACTTCTTCCAGCCCGGCCACCATGCGCAGCAGGGTGGACTTGCCGCAACCTGATGGGCCGACGATGACGATGAATTCATGGTCAGTGATTTCCGCGTCAATGCCGTGCAGGATTTGCACTGCGGTTTTACCTGTGCCGTAGCGTTTGGTGATGTTTTTAAATGAGATGGAGGCCATGTTATTTTCGTTTTTATTTTTCCGTATCGACGAGACCTTTAACGAACCACTTCTGCATCAGCACCACCACAAAAGCAGGCGGCAGCATGGCCAGAATAGCGGTGGCCATGACCACGTTCCATTCGTTTTGCGAGTCACCGCCGGCAATCATGCGCTTGATGCCAATCACCACCGGGTACATGTCTTCGCTGGTGGTGGCCAGCAGCGGCCAGAGGTACTGGTTCCAGCCGTAAATGAACTGGATCACAAACAGCGCGGCCATTGATGTTTTAGACAGCGGCAGCAAAATATCCTTGAAAAACCGCATCGGTCCCGCGCCGTCCATGCGCGCCGCCTCCACCAGCTCGTCAGGCACGGTTAAAAAGAACTGGCGAAACAAAAACGTGGCCGTGGCAGATGCAATCAAGGGAATCGTCAGCCCCGCATAACTGTTCAGCATGCCCAGGTCAGACACCACCTTGTACGTCGGGCCAATACGCACCTCCACAGGCAGCATCAGCGTGATGAAGATCATCCAGAAAAACAAACCCTTGAGCGGAAAACGAAAGTACACAATCGCAAACGCTGACAGCAGCGAGATCGTGATCTTTCCAAAGGTGATGACCAGCGCGGTGACCAGACTGACCCACATCATGCGGGCCACCGGTGCGCCAGACCCACCGCCGTCGCTGGCATTGCCCAGCAGCGCGGCTTTGTAGCTTGCCCAGAAGTTGCTGCCCGGCAGCAGCGGCATGGGGGCTTGTACGATTTCTTGCGCCGTGTGGGTGGATGCGACAAACGCCAGGTACAACGGAAAGGCAACGATCAACACGCCAACGATCATGACGGCGTGGGCCAAAAAGCCAAGGGTGCTGCGACGCTCAACCATTTGAAGTCCACATCAGTAGTTCACCTTTTTCTCTACGTACCTGAACTGCAAGACCGTCAGCGCCACCACAATCACCATCAGCACCACAGACTGGGCCGCC
>JANOWR010000091.1:0-3225 GCA_031417995.1 Polaromonas sp. | reverse complement strand
TCGTCGTTCAGAGAAAAATCCATGGTGTTTGCTGGTGTTGGCTTGTGGTGGCGTGGCGTAAATGCTGATTTGAATCTGTACGCCGGGTTCAAGATTCAAGAAAGTTCTTGGCATTGGCCAGGCACAGTTTGGCCCATTCAGCGTGACCGGTTTGCGCCATGCGTTCATGGTGAACCACTTCTACGCTCACCGGCAAATCGGGCGGCAGAGCGGCAAACAGGCCATTTACGTCAATGTTGCCTTCACCCGCCATCAAGCGGGCGCACCGCGCGGTGTGAATCATCTCGTCGGTGCTGAAATGCAGGCCAGCTTGCGCATCGCAAATTTGCGCGTAATGCAGCAAATGACGCGGAATGGCGCGGATGTCGTCCAGCGTGGTGGTGGAGCGGCCAAAGTGCAGGGCATCGACCAAAATGCCCGCGTTGGCAGGGCTGCCTGCGGTGGCGATCAGCGCCAGTGCCGATTTGGCGTGGGGCACCGCCGTCCACGGCATAAATTCAACATCAGCCGTCAAGCCAAAAGGGCGCATCACTTCGCACAGGCGGGCATAACTGTCCGCCAGACGCACCGGATTGACGTCGTCACCGGCGACCAGCACGGCGCGGGCTTTGAGCGCTGCGCCAATTTCAAACAAGGGCAGGTAAGCCTTGGGGTCAAAGTTGTCACCCATGCGGATGATTTCCAGGTCTTGCATTTGGATGCCCGTGTCACGTTGCACGGCCAAGGTCTCACGCAGCACGTCGGGCAGGCCAATCATGTATTGCTGTGGCGCACCCGCCATGTTGGGCAACAGGCGCAGGCCGACTTGCTGGTAGCCCAAGTCAGCCGCCAGCCTAAAAGCCTGCGGTGGTGTGAAGGTGTAGGAGGTGAGGTAGGCGAGGGAGTAAATTCGGGACATAAAGATGTAATTTTGTTTAAATTTAAAACATATAGTATTTAAAAATAATAGCTACTTACGCATATTTAACGGCAACAACGGGTGTTTTTTCTCAAAAAGTGACGAAATAAAGGGGGTCACTACTGTCCGGTCAAAACCCCAACAAAATCAACTGGTTAGCGTCGGGTAGTGGTTGTGTTTTGTAGTCATCGGTCTGCAAGGCGCATGAAATAAGGGTTTTCTCGAAAACTGACACCGACAAAATCTGTAGACAAGTGTAAAGCGAGGATTTCAGTTGCAGTTCCTTTTTGACTATGGCAATGAGCACGTACGTGGCGATGGCGCACAAGACCTGGGTCTTCACGGCGTTCTCGCTGTTGCCCAAAAAGCGCTTGATGCGCAAGTGCTGCTTGATCCATTTGAAGAACAACTCAACCTGCCAGCGGTTCTTGTAAAGCTGGGCGATGACCCGTGCGGGCAGCGTCGTGTTGTTCGTCAGAAAAATCAAGGTCTTGCCCGTCGTGGGATCGTTGAACCGCACCCGGCGCAGGTGCTCGGGATAGTCGCGTGCACTGTAATGCCCATTGAGCGCCACCGTCTGGTCGCACACCATGCCAGTGGCTTTGTCCACGCTGGCCGAATACACGCGCCGGGCATTGAAATTGGACTTGGCACGGGTGACGAAGAAGGCGCCAGCCTGATGCATCGCGTACAGCCGAGTAAAGTCCAGATAACCCCGATCCATGATGTAGAAGGCCCCGGCCTCCAGGGGCAAGAAGTCCAGCACATTGACATCGTGCATCTTGCCGTCGCTGATATGAATGAAACTGGGGATGGCACCGCGCAGATCGAGCAGCGTGTGCAACTTGATGGCCGCCTTGGTAGAGCGAAACGGTGCCCAATCAAACAGACCCAGACACAAGTCGATGGTGCTGGAATCAAGGGCGTAGACGCGTCCGGCAATATTCACATCCAGGCCCAGCGGCTCATCGGTATAGAGCTTGTTGGCACGGCGAATCAAAACGGCGGCCAAGTCAGCCCAGATGCGCCAGTCGCGGCGTTCATTGGCATCGGCCAGCGTAGAACGACGCACCGCTTGGCGCAGCCCCATTGCATACAGCTTGGTAGGATTGGCCCCCAAGGTGGCCTCGATGTCACGCAGGGATTCGCGCCATGTCAACTGCGCGTAGGCCATGATGCGAAAATGCTCGGTGCTGGGCAACGCCGAGATCCGAGTGTCCCCAGAGTAACGCGCCACGATGCGTGCGAAGCTGGTCCAAGGCACAAACTCCATCAATTGGGCGAAAAGCGTTTTGCCAAGATTCATGAGAAATCCCCAAAAAAATCAATATGGGGAAACTACTCACAAAAGCGGCATCGAAATTCAAATCGGCACCAAATAAAAACAGTCGCTAACCCGCGTGGTTATTGGCTTCCTGTCGAAACTCGACGGCTTTCACCGGACACTAGTGAAAAACTATTACAAATCAATGCATTGCAAAAAATGATCTCGTTTTTGTGGGTTAGGAAAATTTCAGATGCAAAAATAACCAACATTTTGAAGGGTTCAACATTGGCTAGGAGCCTGGGCGGGGTTGTCACGCGCTGGTTTGTACCGCCACGACTCGGATGTGGCATCGATGGGGTCGTTGCGGAACTATCATGCCATCGCTTTGGCAGGACAATCAGACGATGCCCTCAAAACTTGAACCCGGCTCTCAGCCATTGATGCCGCAGGTGTTGCCCCAGAAAATAACCCAACCCAAAAACCCCCTGCACGGCCTGACGCTCGAAACTATCGTGACGCAGTTGGCCGAGCACTACGGCTGGCCGGGGTTGGCCCAGCGTATTGCGATTCGGTGTTTTGAGGTGGACCCCAGCGTCGCGTCCAGCCTGAAGTTTTTGCGCAAAACGCCGTGGGCGCGAGACAAGGTCGAGGGGCTTTACCTGTTCATGCAGCGCGAGATTCGCCGCGCGGGTGGTTAGGCGCTTTCAGGTATCCCAGTCGCCACCGCCACCGTTGTCGGCCACCACCGCGTTGTCATCCCACGAGCCAGTGTCGGCCACGCCAAAGTTTTGACCCCCTAAATCGGAGTTACTGGCATATGCCGCATTGGCGGCTGAGGGCATGGTGACATCGTTGGCCAGGTTGCCGGCTGAGTTGGGCGTGCGGTCGTATCCGCTGTGGCCGTTGCCACCAGTGTTGTGGTCATTGTGGTCATTGTTGCCCGACAGGCTACGGCCAATCGCTTGCGCTGCCATCACGCCTGCGCCCACGGCCAAACCAGCGGCCAAGCCGCCCATGACTTTGCCGCCCAGGCCACCGCCACTGGTGGCTGCCATACCAG
>JANOWR010000090.1:0-42322 GCA_031417995.1 Polaromonas sp. | reverse complement strand
AAAAAGCTGTCGGACGCAATTGGCGTGCCTGCGGCATCGACCGCGCAGTGCGTGGACGTGCTGCAAAAGCTGTACAAAACCTACATGGACACGGATGCGTCGCTGGTGGAGATCAACCCGCTGATCCTCGAAGGTTCTGTGGACGGCAAGCCGGGCAACATCAAGGCGCTGGATGCCAAGTTCAACTTTGACCCGAATGCACTGTTCCGCCACGCTGACATCGTTGCTTACCGCGACCTGGACGAAGAAGACGCAGCTGAAGTTGAGGCCAGCAAGTTTGACCTGGCCTACATCAGCCTGGACGGCAACATTGGCTGCCTGGTCAACGGCGCGGGCCTGGCGATGGCGACGATGGACACCATCAAACTGTTTGGCGGCGAGCCTGCCAACTTTCTGGACGTAGGCGGGGGTGCTACGGCCGAAAAGGTGACAGAAGCCTTCAAGATCATGCTGAAAAACCCGGAAGTCAAAGGCATCCTGGTCAACATTTTTGGCGGCATCATGAAGTGCGACACGATTGCTGAAGGCGTGATCACGGCCTGCAAAGCCACCAACCTGTCCGTCCCGCTGGTGGTGCGCATGAAGGGCACCAACGAAGACTTGGGTAAAAAGATGCTGGCCGAATCCGGGCTTCCGATCATTGCCGCGGACACCATGGCAGACGCTGCGACCAAAATCGTTAAAGCCGTTGCCTAAACAGGAAAGCAAACATGTCAATCTACATCAACAAAAACACCAAAGTCATCACCCAGGGCATCACTGGCAAGACCGGGCAGTTCCACACCCGCATGTGCCGCGACTATGCCAATGGCAAAGAAGCCTTTGTCGCAGGCGTCAACCCCAAAAAGGCCGGCGAAGACTTTGAAGGCATCCCGATTTTTGCCAACGTGACCGAGGCGGCAAAAGCCACAGGCGCAACGGTATCGGTGATTTACGTGCCGCCCGCAGGCGCCGCGGCAGCCATCTGGGAAGCCGTTGAAGCCAATCTGGACCTGGCCATCTGTATCACCGAAGGCATCCCCGTGCGCGACATGCTGGAAGTGCGCAACCGCATGAAGGCCAAAGAAGCTGCTGGTGGCAAGCGCACGCTGCTGCTTGGCCCCAATTGTCCTGGCCTCATCACGCCTGAAGAAATCAAGATCGGTATCATGCCCGGTCACATACACCGCAAAGGCCGGATTGGCGTCGTCAGCCGCTCCGGCACGCTAACCTATGAAGCCGTGGCACAACTGACCGAAATCGGCCTTGGCCAGTCGAGCGCGGTGGGCATTGGTGGCGACCCGATCAATGGCTTGAAGCACATCGACGTGATGCGCGCTTTTAACGATGACCCGGACACCGATGCCGTCATCATGATTGGCGAAATCGGTGGCCCCGACGAAGCCGAAGCCGCCGAATGGTGCAAACTGCACATGAAAAAGCCCATCGTCGGCTTTATCGCCGGTGTCACGGCCCCTCCTGGCAAGCGCATGGGCCATGCAGGCGCGCTGATTTCTGGTGGTGCTGACACAGCGAATGCCAAACTGGAGATCATGGAAGCCTGCGGCTTTACCGTGACGCGCAATCCGTCTGAGATGGCAAAGTTGCTCAAGGCGCTGCTTTAAGCCGTTAATCAGACATTCGATTGACGAAAATTGACTGCGGTCAAGCATATAAGCAGAATTACCATCATCATTCAGTTTATCGCGGCTTAAACTCATAAAAAACAAAAAAGCGCTCACCAGCGCTTTTTTTAATTCATAACATTGGAGCTGACATGATTTTTGGACTTGACCTTTCCTCGCCTTTGTTCTGGAGCGCTTTTGGCTCCATCATTCTGGCCAACATCGTTTTGTCTGGTGACAACGCGGTGGTGATTGCCATGGCGGCGCGTACGCTCAAGCCCGAGCAGCGCAGTAAAGCAATTTTCTGGGGCAGCGCAGCAGCCATTGTGATGCGAATTGTTCTGACGATTGTGGCTATTCAGTTG
The DNA here is from genome assembly GCA_031417995.1 of Polaromonas sp. Lineage (GTDB taxonomy): Bacteria > Pseudomonadota > Gammaproteobacteria > Burkholderiales > Burkholderiaceae_C > Polaromonas. The sequence goes on along the minus strand of JANOWR010000090.1, from coordinate 40,353 downwards.
CTGACTTTGCCGTACCTGAAAATTATTGGCGCAGTTCTGCTGGTCTACATCGGTGTTGATTTGCTCAAGGGTGAAGACGAAGGCGATGGCGAAGGCAAGGAGATTAATGGCATGTCAGCGGCCATTCGCACCATTTTGATTGCCGACCTGGTCATGAGCCTGGACAACGTGCTTGCCGTTGCTGCAGCTGCCAAAGGCAATTTGCCATTGCTGGTGATGGGCCTGCTCATCAGCATTCCGTTGATCATCTTTGGGGCAACATTGCTGACCAAAGTCATGGAGCGCTTTCCCATCATCATCACCATTGGCGCGGCACTTCTGGGCTTTTTGGCGGGAGAAATGCTGGTGACTGATCCGGCAGTTACCGCCCGCTTTGGCGCAGTTAGCTCCACTATTGAACTGCTGGCTGGTGCGATAGGTGCTGTTTTGGTCGTTGCTCTTGGGACTTATCTGTCCAAACGGCAGCACGCTTCCTCACCTGCCTGAACGTGCCGGATTGTCCTGTCGGCCCTGACAGGACATATTTGCAACAAAAAGTTAACGCTGCGTGAATAAGTCACTTGTCCCGCGCCATAGTGTCTGTTAACGTCCATATTTGGGGGATTTGTCATCACTTTGTATAAGAGGTGACGGCCTTTTGTACAAACAAAAATACATCAGTTAAAACATCAGGGGTCAAGCGGACGATGAACACTGCCTCAAACGCGCGCAGCAAACGAAGTCAGTTTTGGCGCGCCGACTGGTTTGTTGGCGTGTTGGTTGTTTTGGCTGTTTTTGTATTGCACAGCACCACAGACTTTTTTGGCACGCTGGAACGTCGCTATTACGATTACGCCAGCACCACCACATCGCGCCAGCCGTCCGAACGCATCGCCATCATCGCCATTGATGACCAGAGTATCGCCAACATTGGCCGCTGGCCCTGGCCGCGTGATGTGCAGGCCAAGCTGATTGACCAGCTGGCAGCAGCCAAAGCCAAGACCATCGTCAACACGACTCTGTTTTTTGAGCCGCAGACAGACCGAGGCATGGTTTACATCCGCAAAATGAAAGACCTGCTGGCTGACCCGGCACTGGGGCCTAACGCCGCCGCAGACCCGCTAGGCAAGGTGATTGCAGACGCAGAAGTCGCGCTGGACACAGACGCGTTGCTGGCAGGCAGCATGACCAAAGCTGCCAACGTGCTGGTGCCATCAGTATTTACCACGGGCATTCCGCAGGGAAAGCCCGACAAGCCGCTTCCCGCATACGCGCTGAAAAGCGCAGTGGATGAACAGGGCAATTTTTCAGTCCCTGCGATTCGCGGCCAGCAGCCCATTGAGATCATCGGAGCCGCCGCAGCAGGCATTGGTCATCTCAATCAGTTGCCAGATGTTGACGGCGCTATTCGGCAAGAACCATTGCTGATCAATTACTTCGGCAAGGCGGTGCCGTCAATGAGCTTGCTGGCGGCAGCCAAAAGCTTGAATCTTGGCCCAGGCGACATCAAGCTCAACACGGGCGATTCAGTACAAATTGGCAAGCTGGTGATTAAAACTGACGAATCAGCCATGATGCTGCCGCAGTTTTATAAAGGCAAAGACGGCAAGCCAGCCTTCGCTGTGGACTCGTTTTATGACGTGATTTCAGGCAAGATTCCAGCCACCAAGTACGTGGACAAAATTGTCATTATTGGCGGTACAGCGGTGGGTGTGGGCACGCTCTTTCAAACTCCTGTTGGGCCAGGCCTGTCTGCGGCCGAGACCATGGCGCACATCACGTCGAGTATTTTGAGCGAGCACTTCATCGTGCAGCCCACCTGGGGAACCTGGGCCACACTGGCAGTCATTTTGGTGGTTGCGGGCTATTTGATTGCAGGTTTGCCGCGTTTGTCTGCTGGCAAAGCGGCAATCGTGACATTGGTGCTTTTTGTGGCGCTGCTGGTTGCTGAGTTTGGATTACTCTCAAGCGCTGCCAAGTGGTTACAACTGGTGTTCCCAGCCTCTTTGCTGGTGATTGGCCATTTGGCCTTGACCACCAAACGCTTTTTGATGACGGAAGCAGGCAAGCTCAAATCCGACGAGGAGTCAGCTGAAACCAACCGTATGATGGGCCTGGCACATCAGGGGCAAGGCCAGCTTGACATGGCGTTTGACCGCTTTCGCCGGGTGTCTTACAGCGACGCACTGATGGACAACCTGGGCAACCTCGCGCTTGATTTTGAGCGCAAGCGCCAGTTCAACAAAGCCGAAGCCGTGTATGAATATATGGCGACACAAAACAAGGACTTTAAGGGACTTGCTGCCAAGCTCAACCGTGCCAAAAACCTGTCTGAAACAGTTATTTTGGGCGGCAGTGGTGCACATCCCGGCGGCACCATGTTGCTCGACGGTGGTGGCGTTGAAAAGCCCATGCTGGGCCGCTATCAGGTTGAAAAAGAACTGGGCAAAGGCGCGATGGGCGTGGTCTATCTGGGCAAAGACCCCAAAATTGGCCGTGTGGTTGCCATCAAAACCATGGCACTGAGCCAGGAATTTGAAGGCGAAGAACTTGACGATGCACGCGAGCGGTTTTTCCGCGAGGCAGAAACCGCAGGGCGCTTGCAGCATCAAAACATCGTCACGATTTTTGACGCAGGCGAAGAACACGACCTGGCCTTCATCGCGATGGAATTCCTCAAAGGCAAAGACCTGGCCGATGTGTCAAAAACCGGGCAATTGCTGCCCATCCCCAAGGTGCTGTCGATTGTGGCGCGGGTGGCCGAGGCTTTGGCGTATGCGCACAAACTCAATGTGGTTCACCGTGACATCAAGCCAGCCAACATCATGTATGACCTGGAGACCGACAGCGTCAAGGTGACGGATTTTGGCATTGCCCGAATCACCGACTCGAGCAAAACCAAAACCGGGCTGGTGCTGGGCACGCCTAGCTTTATGTCCCCTGAGCAAATCGCAGGCAAAAAAGTGGATGGCCGCTCTGATCTGTATTCGCTTGGTGTCATGCTGTTTCAGATGCTGGCAGGCGTTTTGCCCTTTCGGGGCGACTCAATGGCGGAGCTGATGTACAAAATCGCCAACGAGCCCGCACCCGATATCCGCATCATTCGGGCCGAGTTGTCTGAAAAACTCGCAAATATCGTCGCCTTGTCTATCAGCAAGCGGTCTGAAACCCGGTATCAGGACGGCGACCAGTTTGCCGCCGATTTGCGCGCAGTGATGGCTGATTTTTCTGGCAATTCAACGGCTGACAAGCACGTGGCATCATCGAGTCATGCGCCAGTCGAGCCCCCCAGCTTTGACGCCACTGTTGTGCAGTCTGCTGCCGTAATGGCCACAACCTATGAAGCAACACAGGCCATGAATCCGGATGTCACAGCCTTTGAAAAGACAAGCATTACCCAAGCGCCTGATGCCGCACCAGCGACTGGCAGTACCGACACTGATATAAAGCTCTAGGCAAAAGCTACAAGTTGAACAACATGATTTACGAAATATGCACAGAAACTGACCCCGGATTAGCCAGGGAGAACAACGAAGATGCTGTTGCTTTTGACCCGTCAACAGGACTTTGCATTTTGGCCGATGGCATGGGCGGCTACAACGCGGGTGAAATAGCCAGTGGTATGGCCACTGCTTTCATCAAATCTGAAATGAGCCGGTGGCTTTCACAGGCCGGCAGACATGCCAGCCCCAAAGAAGTCAAGCGGGCCATGGAGATTTGTGTTCAAAACGCAAACCACTCCATTTTCAATGCCGCCAACTCTAACCCGCAATACACCGGCATGGGGACAACCCTGGTAGTAGGCGTTTTTCAGGCTGGGCGCCTGATGCTTGGTCACATTGGCGATTCGCGCTGTTACCGCTTGCGGGACACTGAATTTCAGCAGATCACCAAAGACCACTCTTTGCTGCAAGAGCAAATTGATGCCGGGCTTATTACACCTGAACAAGCCCTCACCTCAGCAAACAAAAACCTGGTGACACGCGCTTTGGGCGTTGAAGACACCGTGTTGCTTGATGTAACCGAGCACCGTGTTGAAGCGGGTGATGTCTACGTGATGTGCTCCGATGGTTTGTCTGACATGGTGCGCGACAAAGGCATCGCTGAAGTCATGCTGGCAAACACTTCACTGGAGCAAAAAGCCAAACTGCTTATTGCTGCAGCCAACGCAGGCGGAGGCCGCGATAATATTTCTGTTGTTTTGATAGATGCAAAAGAAGCTGCGGTCAAACGCGGCTTTTTGTCCAGAATACTGGGAAAATGACGAGATGATTGACATATCAAAAACAGACAGGAGTCGGCCATGCCGAAAATGATCGTCTCAATCGACGGTGTTGTGATCAAGGAAGTCCAGTTAACCAAGGACCGTACGTCTTTGGGGCGGCGTCCATACAACGACATCGTTATTGACAATTTGGCCGTGAGTGGAGAGCACGCGGTATTGCAAATGTCTGGCAACGACGTGCATCTGGAAGACCTAAACAGCACCAACGGTACTTACGTCAATGGCAAAGCCGTTAAAAAACAGTTGTTGCAAAACAGTGATGTGGTCGAAATCGGCAAATACAAAATAAAATACGTCAACGAGGCTCTAGAGGCAGGGTTTGAAAAAACCATGATCATCAAGGCGGGTTCTGCTGGGCTCGCGCCCGCCGCTCCTGTTGCAGCTGGTCTGCCTCCTGCCGCAACCACGCCCGTCGCGCCCCCAGTTGCTGGGGCGGGCTCTGGCGCCAATGCAGCCATCAAGGTCATGTCTGGTGCGGCGGCGGGTCGCGAAGTACCGCTGGTCAAGGTCGTCACAACCATCGGCAAGCCCGGCGTTGCCGTGGCCGCCATCACAAAACGGCCACATGGTTTTGTTATTGCGCACGTCGAAGGTGCCAACAGGCCATCGCTTAACGGCGCACCGATTGGCGCTGAGCCAGTGGCCCTCAAAAATGGTGACGTGCTTGAGCTGGCAGGCACTCAAATGCAGTTTGTCCAACACTAACGACCAGACGTATGTCACAAACAGCTTTCCTGTTTAGTGGCATTCAAGAGGCTCCATGCAACTCCTTTCCAGGCATTGGCCTCGCATTGCGGTAACGCTGATTCCGTTGGTATTTGCCTTGTTGCATGCCAGCGGAGCCTTGCGGATCGGCGTTCTTCAGCGGCTGGACGACATCATTTATGACGCTCGTCTGCGTGCCACCATGCCCCAGACGGTTGACGAGCGGATTGTCATCGTCGATATTGACGAGAAAAGCTTGGCCGAAATTGGCCGTTGGCCCTGGGGCCGCAACAAGCTGGCAGACCTGGTTGAAGAACTTCTCGACAAGCAAAAAGTTGCCCTTCTGGGCTTTGACGTTGTTTTTGCCGAAGCCGATGAAAGCTCGGGCCTAAAGCGACTCAAACAGCTGGCCCAAAATGAGATGCGCGACCAGCCGGGCTTTGCCGAAAAACTGGGCCAGGTTCAAGCCAGTCTGGATTACGACGCGGTATTTGCCAAATCCATAGAAAAACGTCCAGTGGTGATGGGTTACTACTTCACCAGTGACAGGGATGGCCGGGTCAATGGCGCTTTGCCATCGCCCGTCATGGGCGCGGAATCGCTGCAAGGACGGCCCATCAAATTTACAAGCTGGAACGGCTATGGTTCCAACATTGAAACCCTGGCCAAAGTTGCCCCTATGGGTGGCTTCTTCAACTCCATCACGGAGGGTGACGGTGTGGTGCGTTCCATTCCTTTGTTGGCGGAATACAAGGGCCAGTATTACGAGTCTTTGTCACTGGCGATGTTTCGCATGCTGGTGGGTTTGCCAAAGGTTGAGCCCGGCTTTCCCAAAGAAAAATTTCTGAGCAAAAGCTATCAAGGACTGGAAAGTATTTTGCTCAAGCAAGGGAGCAAAACACTGGCTATCCCTGTTGATGACCGCGTCGCAACGCTGGTTCCGTTTCGGGGCAATGGCGGCGTACGGGGTGGCTCATTCCGATATATTTCAGCGGCCGACGTGCTTGCCAAACGGATTGCGCCCAACGTACTAAAAGACAAGATTGTTCTGCTCGGCACCACCGCACCGGGTCTGCTGGACTTGCGGGTGACCCCAGTTGGTGAGACTTACCCTGGAGTTGAGACGCACGCCAATGTGATATCTGGTTTTCTGGATGGCAAGGTTTTTGTCAAGCCCGACTATGCGATTGGATTTGAAGTTGTGATATTGATACTTGCGGGCTTGACGCTGGCATTTGCATTGCCCCTGCTGTCAGCACCCAAAGCAGTAGTCGCCAGCGTTGCGATTGTGGGTGCATTGGTCGGACTTAATTTTTGGTTGTACTTAAGTTATGGACTGGTCTTGCCCCTGGCCAGCGCGCTGGTGATGGCCCTGACGGCATTTGCACTAAACATGAGTTATGGCTACTTTGTTGAGAGCAAGTCCAAGCGTGACCTGGCCAATCTGTTTGGTACTTACGTGCCGCCGGAGCTGGTCGATGAAATGGTCAAGGACGCGGGCAGCTACAGCATGAAAGCCACGACCAAAGAGTTGACGGTGATGTTTTGCGACATGCGCGGCTTCACACAAATGAGCGAAACCATGGAGCCTACGCAGTTGCAGGCGCTTCTCAACACCGTCTTCAGCCGCCTGACTGACCAGATTCGCGGCAACCGGGGCACCATCGACAAGTACATGGGTGACTGCGTGATGGCCTTTTGGGGCGCGCCGGTCGACACCCCAGACCACGCCAGCCTGGCCGTTAAAACAGCACTGGAAATGGCCAATGCGATCCGCAATCTCAATGACGAACATCGTGCCAAAGGCCTGCCTGAAATTGGCATTGGCATTGGTTTGAACACGGGCACCATGTGCGTAGGCGACATGGGCTCAGATATCCGGCGCAGCTACACCGTGATTGGTGACTCGGTCAATCTGGGTTCACGTTTGGAGGGATTGTCCAAAACTTACGGTATTGATATCGTGGTGAGCGAGTCAACCCGCAAACAGGCCAACGACTTCGCCTGGCAAGAGCTTGACAAAGTGCGGGTTAAAGGCAAAGACAATGCCGTAGCGATTTTTTGGCCCCTGGCACCTGTGGACAGAATTGGTGCAGACAAAACATCTGAGCTAAAAACCTGGGGCCTGGCACTGAAAGCCTATCGCCTGCAGGATTGGGACCAATGCGACGTGCAATTGCTCAATTTACAACGCTTGAATGCCAAAAAGTACCTTTACCAACTCTATGCAGACCGTGTAGCCTCTATGCGGTTGCTGCCTTTTGATCCCGAATGGGACGGTGCAACCAACTTCCAGACCAAGTAAGCTCGGATAACTTCAAAATAAGGCCAAAGAAAGTCCATGAAAATAAGGGTACTCGGCTGTTCCGGCGCAATTGCCAAAGACTGTCGAACCACGTCATTTTTAATTGACCAGGATGTGCTGGTGGACGCTGGTACAGGGGTGGGCGATCTCACGCTTGATGAAATGCGTCTGATTGATCACGTGCTGTTGACCCATTCGCACCTGGACCATGTTGCTGCATTGCCTTTGATGGTTGATGCTATCGCGTCACAACGAAACACGCCCATCAAGATTCATGCCCTGCAAGGCACGATTGACGCATTAAAAGCGCACATCTTCAACAACACCATCTGGCCTGATTTTTCAAGAATCCCATCGCCTGATGCACCTTTCATTACTTTTCATCCGCTTGAACTGGGGCAAACACTTTCTCTTGCTGGCAAGCATATTGAAGTTCTGCCAGCTGTTCACACCGTTCCAGCCGTTGGCTATGCGGTAACAACAGGCAAAGGGTGCTGGGTTTTCACAGGCGACACCGAAATCAATCCTGCCTTGTGGGCCAGAATAAACCAGATGGACGTGGCCATGCTGGTGATTGAAACCGCCTTTAGCAACCGGGAAAGTGACCTGGCCAAGCGCAGCCTGCATTTGTCACCGCACGCGTTAGCCAGTGAGCTTGATTGCATTGCCAAGGGCAAAAACTACCCCATCTACATCACCCATACCAAGCCCTTTGAGACCGAATTAATCATGGCTGAAATACAGCGTTTTGACCAGACCTCGCCGCTTGGAAATAACGTTGCACATGACATTCGCTGGTTGCGCGCCGGGCAGGAGTTTGAGCTGTGAATGCCGTCCTCAATACCGCCCCTGGCGCCGCGTTGCAGCGCAATGCTGAAGACGAGTTTTTTGACTCACAAATGCTCCCACCGCAAGAGCGTGGCGTGACCTTTGAAGTGCTGTACTTCAGACAACTACAACTGGTCACCAACAAAATTCACGAAACCGACAACATTGACCAGATCATGCTGGAGGTCAGTCAGGACATTTGCAAACTTTTCAATGCTGACAGACTGACACTTTATGCAGTAAACGATGACCGCAGCGCCATCATCTCCAAAGTCAAAACTGGCCTCAACAGCACGCAGGACTTGAAGCTACCCATCAGCGCGCAAAGCATTGCTGGTTATGTGGCAATGGCCAAGCAGATGGTCAATATTGTTGATGTTTACGACGATTCTTCGCTTAAAAAAATCCACCCGGCGCTGAGCTTTTTACAGGCTGTTGACAAGCGCTCGGGCTACCGAACCAAACAGATGCTGGTAGCGCCGGTGATGGACGGTGAAACGCTGTACGGTGTTTTACAAGTCATCAACAACCGAAGCGACCAACCGTTTGCCAAGCTCGAAGAAGATGGCGCGCAGCAGCTTTGCAAGACTCTGGGTATTGCCATTCGCCAGCGCATGCAAAGAAGTGGCGAGAGCCAACGGCGCAAAGCCACCAAATACGACGGGCTGATAACAGACGGCGTACTGTCACAGGACGAACTTTCAAACGCTGTTCAAAAAGCACGCGAAGAGTCGGTGACGGTTGAGCATCTGCTGATGGCAGACCACCGCATTCGGCCAGCACAGATTGGCCCATCACTGGCCAAGTTTTTTGGTGTGGCGTACGAGCCTTTTAACAGCGGCCGCATTCGCTCTGAAATGTTGCATGGCCTGCTCAAACGTGAATTTATTGTTGAGCAAGGATGGATACCACTGGAAGAAACGCCAGATGGTTTGGTCATCATGTGTGTGGACCCGGAAGCTGTGCGCGGTGCGCGGGTGGTGCCGCAGGTTTTTCCGCGCAACAACAAATTTGCTTATCGCGTCACCACCCAAACGGAGTTTGAAGAAACACTGGGGCAGTTGTTTGGCGCTGGCAATGAAGGTGGATCCATCGATCAGTTATTGGCCGACATGGACTCGCCGCTTGAAAACGATGCGCACGACGAATCCGCGTTGGAGTCAGCAGCAGCCGACAATGAACTGGTCAAGTTTGTAAACAAAGTCATCATTGATGCCTATAACCAAAAGGTGTCGGACATTCACATCGAGCCCATGCCGGGAAAGGCCAAAACCGGTATTCGCTTCAGGATTGACGGTACGCTGCAGCCTTACATTGAGGTACCGGCACAGTTCCGCCAGGCGATGGTCACACGGCTGAAAATCATGTGTGACCTGGATATTTCTGAAAAACGCAAACCGCAAGACGGCAAAATAAAATTCAAAAAATACGGCCCACTTGACATCGAACTGCGTGTTGCCACCATCCCCTCAGCGGGCGGCGTGGAAGACGTGGTCATGCGTATCCTGGCAGCTGGCGAACCGATACCGCTGGAAAAACTGGGCCTGACGGTACACAACAAAGAGCGGCTGGAAAAAACGGTCTCCAAACCTTATGGCTTGTTTTACGTCTGCGGCCCCACTGGCTCTGGCAAGACGACCACATTGCATTCCATCCTCAAGTTTTTAAACACACCAGACACCAAAATCTGGACGGCTGAAGACCCGGTCGAGATCACGCAAAAAGGCCTGCGCCAAGTCCAGATCAACAAAAAAGCCGGCATTGACTTTGCCCTCGTCATGCGCGCCTTTCTGCGGGCCGACCCCGACATCATCATGGTCGGTGAGTCGCGCGACAAGGAAACCGTGTCGATGGGCGTTGAAGCATCGCTAACGGGCCACATGGTGTTTTCAACCCTGCATACCAACTCGGCGCCTGAGTCCATCACGCGCTTGCTTGACATGGGCATGGACCCGTTTAACTTTGCCGACGCGCTGCTGGGCATCCTGGCGCAGCGGCTGGCCAAAAAACTCTGTGATTGCCGCGAAGAATATTTCCCGGATGCCGAAGAAATCAAAACTTTTGTAGCCGAATACGCCGAAGAACTGCGCCACACCCCAGCCTGGAAGACCGACCACGCCGGTGAGGCCAAAAAACTCTATGCGAGCTGGGTTGACCTGTACGGCACAGGCGGCAAGCTCAAGATGTACCGCGCGGTGGGTTGCGACAAATGCAATAAAACCGGCTACAAAGGCCGCATCGGCCTGCACGAGCTGATGATCGCCGATGATGCCGCCAAAAAACTCATTCAGGAGCGCGCCAGGGTGGCAGAACTGTTCTCGTCAGCCGTCAACAGCGGTATGCGCACACTCAAAATGGACGGCATGGAAAAGGTTTTGATGGGCATGACCGATTTGAAGATGGTTCGGTCGGTTTGTATCAAGTGACATCGGCGTTAATTGACAAAATTGTCAATGTGCCGAGATTTACGAGGCAAAAAATGTAATTTTTTTGTATTTAAAAGCCAATAAATTCGGATTTGATGGTCATAGCGAGCTGGCGCAAAACCTGCTTAATGTTCACTGTTAGTTTTTTTCAACCTAGGAGTTTTTATGAAACGTGCTTTACAACAGGGTTTTACCCTGATCGAGTTGATGATCGTCGTGGCGATTATAGGTATTTTGGCCGCTGTGGCACTGCCTGCTTACCAGGACTACACGGTTCGCGCTAAGGTGACTGAGGTGATTTTGGCTGCATCCAGCGGCAAGTTGGCTTTGGCTGAGGTCGCGCAAGTATCAGGCTCTATGCCAGGCAGCTTGACCATTGCCAGCCAGGCGACGCAGTATGTATCTTCAATTTCTTACTCGCAAGCATCGTCTACCGTTGCCAGTATCATTGCAACGGCAAGCACGAGGGAAAGCAAGATCAGTGGCTCGACCATTTCGTTGCAAGGCACGCTGTCCACTTCTGGTACCGTTGACTGGGTTTGCGGCGGAACAATTGACGCTAAGTACCGTCCTGCTAGCTGCAAGTAATACGTACCTGCTTTTTAAAAAGTCCCTGCGGGGACTTTTTTTATTTGAGCTGATCATTTTTATCCCGGCCAAGGGCCTGTACACCAGAAATTATTGCGTGAATCCTGCATCTGTGATTGTTGCGCTGTTGTTGGGGCTCACCTGGCTGCTACCCATCCATCAGTATCCTTGGACCAGCTTTCATTCGGATGCCTGGATGGCAGGCGTACTTCTTGCCGCCTCTTGGATATTTTTACTGCGACAGCCACAGGGGCGCCAACCTTGGCCTTTACCTGCTTTGCTGGCGTTGCTACTTAGCCTGGTACCTATCGTTCAACTAGGGCTGGGGCTTATTCGGCTTGATGGCATTGCCTGGCTTAGCTGCGTCTATCTCATTGGGTTTTGCATGGCCGTTTTAGCTGGAGCGCGCCTGCAACAGCAGCAAGTGCACATTTTGCTCGACACCTTGTTTCTGGCGCTTGGCATGGCGGCTACATTTTCTGTGGCTTTGCAAGGTTGCCAGTGGCTGCGCGTAACGGACGGCTGTCTATGTGCTGGCACTTGGGTTTTGGTACCTGGTGATAGCAGCCGACCCAGCGCCAATTTGGCCCAAGTCAACAATCTGGCCACGCTGATGATCTGGGGATTACTCGCCTACGGCTGGGCCTGGTATCGCAAAGTTGCCTCGGCGCTGTTGGTTTGTTGTGGTGCTGTTCTGCTGCTTGTCGGCTTGGTACTAACGCAGTCGCGCACAGGTTTATTGGAACTGGGTCTGGTTGCTATTGCCGCACATGTGTGGCGTGCCAATTTGCCTTCAAAAACAGCACCTAAAATCGTAAGCATTTTCTTTTTGCTAGCGTTGCTGCTAACTTGGTTTATGCCAGAGATCAATGCAGCTTTGGCGCTTGAGTTTTTCTCTAGCTTAACAACGCGAACCCGAAGCGAACCACGCCTGCAAATCTGGACCATGTTTTTACAGGCTTCCTGGCTCCAGCCGTGGCTGGGTCATGGCTGGAGCCAAACCCTCCTGGCGCAAGCCATACCAACAACCGTTCTGCCGCCGCTGGTCAAGGCAGATGCCTGGCTGTATAACCACTCTCACAACTTGTTTGTAGATTTGATCGTCTGGCTAGGTATTCCAGCGGGTTTAGGGCTGACGGCGTGCATTTGTGGCTGGGTCGGTCGCGCCGCTTGGCGCATTCGCAGCGCAGAACAAGTCTGGTTGCTATTGCTGCTGTTAGCAGTAGGCATACACGCCATGCTGGAGCTACCACTACACCACGCCTACTTTTTATTGCCTGCCGGTTTGGCAGTAGGCGCTTTGGCACAGTTACAGGACAGGTCTTTGTTTTTTACAGGCCACAAAGCGACGTTGAGCCTTTGGCTGGTGGCCACTGCCGTCTTCGTCATCATCGTGGTGGATTATTTCAAAGTTGAAGAGAGTTACAACGAACTGCGACTAGAGCGATCGCGCGTGCTTAGCAAGGTGCCGCGCTTGCCACCCGACGTGATTTTGCTCACTCAATTGCGTGACATGATTGTGGTGGCCCGACTGCCAGCCGTAACTGGCATGTCTGCCGATCAAATCAGGCTGGTAGAAAGTGTTGCCTTGAACTACCCGACATCGCTTAACCTGCTCAAGTGGGCCGCTGTGCTGGGCCTGAACGGGCGGCCTGCTGAAGCGGCGATGTGGCTGGCGCGATTGTGTGAATTGTCTCGCCCTGATCAGTGCGCGTATTCAAAAAATAGCTGGTTGCAGTTACAAAATAAAAATCAAATATTGCGCGCAATTAAATGGCCTGAGGCTGAAAATTAGCTAGGTGTGCTGCTCTGAATCATGTGCCAAAGCGCCTTTTGAAGATCGACTGCAAAGCCAGGCGCATTAAATAGCGGAGACTCAAACACCGTTTGCCTCAAGCGCTGGCGAATGGCCGCCAACTCTTTAGGTCGAGCCGCTTTTTCAATTGCAATTTTGACGTATTCACTCTCGGTATTGGCAACCCAGTCGCTCAAACCAGCGCAAGCCATCAAGCCAACCCCTTGGCGCGACAGCATGGTGTTTCCCGCCAAAGTTACTGTGGGTACACCCATCCAAAGCGCATCACAGGTGGTGGTGCCCCCTGGGTAGGGGAAACTGTCCAAAATAATATCAACCTCACGATGTGACTCCAGATATGTTCGCCTGGGAACACCTTCAACCAGCCGCACACGATCTGTAGAAATTCCAGCGTCAGTCAAGCGCCGCATCAACTCCACTTGAGTCTTAGGGTCGGTAAAGCTTTTTCCACGCAATAAAAACATCGAGCGGGGCACTTGTTTTTGTATGGCGGCCCACGCTGCCAGCACCTGGGGTGTCAGCTTGCGCATCGGCTGGTAGCAGCCAAAAGTAACAAATCCATTTTTTTTGTACGGCAACGATCCCACTGGCAAGTCGCGCAGTGGTCCGGGCGGCGTAAAGCAGTAGCGTGTGTCAGGCAAGTAACAGACTTTCTCCGTGAATTGATCCTGGTTGTGAGTCGGTACGCAATGCATGTCCGCCAAAATGAAATCAATTTCAGCCACGCCTGTACTGGCCCAATAACCGAGCCAAGTGGCTTGCACGGGAGCGGCGCGCCAGCAGAACAAGGGCAAGCGGTTACCCATGGTATGGCCCGACAGATCAATCAGCACGTCCAACTCAGCCTCATAGATCAGTTTGGCAGCTTCCGCATCGGGCAACCCCATAATGCTGGTCCAGCTTTTAACACGACTTTTCAGGCTGGCTTGCAAGGGGTCCGCACTGACCTTGTTTGAAAAAGCATGAAATTCAACTTTTTCAGTGTCCACATAAGCGATGACTGCCTCCAGAAAAAACCCGACCGGATGCATCAGCAAGTCACTGGACACCAGCCCCACCTTCAGCGCCCTTCCTTCAAGAGGCAAGCGATCCCATGATGTGTAAGGCTTGGCAAGGGTACGTGCGACTTGTCCATACTGCTTGGCTAAAAGCAAATAATCCGAAGAACCGCAATCACCATCAAAACTGCTGCAATAAGCCGTGTTGCTGTGTGCCATCAGGTGATTCGGGTCAAGCGCTATGGCTTTACGGCATGCTATGAGTGCTGAAGCGTAATCGGCCAGACATAAATACGCTGCGCCGATATTGATGAGCGCACTTGTGTAGTTGGGCCGCAGGCGCAAAGCTTGCTGAAAGGCACTGATGGCTTGCGGGTATTTATTCAGCGTCAAATAAACATTACCTGAACCAAAATAAACCTCCGGGGCATCAGGCTGCAGCGCTATGGCTTTGCGGCTATTTTCAAGTGCAGCATCGGTCAAACTGCTGTCTGCCTGAGCCATGGCCAGCATGATGTGGGCTTCCACAAAGTCAGGTTTAATGGCAATCGCCTTTTCATAGCAAACAATAGCGGCAGAATATTTGGCGAACTCATGATGCAAGTCCCCCATCAGCTTGTGAGACGGTGCATGGTCGGGCGGCAACGAAATGGCTTTTTGAAGATGAGCCATAGCCACCTCAAACCGACCAAGCTGGCGATTGACTTCGGCTACTGTGTGTTGCAACATGCCGTCGCTTGGGTTTGCCTGAATCGCAGCATCAAAACTGGCCAAGGCCTGCTCCGTTTGATTCAGGGTCAGTAACAAAAAGCCTTGACTCATCAAAGCAGGCGAATGGAGGGGATCCAGCGCCAGCGATTGGCGTAAAAATTCTAAAGCCTTGCTGACAAGCTGTCCTTTTAAATCACCTGTTGCATTGATGTTGGCAATTGCATCTGCTTTGGCCAACAGAACCCTCGCTTCGTTGTCGGAGCTGTCACAGGCAGCCGCTGCATGCGCTTGTATCGCTTCAAAGTCCTGCCTGCGCGCGAGCAGTATGTAGTAGATGTCGCAGGCTCTTGTGGACTTGGGCTCCAGGCGCACGGCTTGCTTAATGGCGTGCAGCGCCAGCTCAGGCTGGTTTTGCACGTCAAAAAGCATCGCCAAAAGTAAATGCGCATCAAAATTGTTTGGGTCAAGCGTTGCCGCTTTCTCCAGGCTTTCTTGCGCCAGACTAATTTGCCCCATCTCTTTAAGTACATAGCCCAGGTTCAGGTGTGCCTCAGATGCGTCGGGGTTCTCGGCTAACGCATGACGATAAATAACCGACGCCTCTTCGTATTTGGCGACATCCAGCAGAGCCGCAGCCTCGCGTTTCAAGCGCTGGTAGGTACTAACAGGTGTGTTGTCGATCGCCACTGGCGCGGGTTGCATCGGCTCGGCGACTACAGGCTCCGTTGCATTTTGCGGTGTACCGCCATGTTTGGCGCTAGAAAAAAGTTGAGATAAGAAACCCATGGTGCTAGATCTTGTTTGCCTATTTAAGGCGCATCATCACCCATTCGGTCAGCTCTCTGGCATAACTGACGTCATAACCAGCATCTTTAAGCTGCCACTGTAACGTGGTCCCCAGTTTGGCTTTTTGAAAAAAATTAAACGAATGCTGCAATTTGAGCCACTCAATATGTTGGGCCATTTTGGTCATGGACACACTGACTTTTTTGGCATGTTTGAGCTCGCTTTTTTGCGCAGACAACGGCACGCTGTCTATGACAATTTTGGCTAGCATTTGCCCGGCTTGGTTAGCTGCAGTGGTACTAAAAGGGTTGGCTATCATGGGTTGTCCATTTCAAATAATTTCAATTGTGGCCTACCAGGCCGCGTGCTGCGGTCTTACACGTGCTGCGCTTTCTGGCCCAGACCAGTGCCGCAAGCGCCAACACGCCCAAAGCACCCAAAAGCAAGCCCGGCTGCTGACCGGGCAATTCAAAGTCCAGTTCAACAGTATGCGGTCCAGCGGCAACCTTGGCAGCCAGCATGCCGTAGTTGGCACGAACCAGCGGCGTGGGCTGCCCATCAATTTTCAAGGACCATCCTGAATTGAAAGGAATAGAAAAAACCAGCATGCCAGCCTGGTCAGGCCTGATGCTTCCTGCTATTTTGTTGCTGGCAAAAGATGTGATGTTAAGCCCGGTTTGTTGCAATTTGCGGGCGGGTGAAAAGTAGCTTTGTTCCACCGTTACCACTTGTTGCGCCAGCAGTTCGTCTAGCGCAAAACGCTGCCCAAAGCTGGTGTCAAACTGCTGCATCACCACGGCATTAACAATGGCCACATCGCGAATGATATTTGCTGCTTCCTGACTGGGGGCAATCAGACTTGCCAGCATCTTTTGTGTGACTTGTTGGGTTTGAACAATGCCAAAGGGCAAGGCGTAATTATTTTTGTAGATGTAGACAGGCCCGGCAAAGTCGATACGCTCCCAGCCTTCCCAGTTGACAGGTGTTTTAGACAATATGTACTTCACACCCAGCAAACTGTTGAGCATATATCGCCCACCAGCATTGGGTAGCAAGTTGGTGTAGTTGGGCGCTTGCTTGGGTGACGGAGGCGGAATAAGCCCCATGCCAATGAAAAAGTCCACCATACCTTTGCTGTGAAGATAATAGGACTTTATGCCCATGTAATTTTGAGCTAACGAATCTGTATAAAAAATGGTCTCGTACATCTTTTCAATACGATACACCCCCTTGTCCTGATTTCTTATCGCCAAGAGGGCCTCTTGTGTTCCGTCATCAGTCATGCGGCGATGCGATTCGGGTGTCACGATTTTTCTATCTTCAAAGTAAGAAGGCTGATTGACCAGGTGAATTTCAACGACGATTAAAGCCAGTAATGCAATCGGCAAAAACTTTGCTGACCACAGGTTTCGCGCAAATAAAAAAAGCGTGACGCCTGCAAGCAGGCATAAGGCGAAAACTTTGAGTGCGTGCAATTTAACCAAGCCCGTCATGCCGCTATTCATTAAGAGCAGCACGGCTAAGGTAATCCAGCCAACGCCAACCAACAACAATCGGCGATTAATACCGATTTCAATTGCTTGATCGACAGCCTTTGAGGCAAGTAACAAAAGCACCAGTGATACCCACAAAGTAGACACTCGAAAATAAAATGCAGAAAAGCCAACGGCCATGTTTCTGAAAACCGGAAATAGAAAATACGCGCATACCAGCAAGATACCCATGAAAAGCACTTTTCGCGAGTTTTTGTCAGGCAAATAAAGTTGGGGGATCAGGACTAAAAATGTGACTCCGATATAAAAACCTGGACCTTCAAAATAATTTTTATACCCACGATACTTATCGCCAATACCTAAAAGGTCTTTGTGAAATAGACCACTGATCTGCTGCAATATCATTTCCCCTGAATTGAGTCCTAGGCTTTCTCGTACAACAGCTTCAAAAAGCGCATCGCTTCCACTAATGCGCGAACTGTCAAGCACTTGCGCCAGCAAAGGCAAAAGTCTCGGAGCCGACAACAAATAACCCAGTGCAATCAGGGGTAACAGATGCACAGTCCACTTTTTCAGCATCGCCAATGGGTGATTGCTCGTGACAATCCATAGCAGTGCACAAAAAGTAAAAAACACGCTCGCAGATACTGCGAAAAACACACTGGACGACAGCGTAAACGCGACGGCGATTGGTAATACGATCAGGCTGTTATTTTTCAGATGATGGGCAATTGCCCAGAGCAGCATGGGGTACAAAACAAACTCTGTCGCCTCAATGTCCCATTGACCGTTGATGGTCATGAAACCGCAGAAAGAATAGGCAAGTGCTGCAATAACGGATGTTTCCCACCTTTTGAAAAGCAAGCGCAGCAGTAAAAGAAAAAAAATCCCACCCAAAACAATCTTCGTCAGGTAAACCCAAATTCGCATCGACAAAACACCGTCAGGCCCACCCAGCATGTGCGCCAAACCCAAAGTGTCGCCAATCAAAAGAGCGGTCGGTCCGCCCAAGCCAAATTCAAATGACCACCCAGTAAAGCCCTCCCGTGTCAGCTGGCGGGCCATATGCATGGCATCAGGTACAACTTGCCAGTAACTGTCAGACCCAATATCAAAGTAAGCAAAATAAGCTTGCCCAGTGATGAAGGGGAAAAACAAAGATAATGCCACCAGCAGTTGCAAGCCCAAAAGGATGCTCAATGCCTGCAATGTGGAGGCGGGTTTGGTTGTGAGCATAAGGCTGGGTGCTGACATGGTTTTGATTGTAGGTGCGAGGATTGTCGTGACCTGCCCCAACTACACAGTCACGACCTGAATAGTAAATGTATTAGAACTGCATGATGCTCATTTTCAGGTGCGGACAGTACGCAGCTAAGCATACGTAATCGTCGTACCTACCTAGTATGATTCTTCTCCACGTCTGAATGCTTGGGGCTCTATGACAATAATTCGCATGCTTAAGCAAAGCCTGTTTCATCAACCGGTGAAAGTCGATTTGCCATCAGTTCATGAATCGGCGGACTCACCAGCATCAGTTGTTACGTCAATGAATGTTTCTTCTTTTAACGATGTAAAAACCTTACAGGAGGAGAAAAAAGTATTGAATGTTGGGGGAAGCAGCAAAGAAATTACGATTCCCGAACATTACAACGGCTGGAGTCACCATTTATTAGACATTGACCCCGCAGGCAATCCTGATGTCGTTTGTGACGCACGGACATTGGTGGGGTTGCCAGCCTGCATTTATGACAGCGTCTACTGCTCACACAATTTAGAACACTATTACAGCCATGATGTCATCAAAGTTTTAAGGGGATTTCATCACGTGTTGAAAAATGATGGTTTTGTAGATATCGCAGTCCCCGACATGCAAGCTGTTGTGAAGCACATGGTTCAAGAAAACATGGATATAGACGATGTTCTGTATGAATCACCTACGGGGCCAATTACGATAAAGGATGTGATGTACGGTTATGGGAAACAAATTGAACAGAGCGGCCAAGATTTTTACGCACATAAAACTGGTTTTTCTGAAAATTCTTTGATCGCCGTACTTAATCAATGTGGCTTCATGAAGGTTTATTGCCTGCTTGGTCATTTTGAAATTAGAGTTATTGGATTTAAACAGCTGCCTAATCAACATCTTTTGGCCATGCTAAATTTGCCGTTGCAAAAGGATGATGAAGCAGTTAAAAAGTAGTGCGCTTTCGTGATGCTGCGAATCGTTTCTTTCTTTTTATTAGCACTCCCCTGGCTGAACCCCTTTGCCCCCGGCCCATCGCCTGCTGTCGTGCCGTGGCTTGTGACGCTGGCTGCGAGTTCAGGCTTGTTATTACTGGCGTCAATGTACTTGCGAAAAGCCACCGGCCATGCCACTTTTACCCAGCGATGGTCAAGTCCTGTGGCACAGGCCTGGCTGCTGGCAGGGCTGCTCAGCAGTGTCATCGGCCTGCTGCAATATTTTGGTTTGACGGCTGCATTTGAGCCTTTCGTTAACCGAACCACCTGGCCGGGTGAAGCCTTTGCCAATTTGCGCCAACGCAACCAGTTTGCCAGCCTGACCAATATCGCTTTGGCGGCGCTGATCTGGTGGGTGGCAAAACGCTCAACAGACACAAGCGCGGCTGGGCAAATTGCACCACGTACGCGCTGGTGGGTGACTTTTGCAGCTGCCTTGCTGGCCGTTGGCAATGCAGCGTCTGCCTCACGTACTGGCGCACTGCAGCTTGCCCTGGTATGTGCACTCTGCGCTGCTTGGGGGCTATGGCGCCAACCGCTGGTCAGGCGGGTGCTCCTGGTCGCCGTGCTGGCCTACGGTGTGGCCGCGCTGGCGTTACCGTGGGTAGCAGGATTCGACCTGTGGCAACACGGCATGGCGGCCAGATTGCGGACTGGGGAAGAGGCGTGTGCCAGTCGCCTGGTGCTGTGGTCCAACGTGCTGCACCTGATCGCCCAAAAGCCCTGGCTGGGTTGGGGCTGGGGCGAGCTTGATTACGCGCACTACACCACGCTGTACAACGGCCTGCGTTTTTGCGACATTCTGGACAACGCCCACAACCTGCCGCTGCAACTTGCCGTCGAGCTGGGTGTGCCCTTGGCGGTGTTTGTATGTGGCGGCTTTATGTGGTGGGCTCTCAAGCAAAAGCCCTGGCGGGAGCGCGACACCACACGCCAGTTGGCCTGGAGTGTGCTGGCCGTGATTTTGCTGCACAGCATGCTGGAATACCCGCTGTGGTACGGGCCGTTTCAAATGGCTTTTGGTTTGTGCGTTTTGCTGCTGTGGCATCAAAAACAGCCTTTAGAGACCGAAAACAGCCTGAAAAAAGCATCGAATAGTCCTGTAGCCCTTATTATTCGGGCGCAAGCAGCTATATTATTAATAGCAATTGCAGGTTATTCAGCCTGGGACTATTACCGCATCAGCCAGATTTATTTGCAACCAGAGGCACGCGCCGAGGCCTACCGTGCAGATACGCTGGCAAAAATACGTGCGTCATGGCTGTTTGCCGACCAAGCCCGTTTTGCCGAGCTGATTCTCACGCCGCTAACGCCGGCCAACGCCGTGTGGACTTTCAACGCCGCAACCGCCTTGCTTCACTTTTCGCCTGAACCACGGGTGATTGAAAAAACCATTGAAAGCGCCGTCATGCTGGGCCGTGACGACGTGGCACTGGCGCACCTGGCCAGGTACCGTGCGGCTTTTCCGAAAGATCATGCGCAATGGGCGAAGGCCCAAAAGATAAATGGCAGGCCGCCTTAAGGATTCACAAAACTGCCCGACTTGCCACCATGCTTTTCCAGCACGCGCACGTCGGTCATGGTCATGCCCCGGTCTACCGCTTTACACATGTCGTAAATCGTCAGCAATGCAATTTGCACCGCTGTCAATGCCTCCATTTCAACGCCGGTGGGGCCAACGGTTTCTACCGTTGCGCGGCAGGCAATGCTGCTGGTTGTTTCGTCGGGTGTGAAGTCGATGGCGACCCGCGTCAGGGCCAGCGGATGGCACAGGGGAATCAGGTCGCTGGTTTTTTTGGCAGCCATGATGCCAGCCACCCGGGCAATACCCAGCACATCGCCTTTTTTGGCATTGCCTGCCAAAATAATGGCCAGCGTTGCCGGGTTCATGACAATACGGCCCTCAGCCACAGCGATACGATGCGTGGCCGCTTTGGCGGCAACGTCAACCATGTGCGCCTGGCCCTGAGCGTCGAAATGGGTCAATCCCGAATTTATTGTCATATTCATAGCGCCGTTACAAAACCTTTACAACTGTACGTCATCATAAAGACCATGTTCCCAAACCCTGATCTCTGGAAGCGAAAATTCAAGGCTGCTGGCATTCACCTGGGCCTCAGCCTGGGCCTGGCCGCATTGGCGGCGCTGCTGGTTTTTTATGTCTGGTACCCCTACCCTTACCGTGAGATTTCTGGCGGGCGAGAGCTGTTTTTGCTGGTGGTTGCCGTTGATGTGATTCTTGGCCCATTGATGACTTTGTCAGTCTACAACCCGCGCAAGCCGCGCCACTTGATGCGCTTTGATTTCGCCGTGATCGGCTTGCTTCAAATCGCTGCTTTGGTCTATGGCCTGTGGACAGTTGCGGTAGCCAGGCCAGTGCATCTGGCGTTTGAGATTTACCGCTTTAACGTGGTTCACGCGATTGAAGTGCCGACCGAGTTGCTGGGCAAAGCGCCGCCCGAGTTCAGGCAACTCCCCTTGACCGGGCCGACGCTTTTGTCGGTGCGTGACTTTAAAGACAACGCTGAAAAAACCGACGCCACGATGGTGGCCCTGGGTGGTGTAGCGCTGGGCGCCCAGCCCAACTTGTGGCAAACCTACGAGAAAGCCAAGCCGCAAGTCATCGCCAGCGCCAAGCCGCTGGCTGAGCTGAAAACCCGCTTTCCAGCGCGTGCGCTTGAGATTGATGCCGCGTTGAAATCCGTGCCAGGCAGCACGCCTGTCGGCTACATTCCCATGGTCGGGCGCAGTACTTTCTGGACAGTTCTGATTAACACCAACACCGCCGAGGTACTGGCTTTTGTTCCCCTTGACCCGTTTTAAGCCGCTGGTCAGCACCTGGGCATTTACAGCCCTGTTGGCTCTTGCCAGCCACATGCCAGCGCATGCGCAATCGCCCTTCAGGTCGTCGGGTGCCTTGCCGTCTTTGGGCGACAACTCCGAGCTGGCAGCCGCTGCTGAGCGGCGTATTGGCGACCGCATTGCCGTCAGCATTTACCGTGACCCGGACTACATCGATGACCCCGTGCTCATGGACTACGTGCAGACCATCTGGCAACCCTTGATGACCGCAGCGCGGGCGCGCGGCGAATTGAGCGCCGAGCTGGACGAGCGCTTTGCCTGGGAAATATTTTTAATCCGTGACCGCAGCATCAATGCCTTTGCCCTGCCCGGCGGTTATCTGGGCGTGCATCTTGGCCTGATGGGTGCAGTCACCAGTCGGGACGAGCTGGCGGCGGTGCTGGGCCATGAGCTGAGCCACGTCACGCAGCGGCATATTTCACGCCTCATCACCCAACAGGCCAAGACCACGCCTTGGCTGATTGGCGCGATGATTTTGGGCGCGCTGGCGGCCAGCAAAAACCCGCAGGCGGCCAGTGCGGCGATAGTGGGCGGGCAAGCGGTGGCGGCGCAAAGCCAGCTTAATTTTTCACGCGACATGGAACGCGAAGCTGACCGCGTGGGGATTGGCGTGATGCTGGATGCCGGTTTTGAAAGCCGTGGCGTGGCCAGCATGTTTGAAAAGCTCCAGCAGGCATCGCGGCTCAATGACAACGGCGCGTTCCCCTACTTGCGTTCTCACCCCCTGAATACACAGCGGATCGCCGAGGTGCAGGCGCGTTTGCAACTGGCGTCTGAAGCGCCCACCGCCAACCCCATCGGCAACGAGGCGGTTGGCCAAGCGCGCGTGCTGCACGCCATGATGGCGGCACGCGCCAGGGTGTTGGCCGACCCTGGCGTCGACGCGCTGCGCGCCATGGTGGCAGAAGCAATCCGGCCTGTAGTTGGTCAGGCAGCTACGTCAGCGCTTGATATCCGCAACGCAGGGGCGCTTTATGCCGGTACGCTGGCAGCCGCAAAGTTACGCGACTTTACTGCCGCACGCGAGCTGGCTGACAAAGTTAAAACGATGGCAGCCAACAACGTCGGGGCCAGCAGCGCGGCTGTGCTGTTGTCCATGGAGGTTGATCTGCTGGCAGGCAATGTACCGCCTGCTGCGCAGCAAATCGACATCAGCAAAACCACGCAGCGCGCAGAGCTTTTGACGCAGTCCAGAGTCTTGCTGGCAGCAGGCCGGGCGCCAGATGTTTCAAGCCGGTTGATCACGTGGGTGACAGACCATCCCAAAGACAGCGGTGCGTGGCAGATATTGGCGGTGGCCTACGGCAACCAGGGGCTAACGGTGCGGGCGATTCGCGCGGACGCCGAAAGCCACGCAGCGCGGCTGGATTACTCTGCCGCGCTGGACCGATTGCGGGCGGCGCAAGCCATGATGCGCAGCAACCCGGCAAGCGCTGACTTTATGGAAGGCTCCATCATCGACACCCGGGCCCGGCAGCTAGACGCGCGGGCAAAAGAACAAGCGCTCCAGGACAAACTGGACCGCTGATGGCAACCGGGAATGAAATAGTTCTCAGTCGAAAGCCGCCAGCAAGGCGGCAGCGTTGCAAAGCCATTTGAGCATGAGTTTCATGGCGCAAGGAATACCATTGCGCCATGGGCACTAATGCCCGGACTCAATAAGGTTCAATCAAAACCCACCAGCAGGCCGGCACCGGCCAGCGCTGCGGCATACCCGGTAACCTTGTTGCTCTCCTGCTTTTGGCTGCGGGTAACCGGGGGTAAGTCATGACCCATTTTGGGCCGCCGTGCATCCAGCACATGGCGTGCCGCATACTGCCGCGTCAGTGTGTCCGTCAGGTCGCACAACGCCTGCCGTGCGGGAGCGACTTGCGTGATAACCATGTCATTTGGTCTTGTCTGATTTTGCAAATGAGGAATCACCTGCCCAAACACCTTGTCGGCCCAACTGCCACGCCAGCCAGCACGTGCACTATGCGTGACGAACTTGCTGATGTGACGGGTGATACGCGGCGCACACCCGACCAATACCCAACGTGTAGGGGTCTGTGCAGACCCTGGCAGCATGGGCTCCAAGAGTTGCATGGCGTAGTCGGCGTCGTCAATATAGACAATGATGGTTTCCATAAAAATCTCCTTGTTTACTGGTTAGAAATAAGATTTAAAAAAACATACTTGCTTGGCACTCACTCGAAAACTGAAACTTCATGACCCTGCCGCCTGCTGGTCATGGGGGTTTGATTTGCTGCGGCGTGTCGCCCAGAAACCCGCGCCCAGTACACCCACAATCGCCAGCGCATAGGTGGCATATTCGGCAATCGTTTGAAGGGTCTGTAGCGACGGCAAGCTCTGCGGCCCACCGTAAACGGGATCCAGCAGTGGCTCGCTCACAATCATCTTGGCGGCAGTAAATGCCAGCACCGCAGCGCCGATTTTGATAATGACCGGGAAGCGCTCCACCAGCTTAAGAACCAGCGTGCTGCCAAACACCACAATCGGAACACTGATTAGCAGGCCAATGACGACCAGGTCAAATGAACCTTGTGCTGCGCCCGCAACACCCAGCACGTTGTCAATGCCCATCAGCGCATCGGCTACCACAATGGTTTTCATGGCACCCCAGAAGGTGGTGGCCACCGGGCCATCGTGCGACGCGTCGCTCTGGTCTGCCAGCAGCTTGTAGGCGATCCACAACAGCCCCAGGCCGCCAACCAGCATCAGGCCGGGTATTTTGAGCAGCCAGACCACGCCCACCGTCATCACGGAGCGGACCGCAATGGCACCCACCGTGCCCCAGGCAATCGCCTTCTTTTGCAGGTGTGGTGGCAGATTGCGCGATGCCAGCGCGATAACTATCGCGTTATCTCCAGCCAGCACCAGATCAATCAGGACAATGGCCAGCAAAGCCGACCACCAGGGTGAAGAAAATAACTCCATACGAACACTCCATTCAAGTTTCGACATGAGAGTTCGCAAAGCGAACGCTCGGCCTCGATAAAACTGAACAGGGTTTTGTATGAAAGTACGGCAGCTACCCAAGCAGTAGCTGCGGACGCATCGACAAAAACCTGTTCAGGCTTTTAATCGAAGGTCTGGCTCGACATGCAGTGTCGCTGCGTGTCCAGCAAGCCGGAAGCTAACCAGGGGGAGAGCTTCGTAATGGCGACTTGCTGTAGCAATTTTGCCGTTGTGTCTGTAATAAATCTAATCCGGCAAAACGAGGGAGTTACTCCCCTTCTTGTGGTAATTCTAAGTGCAGAATAAAAAATTGCAAGTTTCGCCATGTAGGACATACCCGCAATTGCAGCCCGTCTGCACGCCGTCCGCACTGTGGCGGATAATTTGTTGCTTATGTCCGCCATCCACATCACCGATATCGAAGCGGCCATCAACTACTGGCGTGAAAAAAGCCCGTCGCCTGACGGTATCACCCTGGCACCCGAGCTGCGTGCACTGGCCGAGGTGTATGCGCTGATGATTTTTTATCATCACGACGAGGCCGACGTGAACGGCTTTCCCCCAAAGGCCATGGCCGCCTGGCAGGCCTGGTATGCCACCACCGTTGATGCCCCCTGCATTGCGATTTGCTCGACCAGCCAGGGCGATGAAATGTGCAAGGGTTGTGGCCGCACCTTTGACGAAGTACAAAACTGGCCCGGCATGACCCCGTTTGAAAAACGCAACACCTGGCGGCGCATCACGCTTCAGGCCACGGCCTGGCGTTTTGGCCGTTATGCCGACCGGGCGCTTGAAAAGCGTTAAAAACGCTGTTTTTCGTCATTTTTTAGCTCTTTTCAGGTACCGAAAAGACCTGTAGCCCAATAGATTCGGGCGCAAGCAGCTATTAATTTAGTAGTAATGCAGGTACACTGGGTTCATGCGCCGCCTCACACAAGCTCCCAACATTGCCATTGCCGCGATGTGGGTGGACGCCTTGCAGCAGGCCGGGTTTTCAGCCACGGTACAGCGTTATTTTTTAAGTGGCATTGCGGGCGAGTTGCCGCCCGACCAGTGCCTGCCCGAGGTCTGGCTCACACATGACCATGAAGAGCCGCGCGCCAAAAAATTACTGAATGAATTGCAAAACCCGGCGCAACGGCGCTGGCTGTGCGCATGTGGTGAACTGGTGGAAGGCGGGTTTGAGCAGTGCTGGCAGTGTGGTCTGGCTATGCCTGCTGGGGCCTTTTAGACTCTTTTTGCAAGTTCCGCGGCCATGCCCACATAGCTGCCTGGCGTCATCGCCAGCAATCGCGTTTTTTCACCTTCAGGGATCTCCAGCGACGCTATCAACGCATGCAGGTCTTTGGCCTGCACGGTTTTGCCGCGCGTGACTTCCTTGAGCTTTTCATACGCGCCCTGCACGCCGTAGCGGCGCATCACGGTCTGAATCGGCTCGGCCAGCACTTCCCAGGCGTTGTTCAAATCATCGTCAAGCGCCTCGGCATTCAGCTCCAGCTTGCCCAAACCCACGTTCAATGAGTTGTAGGCCAGCACGGCATAGCCCACCGCCACGCCCATGTTGCGCAGCACGGTGCTGTCGGTCAAATCGCGCTGCCAGCGACTGATGGGCAGCTTCTCGCTCAGGTGTTTTAGCAGCGCATTGGCCAGGCCCAGGTTGCCCTCGGCGTTTTCAAAGTCAATCGGGTTGACCTTGTGCGGCATGGTCGATGAGCCAATCTCACCGGCCTTCAAACGCTGCTTGAAGTAGCCCACGCTGACATAACCCCACACGTCGCGTGACCAGTCAATCAGGATGGTGTTGGTGCGCGCAATCGCATCGAACAACTCTGCCATGTAGTCGTGCGACTCAATCTGGATGCTGTACGGTTGAAAAGTGAGCCCTAACCCCAGCGGTTCCGGTGTTTCAATCACCTTGCGGCTAAAGGCCTCCCAGTCGTGATCTGGCCAGGCGGACAAATGGGCGTTGTAGTTGCCCACCGCCCCGTTCATTTTGGCCATCAGCGGCACGGCAGCAATCTTGGCGCGGGCGTTGACCAGACGAGTCACCACGTTGGCTATTTCTTTGCCCACTGTGGTGGGGCTGGCGGTTTGGCCGTGGGTACGGCTCAGCATGGGCTGGCCGGCAAAGGCATGCGCCATCTCGCGCATTTTGGCAATCACTTTGTCCAGTGCCGGCAGCAACACCTGCTCGCGGCTGCCCTTGAGCTGTAGCGCGTGGCTGGTGTTGTTGATGTCTTCGCTGGTGCAGGCAAAGTGCACAAACTCAGCTGCGGCCATCAGCTCGGGCCGGGCATCAAACTTTGACTTGATCCAGTACTCGACCGCTTTCACATCATGGTTGGTGATTTTTTCAATATCCTTGATGGCCAGTGCGTCGGCTTCAGAAAAGTTTTTGACCAGCCCCAGCAAGTAGGTGCGTGCTCCCGGGCTGAGCGTCTTGAATTCAACAAACCCGGCATCTGACAGTGCAATAAACCACGCTATTTCAACCTGTACCCGGCGATGCATATAGCCCTGCTCACTCATCAAAGGCCGCAGCGTGGCAAGTTTGGTGGCGTAGCGGCCATCAAGTGGCGACAGGGCGTTGATGGGCGAAAGCGGGCTGGACAATGTAGGGGAAGAACTCATGGTGCAATTGTAGGCGTGCCAACTCGATAGAATGCACTTTACAAGTATCCACGACGCCAAAGAATTTTATGAAACTTATCGGTTCCCCCGCCAGCCCCTACGCCCGAAAAGTACGCGTGGTGATGGCTGAAAAAAAACTGGACTACCAGTACGTGATTGAGGACGTTTGGGCCGCTGACACAACCATCACGCAGTCCAACCCTCTGGGCAAGGTGCCTTGCCTGGTGATGGAAGGCGGCGAGGCGGTGTTTGACTCGCGCGTGATTGTGGAATACCTGGACACGTTGTCCCCGGTCGGTAAATTGATCCCCGCTCAAGGCCGCGAACGCGCCGAAGTCAAAACCTGGGAAGCCCTGGCCGACGGCCTGCTGGACGCAGCCCTCACGGCGCGTATGGAAGTCATCTACAAAGGTCGGCCACCCGAGCAGCGCTGCCAGCCCTGGATAGACCGCCAGATGGACAAAATCAACGCCGCCTTGCAAGCCATGAGCACTGGCCTGGCTGACAAGCCTTTTTGCAGCGGCGTGCACTTCAGCCTGTCAGATGTGGCAGTCGGTTGCGCTTTGGGCTACCTGGACTTTCGCTTCCCGCAAGTGGCCTGGCGTGACAGCTATGCCAACCTGGCGAAATTGAACGACAAGCTGGCGCTTCGGCCCAGCTTTATCGACACGGCACCCAAGTAAAACTTGGGGTTTTGCTGTGGCCCATTACAGCCCCGTGAACTTGCGAATCACCGGGAAATAAAGCGCAGCAGGCAGCAGAGCAAGAGCTTTCATGAACAGCGTGAAGCGCTTGGGAAAGTGAATTTCAAACTGCCCCTTGGCCCAGCCGCGCAAAATTTCGTCGGCGGCCTGTTCGGGTTTGATGATGCCAGGCATGGCAAATTTGTTTTGTGCGGTCAGCGGGGTTTCCACAAAACCGGGGCAAATCAAACTCACGCCAACACGGCTGTCTTGCAGATCAACGTACAGCGTTTCTGCTAGGTTAATCAACGCCGCTTTGGTCGGCCCATACGCCAGACTTTGCGGCAGGCCCCGGTAACCCGCCACACTGCTGACCAGGCTGATGTGGCCCGACTTGCGGCTTAAAAAATGCGGCAACACGGCGTCCAGCACATACAGCGCACCAATATAGTTGATGTGCTGATGCCTGATCATGTCGGTCAGGTCAAAACGGGTGGCGCGCATTTCCTTGTAGTAACCCGCGCAGTACAGCACCAGATCAAGCGGGCCAGTAGCCAACACGGCTTGCGCTGCCGCCTTGACCGATGCGGCATCACCCGCGTCAAGTGCCAGCGCGACCGCGCCAGGGTGCTCAGCGGCAAAGGTGTCAAGTGCCTGCTGGTTGCGCGCCGACACAAACACCTTGGCACCACGTGCATGCAGCGCCTGTGCAGTGGCCCGGCCTATGCCGCTGGAGGCACCTACCAGCCAGACAGTTTTGCCTTGCCAGTCGTTCAACAGGGGGTTGTATGACATACGTTAGATTTTTGGTTACTATTGGTTTTATAGCTGCTTGCGCCCGAATTCATTGGGTTACAACCCTATTTGATACTTGAAAAAGGCTAAAAAAGGGCAAAATCAGGCGTTTTCAGCTCTTTTTCAGCGCTTGACAAACGACAGCGTGACCTCACCCAGCTTGAAGCCGAACTTGCTCATCACGGCTTTGTTCAGCATGACTTTGTCGCTCATCAAATACATCCAGTCGTCAAACTGGACCTCAACAATTTTTCCGTCAACCGGTAGTTTCAGCGTGTAGCCCCAGCGGAAAGCATTGCCCTTTTCTTCGCCGTTCGCTTCGCCCAATACGTCAGCCGCTGTACCGGTGTACTTGCCATCTGCGCCGCGCTTGAGCGTCCAGATGCGACGGTCTTTGGTGCCATCAGAGTTGGTAAAGTCTTCGTCGAGTACCCCGGTGTCGCCATCCCAGGTGCACTTCATGACCACCGTGAAGCGTTTGACGACTTTGCCCGAACGATCGGTGAAGACACCGTACGCATCGATCGTTCCGTTGAAATACTGCTGCATGTCGAGCACTGGCTTTTCACTGGCGTAGTCGGCAATTTGCGGCCCAGCACAGCCGGCCAGCATGGCACTGCTGATGGCCAGTGCACACATGACGCTGCGGGGAGATGATTTAAAGAAAGTCATGCGGTAGCCTGTAAAGAATTGGACGAGGGCTGGATGATGAAAAAATACAAGGCACCGCCGGCTGCCAGCTTTAAAACGCAAGGCAGCACGCAATAAGCGATGCTAAGGGCTTGCAGTGCTTCAGGGCTGCGCACGCCGGGCGCATAGCCAAACATGCCCAGCAGCGGCAACGCCAGCCCCGCAGCCAGCGCCAAATTGAGCTTGATGGCGAAGTTCCACCAGCCGAAGTACGCGCCCTCCAGCTTGCCAGAATCGCCGTTGCGCTGAATCACGCCCGCCAGCAGCGCACCGGGCAAAGCCAGATCTGTGCCCAATGCCACACCTGACAGTGATGTGATGATTAAAAAGGCGGTGCTTTGACCCGCACCGACCTGGCTGGCCCAGACAAATACCGCAATGTTGAGCGCCATACCGCACAGCCAGGCCTTGGCCAGGCCGATGCGTTTGACAAGCGCCAGCCACAGGGGGATCGACAGCGCTGCGGTTAAAAAATAGCTGCCCAAAAACAGCGGCTCCATGCTGCTGGCCACTTGCAGACGGTCTTGAATAAAAAACAGCACCAGCGTGGCAGGCACCGCACTGGCAATGCCATTGAGCATGAACACCAGCAGCAGACGCTTGAAGTTGCTGTGCCTGAAAGGCTGCCAGATCGCGCCAGGCACAGCCACCACATGCTTCATGGCAACCGGCTGCACGGCGCGCGTCCAGGCCAGCCAGCCGATGGCCAGCGCTATGAAAAAGATAACGCTTGTTGCAGGCAGACCCAGCACCACTGGTGTGACGGATGCCAGCACCACACCGACCAGGCCAAATGCCTCACGCCAGGCGACGATGCGACTGCGTTCAGCCTCGTTGCCGCCCAGCATGGCCCCCCAGGACTGGTGTGACACACTTAAAAAACTGTAAGCCGCATAGGTCACCACCAGCATCGCACTGACCCACGCCAGCAATGCGTTGGGTGCTGTGACCTGCGGGAAAAACAGCAGCGTAAAACCCAGCGCTAACACCACCGCTGCCAGTATGGCTGCTTGCAGTACCGAGGCGGGCGAGCGCGCAAACAAACGGTCGCTCAAGCGGCCGAGCATCGGGTCAATAAATGCATCAAACAAGCGTGCACCCAACAAAATGGCGCCCAGCGTCGCCAGCGGCACGCCAAACTCACGGGCGTAGTGGTTGGGCAAAATCACATACAGCGGCAGTGCAACAAACGCCAGTGGCAGGCCCATCAGGCCATAGGCCAGACCATTGCGTTTGTCAAACGCTTGCATGGCTAGTTGGCACCTAAAAGCAGGACGTCGCGCAGCTTGGGCTCTGATGTTTTAGGCGACAGCCAAATGCCAAAAAACAGGCGTGCAAATTCAGCGTCGCGTATCTCGCCCGAAGCTTTGCCATTGACCAGAAATTGTGCGCCAGCGCCAGGCCGGTTGATGCCCATGATGCGGTCACCTTTTTTGATGTCGGGTATGACGCGCTGCATGTCGGTGATCCAGGCACTGGCCTGTTCTTCGCTGATCGTTGTCGCGCGCCGCATCTCTTTGATCGAGCGCTCTGCCGTGTCCTTGCCGCTGAAGTCACGCAGGTAAGCCAGCTCAAGCGCAAACGGCTGGGCAGGCAGGTTGTCTGGCTTAAAGCCGGGCATAGCCCAAAGCCTTGCGTCATACACCTGAAAACCCCACACGGTTAACCGGCCTTTGCCGATCAGGCGGTATTGCGGAAGCGCAGTGTCCAGTTCAGCCCGGGCATCTTCTGCGTTCAAGGTGCTTTGCGCCCAGGCTGGGCGACCCAGCGCGGCAAACAGCAAGCCAGTCACCCATGTGCGCCTGGCAATCATGCGGGTTTTCTCAATGTGTACTGCACCACATCGGTGTTGGCCTCTAAAAACGCGGCCTCACAGTAGCTGAGGTAAAACTCCCAGATACGGATAAAGCGGTTGTCAAACCCGAGTTGCAACACATGCGATTCCTGGGCCGTGAAGTCTTCGCGCCACAGTTGCAGGGTGCGGGCGTAGTCCTGACCAAAGCAAAACTCGTCCACCACTTCAAAACCAGCCGCGATGGCTTGGGCTCGAAACTCTCGCGGGCAAGGCAGGCAACCGCCAGGAAAGATGTATTGCTGAATGAAATCGGTTGACGTGACGTAGCGGTCAAACAGCTCGTTTGCAATCACGATGCTTTGAATGCAGGCATAACCACCCGGTTTGAGCAAACGCGCCACCGTTTGAAAATACTCAGACCAATATTCACGCCCTACGGCTTCCACCATTTCAATCGAGCAGATCGCATCGAAAGGTGCGTCTTGTGTGGTTTTGCCGATGTCGCGATAGTCTTGAAGTCTCAGGTCCGCTTTTTCAGCCACGCCCTCGCGCTGCATGCGCTTGTTGGCCCATTCCAGCTGCTCAGTGCTCAGCGTGACACCCACGACGGACGCACCGAACTCCTTCGTGGCTTTTTCAGCCAGTGCGCCCCAGCCGCAACCAATCTCAAGCACACGGTCACCGGGCTTGACTTGTGTCATGCGCAGCGCGCGCCGCACTTTGGCGTGCTGCGCGTCTTTCATCGTTGTTTCAGGCGTTTCAAAAATAGCCGACGAATAGTTCATCGTGCCGTCCAGCCACAGCTCGTAAAACGCATTGCCGAGGTCGTAATGCGCGTGAATGTTTTTCTGGCTGTTGGCCTTGGTGTTGCGATTCAGCAGATGCTTGATGCGGTAAGCAAAACGGCCCAGCCAGGTGCCGTAAATCATGTCTTCCACTTCTTTGCGGTTGACGATGAAAACCTGCAGCAAGTCGGTTAAATGCGGCGTGGTCCAGTCGCCTGCGATGTAGCTTTCAGCAAAGCCAATGTCACCTGATTTCAGGGCTGCGCTGCACACGTTCCAGTTCAGCAAATGCAGGCTGGCCTGCGGCCCCTGGCCGTTGCCAAAGCGCTGCACTGAGCCGTCAGGCAGCTTGATGGTCAAGGTGCCGTGTTTCAGGCGCAGCAACAGCTTGAGGATGGCACGCGCAGCCGACGGTGCGCCAGCGGGCAATGAAAAAACGGGGCTGTTGGTGGATGTGTTGCTTGTTGTCATCAGAAGGTCACCGCGTTACAAATATTTCAGGTGGCTTGGGTTTGGAAATGAAAGGCACCTGCTTGCGCCAGAGCTTGAAAGCTTGCCAGTGAATGCGCAGCACCACGCCAAAGGTCATGGCCGGGTAGCGCCACAACGCCTTGCGCAAGGCGGCACTTGTGACGGGCTCCAGCGTACCGCTGACGCTGGTTTCCAGCAGCGGGCCCGTGTTGTCGTCATAGTCAATACGGGCCACGGTTTTTTCAATACCATCCGCATCTCTGCGCATAAACCGGAAGCGGTAATTGCCCTCCAGCGTGCAAAACGGCGAGACGTGAAACACCTTGTCGGCTGTCAGCTCATGCCCATACTGCGGCCTGTCCAGCAGGTAGCAATGACGTTCGCCAAAGGTGTTGTTGACCTCGACCACAATGGCGCGCAGCGTGCCGTCAGCAGCATGGCAGTACCAAAAGCTGACCGGCTTGAAGGTATAACCCAGCACACGCGGGTAGGTGTGCAGCCAGATTTCTCCAGTCGCATCTTCAACGCCTTCGCGCAGCAGCAGCGCATCAAGCCAGGCCACGGCATCGTCACGGCCATCGCCGTGATCGCGGTCATGAAAGCTGAGCAAGCCTCTGCGGTTGTACGCCAGCGCGTGTACTTTGCTGGTCTGCATGGCGCGCATGGGCAGCATTAAAAAATAGGTCGGATAAACGAAGGCGTTTTTTGCAGGTTTTAACCGGGTGTGGCGAACCTGACCGAAGCCTAGAAGTGGCTGGGCAGTCATGCTGTCGCCTCTTGCGATTTCAAAATTTGCTCGGCCACTTTCAAACCAGACTTCAAACCGTCTTCATGAAAACCATAGCCTGTCCACGCGCCACAAAAGTAGGTGTTTTGCTGGCCTTGCAGAGCCGCAACTTCGCCTTGCGCACGGATGGCCGCAAGGTCAAAAACCGGATGTGCATAGTCAAATTCACCCATGATGTGATTACGTGCAATCTCTTTGAGTGGATTCAATGACACGACTACGCTTTGCGTAAATGGCAGCGGCTGCAGCATGTTCAACAGGTAATGCAGGCATACCTGTGATGATTCACGATCTGTTTGCTGGGCGCGCTCGTAGTTCCAGGCCGCCCAGGCGATTTTGCTCAGCGGCAGCACCGACGTATCGGTGTGCAACACGGCGCGGTTGGGTTGGTAGCGAATGGCACCCAAGGCGCTTTGCTCAGCAGCGCTCGGGGCTTGCAGCATGGCCAAAGTCTGGTCTGAGTGGGTGGCGAGTACGACTTTGTCAAACAATTCAGTGCCTGCATCGGTCTGCACATGCACGCCTGAAGCATCACGGGCGATGCGCCTGACAGGGGTGTTCAGGCGCTTGTCGGAAATGTTGGCAATGATTTTTTCAACATAGTGTTTTGCGCCGCCCTTGACGGTCCACCACTGCGGCCGGTCGGTGACCTGAATCAGGCCGTGGTTGTAGCAAAACCGGATCATGGTGGCGACAGGAAATTGCAGCATCTGGTCTGTTGGGCAGGACCAGATGCAGCCCATCATGGGCAGGAAATACCAGTCACGAAATTCATTGGAGAATTTTTGATCCTTCAAAAAGTCACCCAGCGGTTGC
Organism: Polaromonas sp.; assembly: GCA_031417995.1. GTDB lineage: Bacteria > Pseudomonadota > Gammaproteobacteria > Burkholderiales > Burkholderiaceae_C > Polaromonas. The sequence continues at coordinate 5,922 of JANOWR010000090.1, read as the reverse complement.
ATCATGGCGGCTTCTGCATGGGTATTGGCGAGTGCCGTGGTGACCTTGTTAAAGCGCATGATGTCTTTGAGCATGCGCAAAAATCTGACGTTCACCAGGTTTTTTCTCTGCGCAAACACGCTGCTCAGCGACGAGCCGCTCCACTCCAGTTGCTGGCCATCAGCACGCGGCACCTGGACTGAAAACGACATGTCTGACTTGGCGGTTTCAACCTTCAAGTCCGCAAACAGCTTGATCAAATTCGGATAGGTGCGCTCGTTGAACACCAGAAAACCAGTGTCAACACCATGTGTGACGGGGCCCTGAGCGGAAGGCAGTGTGACATCGACCGTGTGGGTGTGCCCACCGAAGTAATCGGCAGCTTCAAAAAGTGTGATGGCCGCCCGGCCTTGCAGTGCGTGGGCCGCTGCGAGCCCCGAAATGCCGGAGCCAACAATGGCAATGCGGGGCGGCGCGATGGTGATCATCAGCTCGCGGAATATAAAAATGTTGCGAAGCGCCCCGGTACGAACAAGGGAGGGAGGGAGGAGGAGAACCGCCCCGGGATTTCATCAGAGACCAAACGGCTCAGACGGCTTCGCAACAATGAAACTGGGTTGCCCGTACGAATCATGGCAAGTGTGAGTATGAGGCCAGAGCCAGTGACAAAGTTCCTCACACAACGCGCGTCAGTGGGGTAAATTTTTGTGAACTTTATGTAGGACATGGCACAGCATAAGGTAAAAATACTATTTAGTCAAATAATGACTGATTGGTATTTGATGGGTGGAATAACTTAAATAGCTTAAATAACGGCATGAACAGCAAGTGCTTTTTTCGGCGCAGCCTGTCTATTGACTGGCCAGCTGCTTTTCAATTTCGTTTATGAAAGACTTGCTTTTGGGGTCGGCTACCGAGTTGAAGCTTTCGACGTGTTGGACAGTGCGGCTGATCAGCCAGTTTCTTGCGAAAAGTCGTTGGACGGGAAGCCCCGCACCCACGACAGGCTGAGAAACCCTACAAGCAAAGCAGCGGATGTGAAGAGGTATTTGAGGGGAAATGGGCGCATGATGACTTCAGGCGTGTAAAAAGCAAACGGAAAATGCCATAGGCGCTGTTGTTATACGCCGGATTACTGTTAACAGATTCAGTGCCAGAGGCTTTTAATACCCCTTTGTGGGGCCATTTGTCATATAACCCGCCTAAAATTGTGACAGCATCCAAGGCGGCATGTCCTGCGTAATACACCCAGATGCTTCAAATAATATGAAGACAGTACGAAGGAATTCATATGCTCTATCCTGAATTGTTCAAACAGCTTGAATCCGTCCGTTGGGACATGGACAAAGACATCCCTTGGGACAGTTTTGATGCGTCCCAGCTGTCTGACGAGCAGGCCCAGACCATCAAGATGAACGCCATCACCGAATGGTCAGCCCTGCCTGCGACGGAAATGTTTTTGCGCGACAACAAGGACGACAGTGATTTTTCAGCCTTCATGTCGATCTGGTTTTTTGAAGAGCAAAAGCACTCTTTGGTGTTGATGGAATACCTCAAGCGCTTCAGGCCAGACCTCGCACCTACCGAAAAAGAGCTGCATGAGGTGCGCTTTGAATTTGAACCCGCACCACCGCTGGAAACACTGATGCTGCATTTTTGCGGCGAGATCCGTTTGAACCATTGGTACCGCCGAGCCAGCGAATGGCACACCGAGCCGGTCATCAAGAAAATCTACACCCAGCTCAGCCAGGACGAAGCACGCCACGGCGGCGCTTACCTGCGTTACATGAAGCGTGCCATCAACAACGTCGGCAACGACGCACGCGCGGCATTTACCAAGGTTGGTGTTCTGATGGCCAGCGCCCGCCGCACGGCTCAGGCGCTGCACCCCACCAACCTGCACGTTAACAAAAACCTGTTCCCGCGTGACACCATCCAGTCGCGCCTGCCCAACCCGGACTGGCTCGAGCACTGGCTGGATACGCAAATCAAGTTTGATGCCGTGTGGGAAGGCAAAGTGGTCGAACGCATCTTGCATAACCTGAGCCTGCTGATGAACCAGAGCTTTAAAACCGTGCAGGAACTCAACCGCTACCGCAAAGAACTGGGCCGCGAAATTTCAGGCGCTATTGCCTTGGCACCAGCAGTTGCTGATACCAAACCGCAAGCGGTTTAAGCCCTTTGACAGCGCCGGATTTTTTGGCCAAGATCGTCTCGCGAGACGCGGCGGCGGAACGTATCACGGCACTGCCCAAGCCCGTCGTTTTTACCAACGGTGTCTTCGACGTGCTGCACCGTGGCCATGTCACTTACCTGGCGCAGGCGCGCGCCCTTGGCGCCAGCCTGGTGGTGGCCTTAAATACCGATGCGTCTGCCCGACGCCTGGGCAAAGGCCCGGACCGGCCACTCAATAACGAACAAGACCGGGCAGCCTTGATGGCGGCACTTGAGTCCGTCAGCCTGGTGACCTGGTTTGACGAAAACACGCCGCTGGCGCTGATTGGTGCACTCAAGCCTGACATTCTGGTCAAAGGCGGTGACTACGACATGCGCCTACTGCCTGAAACCCAGCTTGTTGAGGGCTATGGCGGCAAGGTGCTGGTGATTCCGTTTGTTGATGGCTACTCAACCACCGCACTGGTCAAAAAAATACGCAGCCCCGGCGCTTAGACTTTTTTGGCGACCAACACCGCGTTGGAGCCGCCAAAGGCAAACGAGTTGGACATCACCGCACGCAGATCTTTGACTTGTCTGGCAACGCAAGGGATGTAGTCCAGGTCACAACGCTCATCGGGTGTTTGCAAAAAGGCTGTGGGTGCCAGTTGTCCGGCACGCAAGCTCATCACACTGGCTGCAAATTCCATAGCGCCTGCCGCACCCATGGCGTGGCCATGTACGGCTTTGGTAGAGCTGATGGGCAAGGCATGGGCAGCGCCGCCAAATGCCAGCTTGATGGCGTTGGTTTCCACCACGTCGCCGACATCGGTAGCCGTGCCGTGGGCATTGAGGTAGCCAATGTCAAGCGCATTTAATTTGGCATCGCGCAGAGCCAGCGTCATGGCACCAGCCTGGCCCTGGGCTTCGGGCTGTGTCAGGTGGTGGGCGTCGGTGGTTGACGCATAACCGGCAAGCTCGGCCAATATGTTGGCACCACGACGTTTGGCAGTGTCCCAGTCTTCCAGCACCAGCATTGCCGAGCCTTCGGACAGCACCAGCCCTGACCTGTCGCTTGAAAATGGCCGGCATGAGGCTTGTGGACCCTCCGCGTGAGGTTTGGCCAGTGTGTGCATGGCTTGCCAGGCCTTGATCGTGCCCTTGTTGAGCAGCGCATCCGAGCCGCCCACCAGCATGGCGTCGGCATAGCCGTGGCGTATCTGGCGAAAAGCATCGCCAATTGCGGTCGCCGACGATGCACAGGCGTTAGACACGGTACTGCTAGGGCCTTTGAGCCCAAATTCCATGGACAAATGCGCCGCCATGGCGTTATGCATGGCCAGCACCACCGTCATGGCGCAGCCGTGCAACTTTTTGTTCCAGCAGTGAGAAATAAGCCGCTTCCAGCGAGCCCGCGCCACCGCTGCCAGTACCCACTGACACGCCAAAGCGCTCTGGTTGCAGGCCCACCAACGCAGTGTCCAAGCCCGCCTGCGCCATGGCTTCGCGGGCAGCCACGAGGGCAAACTGACTGACGCGGTCCATGGTCAGCAGCTTGGCTTTCGGAAAATGTTCATCGGGATAGAAGTCGATGTTGCCCATCAAGACCTTTTCAGGTCCGGTCGGGAAATTGACTTCTACTGAGCGTATGCCCGATGAGGCATGCAAAAGTGATTCAAAAAAATTGTTGCCGCCTGTGCCAACGGGGGAAACAACTCCTAAACCAGTGATAGCAACGCGGCGCATGGTGTGAGCGCAAAGAAGGGCGCTTGATGCAGCAATCAGGCCGCAGCGCCTGGGCTGTTCGTCTGGCCTTTGGGCATCAGGGGTTCAATCAGTTGAACCATTTCGTCCAGCGTGCGGGGTGGGTTGGCCTGGTCAGGAATCTGGATATGAAACTGGTCTTCAATCTGAAACAGAAACTCAATGACGGCCAGCGAGTCGAGCCCGAGGCTTTCCAGCGTTGCACCGGGCAGCAGTTTTTCTTCAGCTATTCCGAAGGTTTCAGCAAAAAGATTAATCAGATCAGAATTCATCAGTAAATAACCAAACGTGCTTCTATCGGCGATAGCACCCAAACAACCCACAAGCTTAACATTTCTTTACAAACAATGGATGGCATAACTACGTAGCCATCACGGCGTATACATCTGCTTGACCGCATCAGACAAACTGAAGGTTCCCAGCATATCGCCGAGGTAACTGATTGGAGCAGGCGCAACAGCCAAGGTTCCAATTTCACCACGTAACCGGGCGTTGCTGAACACGGCATCAGCCGTCAAAAAAGGCAAATAAGGCTGCAATGCTGCAAACATCCAACGCTGGCGTGCAAAACTTGGCACGGGAACATAGCCACGCCCACGCATCACCAGCTTTTTAATGCCCGGCATGGTCAGTATCAATTCTTCAGCCAATGCCTGAAACGTCATCGACGCTTCGCCCGTTGACACGTGGTAACAATCATGGGCAAAGTCGTTTTTCAGCAGCATTTCTGCAAAAGCACTGGCAATAAAATCGACAGGCGCAAAGTCGAGCCGGGCCAGCGGATCCAGCGGTACGTCGCCCAGTTCGGCCATCACAGGTATGGCCCACAGCATGTTTCTGGCCAGTTTGGCATCGTCAATGCCGCGCGACAGCACAATGCCGGGACGCAGGCTGACAAAAGGTGCGCCGCTGGCACGCAGCAATGTCTCGGCATCACGCTTGGAGCGGATGTAGTCATTGGCGTACCCCGCAAAGGCCATGTCCTCGGTGATCACGCCGCGCGGCTCCATCGTGACCGCTGCGGTGCCGACAAAAAAGCCGCGCTGCGAGGGCTTGAGGTTTTTTAAAATACCCGCAAAGTTGGTGGCCGCCTTGATGTTGACCGGGTACACACCCGCATCGGGCTTGAACGATGTGCTGGCAGCCGAATGCAAAATGACATCCGCAGACTGCAACACGCTGGCTTTCAGGCCAAAGTCCGGGGCTTCAATGTCGCCAGCCTCGGCAGAGACGAATTCGGCAAATTCAGGTTTCCACAAGACACTTTTTTTCAGCCGGTCCAGCAGGCGCGCTGTGGCCTTGTCCGCATCAGCCGCACGCACCACGGCTGTGCTGTAGATGCCCTTGGCGGCCAAAATGAGCATCAACTCGCCGCCAATCAGGCCAGTTGCGCCCGAAAGCAGGATGCGTTTTTGCATGGATACCCGGTGTGTGAAAAGAGCGCAGATTATAAAGCCGACGATTCGACCGCCGTCTGCGGTCTGGGTGCCTCTGCCTTGGGTTTGCGATGAAACAGGCGCACCACCCACTGCTCAAGATCGTCAATAAAGGTAAACACGGCTGGCACCACCAGCAAGCTGAGAAACGTTGACGTGATCAGCCCGCCAATCACGGCAACGGCCATCGGGCTGCGAAAGCTGCTGTCTGCCGCGCCCCAGCCAAAAGCAATCGGTATCATGCCCGCACCCATGGCGATGGTGGTCATGACAATCGGCCGGGCGCGCTTGTGGCAGGCATCGAGCAGCGCGTCGAGGCGGGACATCGGCTCGACCAGCCAGCGTCCATTTGGGCTTACGGCCCGATCGTCCTGAGCTGGTCGAAGGGTGCCGCGCCTGGCAACAATCGCGTATTCGACCAGCAAGATCGAATTTTTGGTGGCCACGCCCATCAGCATGATCAGGCCAATGAGGGACGGCATGGAAAAGCTTTTGTCGGCCACCAGCAGCCCCACAAATGCGCCGCCCAGCGACAGCGGCAACGCCGCCAGAATCGTGACCGGGTGCAGCAGGTCTTTGAACAGCAGCA
>JANOWR010000089.1:0-29965 GCA_031417995.1 Polaromonas sp. | reverse complement strand
GCGCTGCGAGACGACTTCGACTTCTTCACTGAACGTGGGCGCTGCAAAGCCTTGGCCCCAGACTTCTTTGTGCAGGGTGTCGACCATGTCGGTGCGGCGAAATTCTGCGGCCAGCGGGCCGTCGGTGTCGATGCGGCGGGTGAGCGTGGCGGCGTCCAGCCACTCACGTGCAACTTGCTGCAGCGTGTGCTCAAACAGCTCGAAGTTTTTTTCTTCTATCGTGCAACCTGCCGCCATGGCGTGACCGCCGAATTTGAGCAGCACGCCGGGCTGGCGTTTGGCAACCAGATCAAGCGCGTCACGCAAATGAAAGCCTGCAATCGAGCGGCCTGAGCCTTTGATCTCGTGCGACTTGCCCTCCGCCTGGCTGGCGGCAAACACAAAGGTGGGGCGGTGCAGTTTGTCTTTGATTCGGGAGGCGACGATGCCGACCACGCCTTCATGAAAACTGGGCTCGTAAATCGCAATGGCGGGTGGTGGTTCATCATCGACATCAATCATGGCGTCAGCGGCTAGCTGGGCCTGCTCGCGCATGTCGGCTTCAATGTCGCGCCGTTCGCGGTTGATGCCGTCGAGTGTCTTGGCCAGCTCATCGGCCCGGCCTGCGTCGTCGGTCAGCAGGCATTCAATGCCCAGGGTCATGTCGGCCAGGCGGCCAGCGGCGTTGATACGCGGGCCGAGGGCAAATCCAAAATCAAAGGTGGTGGCGGCGTTGGACTTGCGGCCTGCTGCTGTAAACAGACTGGCTATGCCCGCTGGCAAATGGCCGCTCCTGATGCGCTTGAGGCCTTGCGCCACCAGGCGGCGGTTGTTGGCATCGAGCTTGACGACATCGGCCCCCGTACCCAGCGCGACCAGAGGCAACAACACGTCAATTTTCGGTTGATCTTGTTGGGTGAACACACCACGCTCGCGAAGCTCTGCCCGCAGCGCCAGCAGCACGTAAAACATCACGCCGACCCCCGCAATCGATTTGCTTTCAAACCCGCAGCCCGGCTGATTCGGATTGACGATCACGTCTGCATTTGGCAGCCCAATCGATCCATCCGTCAAAGCTGGCAAATGGTGATCTGTGACCAGCACCTGCATGCCAAGTGCTTTGGCGCGCGCCACGCCGTCAAAGCTGGCAATGCCGTTGTCCACCGTCACCAATACTTCTGCACCCAGCGCCTTGACGCGTTCGGCAATCGGTGCGGTCAGGCCGTAGCCGTCGATGACCCGGTCGGGCACCAGATAGCTGACGTTTTTTGCACCCAGCAAGCGCAGGCCACGCATGGCGACGGCACAGGCGGTGGCACCGTCGCAGTCGTAGTCGGCCACGATGCAAATGTGTTTGCCCGCAGCAATCGCATCGGCCAGCAATACGGCCGCTTGTTTTGCGCCCTGCAATGTGCTGGGGCTTAGCAGGCGTGCCAGGCCTTCGTCCAGCTCGTCAGCGGTGCGCACTCCACGCGCCGCATACAGCTGCGCCAGCAGCGGGTGCACGCCTGCCTGTTGCAAGGCCCACACGGCACGGGGCGGAACGTCTCTGACGTGAATTTTCATAGTGCTCTTGTTTTTATAGCTGCTTCAGCAGATTGCTTGGGGGCTGGGGGCTTAAAACGTTCCTGATTTTGGTCAAAAAACCAAGTTTTGCAGTCTCGAACGTCATGGCATTGCTTTCACCGCACAGGCTGATGCGCACGGTTTTGCCACTGTCTTGCTGGACTAAAAGATGCGCAATGTCACTTGCGTCAAGTTTTGTCCAAGCCTGTGCATAGGCCGTCCAGTCGTTGGCGAAAGCTGACGGCGCCAAGCTTCTGGCGATGTTGGTGTGCGGATTTGTAGTTGCGGTTTCATTCAAAGCCCCCGAGCCGCTGACCCAAAACGAATTGATGCTGCGCTGGCCTTTGGCAGCGCGTTCGTCATTGATGGGGTGGGTGTACAGCAGCATCTGCATTTCGTTTTGCAGCAGCTTGATCGCTTTTGAAGCGGGCAGCCACCTGTCAACATTGCGGCCCAGCACCCGGTCAAGTGATGCAGTAGGCAAGCTGCAAAACACATCGCCCTCAGCCAGCCAGCGTGTCGGCTGCTCGTAGTTCAAGTTGATGCCTTCCGTCGCAAAGTAGGGTTGCATGGCGGCCAGCAGGGTGCGTGACTCTGTCTCGTTCATGTCGAGCGTTGCGGGGTCAGTCAGCGTGGCGTGCTCGCGGCCCATCGCCCAGTGACAAGGGGTAATGAAGGCCCAGCCCTCATTCAGATTGGCTTTGGCCTCAAGCGCTGCCCATGGAATCAGGCGATCTGTGCTGCCATTCATACCCAATGCCTTGGCCCATACCCGTTCATGGGGCGCAGACAGGCTGTCTGCGGGGCCCGCATCGGTTTCAAGCAGCTTCATGCCGTTCAATAACTTGCCAAGGTTTTTCAGCTCGATGGACGAGATGGACTGCAGCCAGTCGTCACTGCTGCAAGCGGCGAAGGGAACGATAAGGTGTGGTGCGAAGTCAGCTGACATACCAGTATTGTCCGGGATGCCACAATTAGAGGCTATGCAATTACCTTATGAACTGATTTTGGGCTGGCGCTACACCCGCGCTGGCCGCGCCACGCGGCGCAACGGTTTTATCTCGTTTATCTCTGGCGTGTCAATGCTGGGCATTGCACTCGGTGTGGCGGCACTGATCATTGTGCTGAGCGTGATGAACGGTTTTCAAAAAGAAGTGCGTGACCGCATGCTGGGCGTCATCTCTCACATCGAAGTGTTTGCTCCCAATGGTGCAGCGCTGCCTGACCCACAAAAGACGCTGGCTGAAATCAAAGCCAATAAAAACGTGGTGGGCGCTGCTACTTTTATTGCAGCGCAGGCCCTGCTGGCGCGTGGTGAAGACATGAAAGGCACGCTGGTGCGGGGCATTGACCCGGCGCTGGAAGGCCAAGTCACTGATTTGGCCGCCACATCAGGCCCGACGCTGGCCAAACTTGTTTCTGGCGAATTCGGCGTGGTGCTGGGCGGTGAGCTGGCACGCGCCATGGGCGTGCGTGAGGGCGACACCGTGACGCTGATTGCGCCCAGCGGGCAAGTCACGCCCGCAGGCGTGGTGCCGCGCCTCAAGCAAATGAAGGTGGTGGGCACCTTTGATTCTGGCCATTATGAATACGACTCGGCACTGGTCATGCTGCATCAGGACGATGCTGCGAAAATTTTCAGACTTGAAGGGCCAACCGGTATCCGCATCAAGCTTAAGGACCTGCATCAGGCGCGCGAGGTGGCTCAAGAGCTGTCGCGCTCTTTAAGCGGTGACTTGTTGATCCGCGACTGGACGCGGCAAAACAAAACCTGGTTTGCCGCCGTGCAGCTTGAAAAACGCATGATGTTCATTATCCTCACGCTCATCGTGGCGGTGGCGGCGTTTAACCTCGTCAGTACTCTGGTGATGACAGTGACCGACAAGCGCGCCGATATCGCCATTTTGCGCACGCTGGGTGCCAGCCCCAAAAGCATCATGGGCATTTTTGTTGTGCAGGGCGCAATGGTCGGCGTGATTGGCACGCTGGCCGGGTTGCTGCTCGGGCTGGGCATTGCCTTCAATATTGATGTACTTGTACCCGCGCTGGAGCGGCTGCTGAACGCCAGCTTTTTGCCCAAAGACATTTACCTCATCAGCCGCATGCCGAGCGAGCCGCAGTATGCCGACATCATGCCGATTGCGGTGATTGCCTTGATACTGGCTTTTTTGGCCACGCTGTACCCGAGCTGGCGCGCAAGCCGCGTGAATCCTGCGGAGGCTCTCAGATATGAATAACGCCTCTTCACTCCCTCTCCTCATGGGAGAGGGCAGGGGTGAGGGCTCCCCGCGCTCGCCCGTCCTCCAAGCCACGGGCCTGACCAAGCGCTTCATAGAAGGCCGTCTGGATGTCACGGTGCTGCAAGGCGTTGACCTGACCGTCAACCCCAGCGACACCATCGCCATCGTCGGTGCGTCGGGCTCGGGCAAAAGCACGCTGCTGCACTTGATGGGCGGGCTGGATGCACCCACCAGCGGGCAGGTGGTGCTCAAGGGTCAAGACCTGTCCGCGCTCACGCCGCAAGTGCAAGGCCAGTTGCGCAACCAGCATCTGGGCTTTGTCTACCAGTTTCACCATTTGCTGCCCGAGTTCAGCGCGCTGGACAACGTGGCCATGCCGCTGTGGATCCGCCGTATGTCCGCTGAAAAATGTGCGCAGATTGCAACTGACATGCTGGCCAGCGTCGGCCTGAAAGACCGCCTGCACCATCGCCCCGCCGAGCTGTCAGGCGGTGAGCGCCAGCGTGTGGCCATTGCACGCGCACTGGTCACGCAACCGGCCTGCGTGCTGGCCGATGAACCCACAGGCAATCTGGACCGGTCAACTGCAGAAGGCGTGTTTGAACTGATGCTGCAACTCGCACGCGACCAGGGCACGGCCTTCATCATGGTCACGCATGATGAGTCGCTGGCAGTACGATGTGCACGGAGGTTTCGGTTGGTTGAGGGGCGGTTGTCAGAGCATGACTGACCACTACACCACTCTGGGCCTGAACAGCGCTGCCACGCTGGCAGACATCAAAAAAGCGTTTCGCCAAAAAGCTTCTTTTTATCACCCTGACAGAAACAGCGCAGACGATGCGGCTGCGCGCTTTCGGGCGGTGCAAGAAGCCTATGACATCTTGTCGGATGCTGACAAACGCCAGGCCTATGACGACAACCGCCGCCGCAGTTTGCTGGACAACCCGCTGGAAACTGCGCAAGAGATTTGGCGTACGTACTTCAAGTCGGTGGTTTAACTTTCCCCTTTTGCCCTCAGTTAACTGGTAACTATGTCCACTTCCAACTTTTTTACAGACCTGCGTTCAGCCTACCAGGCTGAACTTGACGACCTGCGCCAGGATTCAGAAGGCAAGGACGTGTTGAAGAAGCGCCTGACTGACAAGCGTGGCGAGATAGACTTTTTGGTCAAGATGATGGAACTCAGCCCCGAGATGGTGGCGGTGGTTTTTCATCAGGCTTTTACGTTCAGCAAACCCGCAGTGATGGACGATTTGCTCAGCTTTGAGGCGGATGAATTGCCTGACTGGACGGGCTTGGCGAATGACATTCAAATTGCACCATGGGCGCAAGAACTGGCCGACAAGGTGTTGAGTGAACCAGGCGGGGAATGGTTTTTAACCGTGGCGGCTACTCTGGAATACATGGCGGGTAAACCTGCAGCTCATGCGGCGCAAGCCGATGATGAAGAATCGGACGATGAAGAAGAGTTTGACGGCGATGCCGAAGAGCGTGCAGATGCCAAAGCGCGCAAGGAAGCCGCTGAAGACTGGATGGTTGGCCAAGGCTTTGACCGCAAGGAATAAACAATGAACACGTCAACGAACAACCTCGCCCTCATCACCAAAACCCAAACCCTGATTGCCGCAGGCGACATCGTGGGTGCCGAAGGCGCGCTGGTCGAGCTGGCCGATGCCGAGGGGGACGCCGCGCTGATGGTGGTGCTGGAGCAACTGCCTGCCAAGGACGTGCTGGCCATCATCCGCGAGTACGACAACTCTAAAGAATCGGTCGTTAATTTGCTCGTCACGCCTGAGCAGTTTGCGCGCGCCGTGGTGATTGAAAAGCAATACAAAGACCTGACGCGTACCCACTTGCGCGGCATGGTGAACTCGATTATTTTTCGTGATGATGCTGAACCGATTGAGTTTTTGACGGCGATTGGCGACCTGGAAGGCGGCAGTGATGCGCTGGCGGATTACTTTTCTGAAAAGTGGAGTCGCGTGGAGGCCTTTGCACGCACAGGCTTGTTTGATGCGATGGAAGACCATGGCGACATGTTGTCACAAGATGATTTGCTGGCCAAGGCCTATGAAAAGCCAAAACTCGAACAGGATGAGATTGCCGACAAGGACTGGATGCAACTGGCCTGGCTGCTGCGTTATGAGCTGCCTGATCTGTTCATTGAAATGCTGCTTGTGTTGCGCGCCAAAGCCAGTGCTTTTGATGCGGGCTTTGGGGATGATGAGGCTGTGGAAGAAGACGACGGGAAAGTGGAAACGGGTGATACCGACCGGGGCAAAGCCACCCCTGCCAAGCGGGACTCTGACGAAGAGTCGGCGATTTAAGCACGAGCATGGTTGGGCAATCTGATTCAAATGCTGGTGTATCACTTTACGATGCGCGGCCGTTTTTTGAAAAAGCATTGCAGTACGGCCTTCAGCACAACATCATCGACCACCAAAAACTAGATGCTATTCAGGCAGATGCACCCAAAGGCATAGTACAAATTGCGCGCTACTTTGGTACCGAGTTTTTGCGCCCCGAGCTTGAAAAAGCTAAAGACCGGATGGTTAATTTGGTCAGCTTGTATTTGGAGCATGCGCACGATGGTAATGTGCAGCAGGCGGCTGTGTCATTGCGCGACCATTCCTTTCTGTCACGCTCCAAAGGCGGCTCGGACATGCTCAAGGCCATGATTGCCATGCCGCAAAACAGCCACTTTGGCATGAATGAGCGTGGCGGTTTTACTGACGACCACATCCCGCAGTTGGCCAAATGGTCGCTGTGCAGCCTGGCTGACTACCAGGCCGAGCTGGCCAAGCGCCAGCAGGTGGCGCTGGTGATTGATGCGGCCATCTGGTTTGCCAACGAGTTGGGTCTGGATGCTGATAATCTGGAAGAAGCGGGCAAGGATGCTGAAGCCGTGATTCGCACCGCCCTGCTCGTGATGGCTGTCCGGGGCAGCAAGTTGCCCGACTGGGTGACTTTTGACAAAATGGTCGTTGGCTTGCGTGCAAAATTTGCTGGCCAGCCGCAAGAGTTCAGCATCACGCTGCCCAAAAAGCTGCCAGAAGCGTTCCATGAATTGGTGACTGTTGTTCAGCTATCCATCTTGCGTGATGCAGCCAAAATTCTGGATGCCAAACTGCCGACGCGAAAGCTGTTTGACCAGACGCCTGCTTTCATGGGGCGGTATTTTTGGCTTGAAGATGGTTTGAGCGAAGTTGATCACCATGACCGCAGTGTTTCAAGCGACTGGATCAAAACCACGGGGGGTCACACAGATGATGGCTCGCTGTTGACGCTGTTTTTTTGCCTGGCTGCACATGCCGCACCCAAAACGATCTTGACTGAAAAAAGTGCGACAACGCTGATTCGCAAGATTCAAAAAGCGGGCTTCAAGCCCGAGGCCGCGGTTGACTATATTTGGCGTCATGCACCCGCGCAATACCAAAGCGACTACGCGCAGTTATGGTCAAATTTTGTGGAAGAAGCGCAGGGGCTTTTGAGAAGCGATGCGGTCGGCGCGACAGACGATGCGCTGGCTTTGTTGCGGCGTGAATGCAATATCAAATAATATCGATCTGTCATTGCGGCTCAAGGCCGGGATGACGGGAATTCCCTCAAAGAATCCGGTTAAACCAGGCCAGCGACAAGCCTGCTGACAGCAACGCAAACGCTGCAGCTACCAGCGCCAGCAGGCCTGAAATTTCTGTTTCTTTTTTCACCACCGTCAGGCGCGAACTGAGTGATTCATAAACTTTTTTCAGGTCTCCTGCTGTGCCTGCATAAAAGTATTCGGCTTGGGTGTTGCGGGCAATGCCCTTGAGGGTTTCTTCGTCAAGTTTGACGCGCATCGACCAGCCTTCAAAACCAATCGTTTCGCCATCCACCGTGCCCACACCGACGGTGTAGATGCGCACGCCCCGGTCAGCCGCGGCTTTGGCGGCGTCCATCGAATCAACCCCTGTGGTGCGCTGACCGTCTGTTAGCAAAATAATAGCGGCTGATGTGTAGGAGCCAGGGGCCACAGGCACAAACGGTTTTTTTTCCTTGCCGTCTTTACCGACGACGGGCTGCTGATCAATGGCCACCCCGCGCTGGCGGTCGCGGCCAGACTGCATGGACGCAATGTCAATGCCTGCATCAGGAAACAGCTCAGACAAAGACACCACAATGCCGTTGCCAATGGCAGTGCCGCGCTGCAGCTGAAATTTGTCAATCGCAGCCACCAGATCTTCTCGGCTGAGCGTGGGTGGCTGCACCACCGATGCGGTACCTGCAAACGCCACAATACCGACCCGCACATTGCGCGGCAATTCCGTCAAAAACGCCTTGGCGGCGTCTTGTGATGCCACCAGCCGGTTGGGTTTGACATCGGTCGCCCGCATGCTGCCTGACACGTCCATCGCCAGCATGATGGTTTGCTGGTCGGACGGCAAGGTGATGACGGCAAACGGCCGGCTGGATGCGACCAGCATGGCCGCCAGCGACAGCAAAAACAGCAGCGGCGGAATATGCCTCTTGAAGCTTTGCCCTTTGCCCATGGCCTCGCGCACGATGGACAGGCTGGCGTAGCGCAACGCCATTTTTTTCTTGCGCCGCAGCAGCCAGACGTAAAGCAGTACCAGCAGCGGCAGGGCCAGCAGCAGCCATAAAAAGGCAGGCCACATGAATGTCATGGGAAAGTTGGAGGGTGTCATGGCTTGTCCTTGATATCTCTTGATTCGTCGCTATGCAGCACGCATCAAATGGGCTGGCAATGCGCCGCCCGCAGACGCTCTGGCACGGCGCTTGCGCAAGTCGGTAAAGCGCATCAGCGCATCAACCAGGTCACCGTCGGTGGACAGCTCCAGCGCATCCACACCGGCTTTGCTCAGTGACTGCCGCAGATCGGCTTCCCTTTGCGCCGCAATGCTGGCAAAGCGCTGGCGAAAGCCCTTGTCGCTGGTATCCACCAGCAGTTGTTCACCCGTTTCCGCGTCAAGAATGGGGATCAGACCCAGGTCAGGCAATTGCAGTACCATCGCGTCCAGCAGCCGCACCGCGACGACTTCGTGCCGCTGCGCCAGCATGCCCAGCGGCTTTTCCCAGCCGGACTCGCTGATGAAGTCAGACACCACAAAAATGGTTGAGCGCCTGCGCACTTGCCTGGCCGCCGATTCAAGCAGTTCATGCAATTTTGTCGGGCCAGACTGCGCTGCGTCTGGCCGTATTTGCAGCGTGTGCAGCAGTTGCAAGATGTGATGTCTGCCGCCACGTGCGGGTATGACGGCATCCACACCCGAGCCATACAGCATGGCCCCCACACGGTTGCCGTGGCGTGTCAGCATGCGCGCCAGCACCGCTACAAATTCGCTCGACAGTTGCCGCTTGCGCTGGTTGCCAGAGCCAAAGTCCATCGACGGGCTCAGGTCGAGCAAAAACCAGGCACTCATTTCGCGGTCTTCGGTAAAAACGCGCACATGCGGCTGCTGCAAGCGGGCGGTCACGTTCCAGTCAATGTGCCGCACGTCGTCGTGGTGCTGGTACTCGCGCAGGTCGGCCAGGTCCATGCCGGTGCCACGTAGCAGCGTGCGGTAGTCGCCCTGCAACAGGCCGTCCAGACGGCGCAGCACCGTCCATTCAAGGCGGCGCAGCAGAAGTTCCGCGCCTTCCTTCTGTTCAGGCTGCGAGCTGCTCATGGGCTTCATGTGCAAGGGGCTTGGCAGGTTGCGGAATTTTGGCCATGATCTTGCTGATGACGGCATCGGCGGTCAGGCCTTCAGACAGCGCCTCATAGGACAGCACCAGGCGGTGCCGCAGCACATCCGGCACCAGGTCGGTCATGTCTTCAGGCAGTGCATAGCTTCGGCCGCGCAGCATGGCCAGGGCGCGCGCGCCTTCGGTCAAATTGATCGTGGCGCGTGGGCTGGCACCGAAGGTGATGAAGCGGGCGAGTTCTTTCATGCCGTGTCTGTCAGGGTAGCGTGTGCTTGAGACCAGCTTGACCGCGTACTGCACCAGCGAGGGGTCCACATACACCTCCCTGCATTCGGCTTGCAGGGCAGCCAGTTGCGCAGTGGTGGCCACGGCAGATACCGCAACTGCTGGCCCGGTAACGCGCTGCACGATGACAAATTCTTCCTCGTCGGTGGGGTAGTCCACCAGCACCTTCATCATGAATCGGTCGACCTGGGCTTCTGGCAGCGGGTACGTGCCTTCGGTTTCAATCGGGTTTTGGGTGGCCATGACCAGGAAGGGTGATGGCACCTTGTGCGTCACGCCGGCAATCGTCACCTGCCGCTCCTGCATTACCTCCAGCAGGGCGCTTTGCACCTTGGCTGGCGCGCGGTTGATCTCGTCGGCCAGCAGCAGGTTGGTAAACACCGGGCCGAGCGAGGTACTGAACTCGCCGGTCTTCTGGTTGTAAATGCGTGTGCCAATCAAATCAGCAGGTACCAGGTCAGGGGTGAACTGGATGCGTTTGAAGTCGCCCGTGACGGTGTTGGCCAGCGTTTTGACGGTGAGTGTTTTGGCCAGGCCCGGCACGCCTTCGACCAGCAGGTGGCCTTGCGCAAGGATGGCAACCATCACGCGTTCCAGAAACTTGTCTTGCCCCACGACGATGCGTTTGACTTCGTAAAGGATTTGCTCCATGAGCTGGGCGGTGTTCTGGTTGGTGTCTGTCATGGTTCTCTTTGCAAGGAAGGAGTTAGAAAGGTGGCATTCCGGCTGCTGATGCCGCATTTTCGATGGGAACTGCGAATCCAATACCCACAAAAGTCCGCTGTTGGTTCGGGTTGTAAATGGCAGTGACGATGCCCACCACCTCACCGTCCATCGTCACCAGCGGCCCGCCTGAATTACCGGGGTTGGCGGCGGCGTCAAACTGGATCAGGTTTCGCATCTCCTGCTGACCTTCTGGCGATCGGAAAGTTCGCTTCAGGCCCGACACAATGCCGCTGGATGCCGATGGCCCAATGCCAAATGGGTAGCCGACCGCCATCACCTGGTCACCGGGCCGCAGGTCAGCGGTGGAACGCATGGTGGCAGCAATCATGTCGTCGGGGATTTTGTGGGCCTGCAGCACGGCCAGGTCGTTTTCAGGCTGCGCCCCGGTGATGGATGCTGTCGTCGTCAGCCCGTCGGCAAAGGTGACGTGAATGATGGCTGCGCCTTGCACCACATGCAGGTTGGTCAAAATGATGCCTTTGTCAACAATCACCACGCCTGTACCGACGCTGCGCTCGCCTTCCTTGCCGTCTTTGTCTTTGCCGTAACCTACCACCCGCACCACCGATGGGCTGATCACGTCGTACGCTTTGGCCGCAGCCGATGGCAATTGGGTGGTTTCCAGCGTTTTTAAAACCGCTGCATTAATGTCTTCCTGGGTCAGTTTGCGCTCACCTTGCGTTCTGTAAACCAGGCTCAAAGCCAGCATCAAGGCCAGCAAACCCACCACAGACCACAGAACATAAAGCTGGTTGGCGGCAAATCGCTTGCGCAGTGCCGACATTCGCCACCGGCTTGGGGTAACCTCGACAGGCGCTTGAACGACTGCGGGTTGTGCGGGGGCAGATCTGCTGTAAAGCGCTTCTCGTTTCATCGGTGCACCTGTGACAATGAACATCTACCGTATCACGATTTTTCAATCCTTGCACCTGACTTTGACATTCTTAAGAGCATGAACAAATGAGCTTATGGATCGACACCCACTGCCACCTGGACGCGCCCGAGCTGGGCAACGACCTGGCGGAAGTGGCCGCGCGTGCGTTGGCTGGGGGTGTTGGGCATTGCGTCATTCCGGCTGTCGAGGTGGGTAATTTCGAGACTGTCCGCCAGCTGGCTGATCGCTTTGGCTACAGCTACGCGCTGGGCATTCACCCCGTGTATGTGCCGCATGCGCAGGACACAGACCTGAAAGCACTGGATAAGGAACTGACCCTGCGCCAGTCAGACCCACGCCTGGTTGCCGTTGGTGAAATTGGCCTGGATTATTTTGTGCCCGAACTGCAAACCAGCCCGATGCGCGAGCGGCAGGAATTTTTCTACCGCGAACAGCTCAAGTTAGCCAGAAAACACGAGCTGCCCGTCATCCTGCATGTGCGCCGCTCGGCCGACAGGTTGCTCAAGCATTTGCGTGAACTGACACCTCCGGGCGGCTGGCACGGTATGGCCCATGCTTTCAACGGTAGCCAGCAGCAGGCGGAGGAATTTATCAAGCTCGGCTTCAAGCTGGGTTTTGGCGGCGCGGTGACTTTTGACACTGCCCTGCAACTGCGGCGACTCGCTGTTGAATTGCCCCTCGAAGCGCTGGTGATGGAAACCGATTCGCCCGACATTCCCCCACACTGGCTTTACACCACCGCTGCCGACCGGGCACTGGATAAGCCTCAGGGCCGCAATGAGCCTGGCGAGCTGCCCCGCATCGCGCAGCAGGTGGCTGACCTGCGCGGCATCACGGTGCAAGCTCTAGCGGCGGCCACCACAGCCAACGCGCTGCAAGCCTTGCCCAAACTGCGCGGACTCCTCACATGCTGACTGGGTTGGCACCGCTGGTTTCCAGCCAGACGCGCTTGCTGATTCTGGGCAGCTTCCCCGGCGTAGCCTCACTTCAGGCCCAGCAGTATTATGGGCACCCCCAAAACCAGTTTTGGCGTGTTTTAAGTGCTATTTTGGGTGATATTTATGTCGATAGTCCAATGGATTCGGGCGAGAGCAGCTATCAAATTCGTAGTGAATGGCTGCTGTCGAAAAAGCTCGGTGTGTGGGACGTTTATGCCAGCTGCGAGCGGGAGGGCAGCCTGGACAGCAAGATTCGCCAGCCGGCGCTCAATGATTTTTCAAACCTCAAAACCCTTTGCCCGGACTTGCAGGCCGTTGCCCACAACGGGGGCGAGAGCTTCAAGCACGCCAAGCGAGTCGAAGAAAGTATGCAGGGTTGTGCCGTGCGCCGCGACGGGCCGCCCCTAGCAAGCACAGCCCCCTCGGGGGGCAGCGTATTACACGAAGTGAATAGCGTGGGGGTTCAGTTTCACAAGTTGCCATCTACCAGCCCGGCCAATGCGTCCTGGAGCTTTGAGCGCAAAGTAGGCGCCTGGCGTGATGTTTTTGAAAAGTGTGGAATACATGGCTAAAAAAACACCTGTTCAAAGTATCAACATTCCCGAAGTCAATTTCTCTGACTACGGCGATGTGCGTTACCTGCACCTGGGCACGCTGTGGGTACAGGGTTCGATGCAGCTGGACGAGCCGTATGCCATTGAGCTGGAATACGTGCAGCGCATGATGGCGGGGCTGCTGTTTTTTGAACCGCTTGCCGTGCCCAAACTGCGCGCCATGCAGTTGGGCCTGGGCGCGGCTACTTTGACCAAGTTCTGCTACAAAAAGCTGCGCATGACGACCACGGCCATTGAAATCAATCCGCAGGTCATCACCGCTTGCCGCACCTGGTTCAAACTGCCCAAAGACGACAAGCGATTGACGGTGATTGAGGCTGATGCGGGGCTGGAGATTCAACAACCGAAGCACTTGGAGGCGGTGGACATGCTGCATGTTGACCTGTACGACCATGACGCCGCCGCACCGGTGCTGGACAGCCTGGCGTTTTACGAGAACTGCTACCGGTTGCTGGCTGAAAACGGCGTGATAACGGTCAACCTGTTTGGCCGCAACGCCAGCTACGAACAGTCATTGGCCAAAATCGCCGAGGCTTTTGGCCCACAGGCGGTGTGGGCTTTCAGGCCGACCAAAGAGGGCAATACCGTGGTGCTGGCCCAGCGTGAGCCGACCCGGCCCCTGAGGACTGATTTGCTGCTCAAGGCTGCTGATATCGAGTCGCGCTGGGGCTTGCCCGCCAAAAAGTGGCTGCGGCTGTTTAAACCCGTCGTTTAGACAGCGATGCGTTAAAGTCCAAACCATGAGCGCCATTCCCACCACTTCTGCGCGTAAAGCAGGCAAATCTCCCCACATCGGCCCGCTGGACTGGCGCACATTGGTCGAGTGGTTGAGCGAAGACGGCATCATCAGCCCGGCCGAGGCAGCCCGCACCATTGCACGCTGCTCGCAGGTGCAAAGTTCGCAACCGCCTTTGATTCGCCTGGCCAGCGTCAGCATGACCCGAGTTCTTGATGCCAAACCGCTGGACATGGAGACCATGGCCCAGTGGCTGGCAGGCCGCGCCAATTTGAATTACCTGCGGATTGACCCACTCAAAGTCGATGTGGGCAAGGTGGCTGATGCCATGTCGGCCATTTACGCCGAGCGCCACAAAGTGCTGCCGGTGCAAGTCACGCCAACTGAGGTGGTGGTGGCCACGTCAGAACCTTTTATCACCGACTGGGTAAGTGAAGTCGAGCGCCAGGCCAAACGCAGCGTGCGTCTGGTGGTGGCCAACCCGCTGGACATCACCAAATACACGGCCGAGTTTTTTGCACTGGCCAAATCGGTCAAGGCGGCGATCAAGTCGGGCGGCAATTCGGGCGGTGCCAGTTTTGAACAACTGGTCGAGCTGAACAAAAGCAACAAGCAGCTGGACGCCAACGACCAGGGCGTGGTGCAGGTGGTGGACTGGTTGTGGCAATACGCCTTTGACCAGCGCGCCAGCGACATTCATCTGGAGCCGCGCCGTGAGCAGGGCGTGATACGTTTTCGTATTGACGGCATGCTGCATTTGGTTTACCAGCTGCCGATGGCGGTGCACAACGCCATGACGGCGCGTATCAAGCTGCTGGGCCGCATGGACGTGGTTGAAAAACGCCGCCCGCAGGATGGCCGCATCAAAACCCGCAACCCGCGCGGCGATGAAGTTGAAATGCGCCTGTCAACGCTGCCCACCGCGTTTGGCGAAAAAATGGTCATGCGTATTTTTGACCCGGACTCCACTGCCAAGGACCTGGATGCGCTGGGCTTTGCCGAGCATGACGCTGCCCGCTGGGAGCAACTGGTGCAACGCCCGCACGGCATTATTCTGGTCACCGGGCCGACCGGCTCGGGCAAAACCACCACGCTATATTCGACTCTCAAGCGGCTCGCCACTGAGGCGGTGAATGTCAGCACGGTCGAAGACCCGATCGAGATGATCGAGCCGTCTTTCAACCAGACGCAGGTGCAACCGCATCTTGACTTTGACTTCCCGGAAGGCCTGCGCGCCCTGATGCGGCAGGACCCGGACATCATCATGGTGGGCGAGATTCGCGATTTGCAAACGGCTGAAATGGCCGTGCAGGCCGCATTGACGGGGCATCTGGTTTTCAGCACCCTGCATACCAATGACGCACCTTCTGCAGTGTCGCGCTTGGTGGAGCTGGGCGTACCGTCTTATTTGATCAATGCCACGCTATTGGGTGTACTGGCCCAGCGCCTGGTGCGTACGCTGTGCAGCAACTGCCGTGAAAAAGACGACGCTGCATCACGTGAGGCCTTGACCGAGCTGGTCAAGCCCTGGCAGCTCAACGGTGGCTACCGACCCTACAAGCCGGTAGGCTGTGTCGATTGCCGCCTGACGGGGTTTAAAGGCCGCCTGGGTTTGTATGAACTTTTAATGGTCACTGAGGCCTTCAAGGACAAAGTCTCCAAAGAGCCCAATATTGATGCACTGCGTCGCCAGGCCGTCCTGGACGGCATGCGGCCACTGCGCCTGGGCGGTGCGCTCAAGGTGGCCGAAGGGCTGACCACGATTGAGGAAATACTGGCCTCCACCCCGCCCATGTCCTGATCTTGTGCAGGTTGGCACGCATGAAACCGCCTATAGGTGAAAGCCACATACCGGGCAGGGTGAAATAAATGCACAATCGCGCCATTCAATTACCTATTGAGGAGACCAGTCGTGAATATCAAGAGTCAAAAAGACTTTTTCTCCGGCCTCATGTTCATGAGTGTCGGTGTGGCGTTTGCATGGGGTGCCACCACCTACAACGTGGGCAGTGGCGCACGCATGGGGCCTGGTTACTTTCCCCTGATGCTGGGCGTTTTGCTGGGCGTTCTGGGTGCTGTCATTACCTTCAAGGCGCTGGTGGTTGAAACCGTTGGCGGTGACCTGATTGGTTCATGGGCCTGGAAACCTTTGTTCTACATCATTGCCGCCAATTTGATGTTCGGCGTGTTGCTGGCTGGCTTGCCCAAATACGGTGTCCCGGCTATGGGTTTGATCGCTGGAATTTACGCACTGGTGTTTATTGCGAGTGCTGCTGAGCCAGGCTGGAAAGTTAAAAACACCTTCATCCTGGCTACCGTGCTGGCGGTTGGCAGCTATATCGCGTTTGTGATCGTGCTCAAGCTGCAGTTCCCGGTGTGGCCTTCGTTTTTGACGCGCTGAACCCCAACAAGAACGACAACAAGGATAAAAAATGGATTTAATTGCCAATCTTTCTCTGGGTTTCGGCGTAGCTTTTACGCCCATCAACCTGCTGTATGCGCTGGTCGGTTGCATTCTGGGCACGCTAATCGGTGTGCTGCCTGGCATTGGCCCGGTGGCCACGATTGCCATGCTGCTGCCCGCCACTTACGCACTGCCGCCCGTGTCGGCACTTATCATGCTGGCCGGTATTTATTACGGCGCTCAGTACGGCGGCTCAACCACTGCCATTTTGGTGAACTTGCCGGGAGAATCGTCGTCGGTCGTCACCTGTATTGATGGCTACCAGATGGCCCGAAAAGGGCGAGCGGGACCTGCACTTGCGGCTGCTGGTTTGTCGTCGTTTTTTGCAGGTTGCGTCGGGACGCTGATTCTGGCTGCCTTTGCACCGCCCTTGACGGAACTGGCTTTCAAATTCGGCCCTGCTGAATATTTTGCACTCATGGTGCTGGGTCTTATTGGCGCGGTGGTTCTGGCTTCAGGTTCATTGCTCAAGGCGGTCAGCATGATTGTGCTGGGCTTGTTAATGGGCCTGGTCGGTACTGACGTTAACTCGGGTGTGGCACGCTTCAGTTTTGACATCCCTGAATTGACCGACGGCATTGGTTTTGTGGTGATTGCCATGGGCGTGTTCGGCTACGGTGAGATCATCAGCAACCTGGCGCGGCCAGCAGATGACCGCGAGGTTTTCACCGCCAAAGTAACAGGCCTCATGCCAACCAAAGAAGACTTTAAAAACATGGCACCCGCCATGTTGCGCGGTACATTTTTGGGTTCTGCACTGGGCATTTTGCCTGGCGGCGGCGCCTTGCTGGCCGCGTTTGCAGCCTATGCGCTTGAGAAAAAAATCAAGATCAAACCAGGTGAAGTGCCGTTTGGTCAAGGCAATATTCGCGGTGTGGCCGGTCCTGAGGCCGCCAACAATGCAGGTGCACAAACCTCCTTCATTCCGCTGCTCACCTTGGGTATTCCACCCAACGCCGTGATGGCGCTGATGGTCGGTGCCATGACGATTCACAACATCCAGCCCGGCCCCCAGGTAATGACCAGCAACCCGCAGCTGTTTTGGGGTTTGATCGCCTCGATGTGGATTGGCAACCTGATGCTGGTGATTTTGAACCTGCCGCTGATTGGCATGTGGATCAAGCTGCTCACCGTGCCTTACCGCTACCTGTTTCCATCGATTGTGCTGTTCTGCGCGATTGGTGTGTATTCCACCAACAACAACACCTTTGACATCTGGACGGTGGGCGCGTTTGGCGTGATTGGCTACCTGTTTGTTAAACTGGGTT
Organism: Polaromonas sp.; assembly: GCA_031417995.1. Lineage (GTDB taxonomy): Bacteria > Pseudomonadota > Gammaproteobacteria > Burkholderiales > Burkholderiaceae_C > Polaromonas. The sequence continues at coordinate 12,569 of JANOWR010000089.1, read as the reverse complement.
GCGAGCCAGCGCCTTTGTTGCTGGGCTTTATTTTGGGCCCCATGATGGAAGAAAATTTGCGCCGTGCGCTGCTGTTGTCGCGTGGCGACTGGAGCGTGTTTGTGACACGTCCGCTGTCGGCGGGCTTGCTGGCCGCTGGTTTGCTGATGCTGGTCGTCGTGCTTTTGCCCTCCGTCAAGAATAAACGGGAAGAGGCCTTCGTCGAAGACTGATGGCGCAGGATATTTTTAAAAAGCACCTTCGGGTGCTTTTTTTATGGTCTTTTAAAACAACGACAAGCCTGCGCCACAATAAGGGCAAGTGAGGTTTTTATGAGTTTGAATCAGTACCCCCAGCGTCACGCGCTGCACAACGAAATTCACGCGCGTCCGCCAGAGTCTTTGACCGCACCGGCCGCCGTGTCGCACGTGGTGATGCTGACCAACCCCGCTGAGCGTGCCGCCTCGCGCGCGCATGTGGCCGAGCTGCTGCGCAACCAGCATTTGCCCATGCCGGATGCCGCATCCACCCATTTGCGGATGGACCTGGGGCAGTACCGCCTGCGCTGGGAAATGCACACCGAGTTTGTCACCTGGACTTTCATGCGCCAGCTTGACGCAGCGCCGTTGCCGGGCCAAACACCGCCCACCGCCAGCCAGGTCGTGCCGCAAGAATGGCTGGCCGCTTTGCCCGGCCAATGCCTGGCCAGCGTGCATGTGTGGGCTCTCTCCAGTAAAGCCAGCGGTGCTGAAGGTACGGATGATCTGGTCAAGCATGTCATGCATGAAGACACGCTGGTGGCATCTACTGTGGCCGACGGCTATGCCGAGGTGTACACCGACTTTGCCATTCATGCGGATGGGTTTTCACGCATGCTGCTGCTGGCTGGCGGCATCTCGCCACGCCGCTTGGGCCGTCTGGTGCAGCAACTGCTGGAGATTGAAACCTACCGCATGGCTGCACTCATGGGCTTGCCCGCCGCGCGTGAGGCATCCGAGGTGCTGGGCAATGCCGAGCGCGAACTGGCCGAGCTGGCCGGTGCCATACGCAGTGCCAGCCGCGACGAAGAGCCGCAACTGCTGGACCGTCTCACGCGCCTGGCTGGCCAGGTCGAAAGCCAGCACGCCACCAGCCACTCACGCTTTTCAGCCAGCAGCGCATATTTTGAATTGGTCGATAAACGCATTGATGACATCGCCGAGTCGCGTCTGGCGGGCCTGCAAACGATTCGTGAATTCATGGACCGACGCTTGAGCCCGGCGCGCAGCACCTGCCAGTGGGCCACGCGGCGGCAAGATGCACTCAGCCAGCGTGTGTCCCGTATCAGCAATTTGTTGCGTACACGGGTTGAAATCGAGCAGCACCAAAGCAGCCAGGCGCTGCTCGGCGCGATGAACCAGCGCCAGGGCTTGCAGCTCAAATTGCAATCCACGGTTGAGGGCTTGTCGGTCGCGGCCATCACGTATTACATTTCCGGGCTCGTGTACTACGTTGCACGTGGCGCCAAGACCATCGGCTGGCCATTAAGCGCAGAAACCACCACCGCCATGGCTGTGCCTGTGGTGGTGCTGGTGGTCTGGTTATTGCTCAGACGTTTGCACAACAAAGTTTTTGAAACCTGAAAGTCCCACACCATGCAACGCCGACATTTGATTTCTTTATCTGTACTTGCTGCGATGGCAGCATCGAATAGCTTGTCTTCCTTCGCGCAAAGCTACCCTGTCAAACCCATCCGCATGATCGTGCCCTTCCCGGCAGGCGGCGCCACCGACATTCTGGCCCGTGCTCTGTCGCAAAAGCTGGGTGAAAAAATTGGCCAGACGGTGGTGGTTGAAAACCGGCCCGGTGCTGGCGGCACGATTGGCGCGGACGCTGCTTCCAAGTCGGCGGCTGACGGCTACACACTGCTGCTGGCGACCAGCAGCACGCACAGCATTGGCCCGGCCATCAACCCGAAAATCCCCTACAACGCCGATTCCGACTTCACGCCCATAGCCTATGTGGCCTCATCGCCCAATGTCGTTGTTGTGTCGAACACGATGCCCGTCAAAACCATGCGCGAGTTTATTGATTACGCGCGCAAAAACCCTGGCAAACTCAACTATGCGTCCAGCGGTAACGGCACGATTGTGCATTTGACGACTGAGTATTTCAAAGCCCAGTCAGACACATTTATCTTGCATATTCCGTACCGGGGCACGGCATTGGCTATTCCTGACCTGGTCAGCGGCAAGGTCGATGTGATGTTTGATTCCTTCGTGACAGGCATGCCGCACGTCAAAGACGGCAAGCTGCGTGCCCTGGCTGTGACCACCGCCAAGCGCAGCGCCCTGGCCCCCGAAATGCCCACGGTGTCAGAGGTGTTGCCGGGTTTTGAATCTGTGACCTGGTTTGGCTTGTACGGCCCCAAAGGCATGCCTGCAGATCTGACAGCCAAAGTGAATCAGGCTGTTAACGCCGCATTGGCTGACAGTGATGTGAAAGAACGTTTTGCCCGTCTGGGTGCTGAGCCCGCTGGCGGCACACCGCAGGCATTTGCTGCCATGGTCAAGGCCGACAACAGCAAGTGGAAAAAAATCATTGCCGACCGCAAGATTTCAGTCGAGTAAATTTAATTTTTCAAACCCCATGAACTTCAATTACACCAACCCCTACACCACCACCCGCATCCCGGTTTTTGCCCGCAACGTGGTGTCTACCTCACACCCACTGGCGTCCACTGCCGGGCTGCGCATGCGGCTTTTAGGCGGTAATGCCATCGATGCCGCCATTGCCGCTGCGGCCGTCATGACCATCGTTGAGCCAGTCAGCAATGGCTTGGGCAGTGATTCGTTTGCGCTGGTTTGGGACGGTAAAGAATTGCATGGTTTGAATGCCTCAGGCCGCGCGCCACAGGCCTGGACGCCCGAGTACTTCAAGCGCAAATACCCGGGTAGCGCAACGCCCCCCAAACGCGGTATGGACACGGTGACAGTGCCAGGTGCAGTCGGCAGCTGGGCGGCATTAAGCGAGCGCTTTGGCAAGCTGCCCTTTGCAGAGCTGATGCAGCCCGCCATTGAGATTGCCGAGCGCGGCTATTTGCTAACGCCTGTGGTACAGCAAAAGTGGGAAGCTGCCACGCCTGAGCTGCAAGGCTTGCCCGGTTTTGCCAAAGCCTTTTTGCCTTGGGGCCGTGCACCCACCGTGGGCGAACTGTTCAAATTCACCGCTGCCGCCAAAGGCCTTCGGGCTATAGCCGCTACCAAAGGCAAAGCGCTGTATGGCGGCGAGATTGCCGAGGCGATTTGCCGCTTTTCCCAGGCCAACGGCGGCAGCCATACCGTTAAAGATTTTGCTGACTACCAACCCGAGTGGGTCAAACCTATCAGCAAGAACTACCGGGGCCACACCCTGCATGAGATTCCGCCGAACGGGCAGGGCATTGCCGCGCTGATTGCGGTGGGCATTCTGGACAAATTTGACGTGGCCAGTCTGGCTGTCGATGGTGTGGACTCGCAGCATCTGCAAATCGAAGCCATGAAACTGGCCTTCGCTGACGTGTACAAATACGTGGCCGAGCCATCGTCCATGGCGGTGACCCCCGGGCAAATGCTGGATGACGCTTATCTGGCCAGCCGTGCCAAACTGATTGACATGAAAAAGGCGCAAGATTTTGGGGCGGGCAACCCGGTCAAGGGCGGCACGATTTACCTCGCTACAGCCGACGAAGACGGCATGATGGTGAGCTTTATCCAAAGCAACTACATGGGCTTTGGTTCGGGCTGTGTGGAGCCTGAATTTGGCATCAGCCTGCAAAATCGGGGGCATGGTTTCAGTCTGGATGAAGGCATCAACCAGGTCGCCCCTGGCAAACGGCCGTTTCACACCATCATTCCAGCCTTCCTGACCAAAGACGGCAAACCCGTGATGAGCTATGGCGTGATGGGGGCCAACATGCAGCCACAAGGCCACATGCAAACACTGGTGCGCATGCTGGACTACGGCCAAAGCCCGCAAGCGGCATGCGACGCACCGCGCTGGCGTTACAACGCAGGTTATGAGATCAATGTGGAAGCGGCCATGAACCCCGCCACTGTGCAGGCGCTGGCCCAACGTGGTCACCGCATGGAGGTCATCAACGACTCGTACCAGGACTTTGGTGCGGGTCAGTTCATCTGGCTGGCGGGTGACCCTAAAGTTGAAGGCTATGTGGCAGCCAGTGATGCGCGGCGCGATGGGCAAGCGGTAGGGTTTTAAGCCCGTGAAAGCATCAAAAACCACTCTTTATGGTCAATTTTAGGTGTCAAATAAGCCTCTAGCCGAACAGATTCGGGCGCAAGCAGCTATCAAAAACATAGTGTCGAATCCGGCTGTTTTTCCCGGTCTGGCGATGGCGGTTGTGGGTACGCTGGCATTTAGCGGCAAAGCCATCATCGTCAAGCTGGCTTATCGCCATGGGGTTGATGCGGTGACGCTCATCATGCTGCGCATGCTGTTTGCGTTGCCGGTGTTTATGGCCATGGCCTGGTGGGCCAGCCGTGGGCAAGCGCCGCTGGCACGCAAGGACTGGGTGGGTGTTTTCCTTCTGGGCTTCAGCGGTTATTACCTGGCAAGTTTTCTGGACTTTGCGGGTCTGGCTTACATCAGCGCATCCCTCGAACGACTGATTTTGTATTTGAACCCGACCATTGTCATGCTGCTGGGGCTGGTGCTGTTCAAGCGCCGCACCACGCGCAGGCAAATGGTGGCGATGGCCATCAGCTACAGCGGTGTGGTGCTGGTGTTTGGCCATGAAATCACCATTCAGGGCAAAGACGCGGTATGGGGCGCGCTGCTGGTGTTTTTGAGTGCTGTCAGCTATGCGCTTTACCTGGTTTACAGCGGTGAAATGGTCAAGCGTGTGGGCTCTTTGCGGCTGGTCGGGCTGGCCAGCACCGTCGCCTGCTTGTGCTGCCTGCTTCAATTTGTGCTGCTCAGACCGCTTGCTGCAGCGCTGGTGGCACCTGAAGTGGTGTGGCTGTCGCTGCTCAATGCATCGGTGTGTACCGTGCTGCCCGTGTTGCTGGTGATGATGGCGATTGAACGCATTGGTGCCAGCATGACCGCGCAAACCGGCATGCTGGGTGCGATGTCCACCATCCTGATGGGTGTGGTCGTTCTCGGCGAACCTTTCACGCTGTGGGTCGCAGCCGGTACCGTGCTGGTGATTGCCGGGATATTTGTGTTTACCTCCAGCAAGAATTAGTTCTTTTTATTAGTTCTTTTTCTGGACTGGTACTGCTCGGGGCACTGCGGCCTGCGAACTCGGTCTGCTGGCTGAAGCTGTCAGTGTTTGCATGCGCTGGGCTATCGTCATGGCAGCCTGTCCTGAGTAAGCATCCAGCCGATTGCCCATCGCCAGTTCCAGCTGGTTCAGCCGCAACTGTGCGGGTGGGTGGGTGCTCAATGACAGGGCAAACATCGCATCGTCGGGTGCAGCGGTGCGCAACTGCTGCAGCACGGCCACCAGACCGTAGGGGTCAAACCCGGCTCTGGCGGCCAGCGCCACCCCGGTGCGGTCAGCTTCCAGTTCATCGTCCTGGTCAAGGCCCTTGCTGTAAATGTTGCGGCCCAACGCCAGCAACTGGGACGACACCATGCCGCCCAGGTCATTTTTAAGCTGCGAGCCGATCACCTGCGTTAGCAGGCCCGTGCGTGCGGCTTTGTTCAGGGCAATCAAATGGTGCCGGGCGGTCACGTGGGTGATTTCGTGCGCCAGAATGCCCACCAGTTCGCCTTCGTCCTGCACGCGGTCCATCAAGCCTTTGGTGACAAAAACATAGCCACCAGGTGCGGCAAAGGCATTAAAGCCTGGGTCGTCCAGAATCGCAAATGTCCAGGGCAGGTCAGGGCGGGTTGATTGCAGGCTGATCCAGCGGCCCAACTGGTTAAGGTAGCGCTGCATTGCCATGTCGGGCAACAGTGGTTTGCTGCCCAGCAAAATGGCGGCCAGCTGCTGGCCAATCTGGATTTCACGCGGCTCATCAATCTGGTCAAGTGACTGCGACAACAACTGAAACAGGTCGGTGCCGCGATTGCCGGGCGTGACGGCCGCCGGTGCCAGGCTGGACCCCAGCAGTGCACCTGCCAGGCCCGATGCTGAGTTGGGCACGGCCGGTGCTGGCTGGACTGCCTGGCCCCCGCCCAGCAATGACTGGAACAGCCCCCCCAGGGCCTTGGCGGCATCTTGCGCCTGGGTGGCGGCAGGGATGATGCCGACTGCCAGCGCGGCAGCCATCGCCAAGGCGCGTGCCGCGCGGTTGATGGATGGCCTGGAGGCGTGTTGCAGTTGCCATGTGTTCATGAGGGCTCCTTTGTTATTGGGCCGATGCACCGGATGCTCTGGATGTGCCAGAGGGCGCTGCAACCGCCGGCAGGGCATCCACCGGCCTGCTGGCTAGTGCGACGGTGGCCGCAAACTGCCTGGCCTGCACGGCAGTGATCCGCAGGGCATCGGCTTGCGCGACGGCGGCCACATCGGGCTGCGCATTGGCCAGGTTTTCAACGCCCAGGCCGCGTATGCCAAGCGTGGAAGTTGCCACCTGGCTGCCTGGCTGCTGCGCGGTTCCCCGGTTGAAAAAATTCGTGATGCCGCGCAAGGCGCCCGCCCCTGCACTGGCCACCGGGTTGGCTGGGGTGCCGCCGCTGGCCGAGGTCACGTCAAACATATGCAGCCAGCCCGTGCTGCCATCGGTGGTGCGGGCCTTGATCCATGGCCCTTGCCGCTCGCCAAGCCGGGTAACACTGGTTTGCAGCGGCAGTGCCTGCAAGCTGCGCGACGATTCGCTGGGTGCCTCACGCAGTTGGGCCGGGCGCTTGATCAGCATGGCCTCGCCGGGTGGCTGGTCCGAAGTGGCGCTTTGCGCAAGCGCCGTGTTGCCCAGCAGCATCGCAACGCAGAACCCCAGCGTTGCCTGAGTGATGCATTTACTCAGTATCATGGCCTGCTCCCCAAAGGTTGGCTAAACACAGGAATTATTATGGATTTAGGTATTGCAGGCAAATGGGCGCTGGTCTGCGGCGCTAGCAAGGGTTTGGGTCTGGGCTGCGCGCAGGCGCTGGTGCGCGAAGGCGTGCATGTGCTCATCGTGGCGCGGGGTGCCGAGGCACTGCAGGCGGCTGCTGCACAATTAATAGCTGATGATGCTGGTAAATCTGGTGCCAGCGTGCAGTACGTTGCCGCTGACATTACCACCACCGAAGGCCGTGCGGCAGTGTTTGCCGTGCGCAAAGACTTTGACATCGTCGTCACCAACGCAGGCGGCCCGCCACCGGGCGACTTTCGCAGCTGGGACCGTGATGCGTGGATCAAGGCCATTGATGCCAATATGCTGACGCCGATTGAGCTGATCAAGGCCACAGTCGATGGCATGGCCGCGCGCGGCTTTGGCCGCATCATCAACATCACGTCGAGTGCCGTCAAAGCGCCGATTGATATTTTGGGGCTCTCTAACGGCGCACGCAGCGGCCTGACGGGCTTTGTGGCTGGCGTATCGCGCAGCAAGCTGGCAGCAAGTGGCGTGACCATCAACAACCTGCTGCCCGGCGCGTTTGATACGGACCGCCTGAAAACCACCATGAAAGGTGCGGCTGAAAAGTCGGGTCAACCCATATAGGCCGTGATGGATGCACGCCGCAAAACCATCCCGGCCCAACGCTTTGGTACGCCCGCTGAGTTTGGCGCGATTTGCGCGTTTTTGTGCAGCACCCACGCCGGGTACATGACCGGGCAAAACGTGCTGGCCGATGGCGGGGCCTACACGGGCACGTTTTAAACCGACGCACCGCCCACATGAAACCACCCAAACGCCTGCAGGCGCTGATTGAAGAAGGCCTGATTGACAGCGTTTCGCGCCAGCTCATGAGCGGCAAGGAGGCCACGGTGTATGTGGTTGAGGTCGGCGGTGACACCCGCTGTGCCAAGGTTTACAAAGAGGCCACCGAGCGCAGCTATCGCCAGGCCGTTGACAACACCGAAAACAGCAAAGTCAAAAACACCCGCCAGGCGCGTGCCATGGCCAAGGGCACCAAATTTGGCCGGCAGGCACAAGAAGCCGCCTGGCAAAGCGCTGAAGTCGATGCCCTCTACCGGCTGGCCGCAGCGGGTGTGCGCGTGCCCAAGCCGTATAACTTTTGCGATGGCGTGCTGCTGATGGAACTGGTGACTGACGCACATGGCAATGCAGCCCCGCGCTTGAACGATGTGGTGTTTACAGCGCTTGACGCGCGCCAGCACCACGCCACACTGTTGCTTGAAGTCATTCGCATGCTGTGCGCCGGAGTGGTACACGGCGACTTGTCAGAGTTCAACATTTTGCTGGGCCATGAGGCGCGCGCTGACGGCGCGCCTGGTGGTGTCGATGTGCCCGTCATCATCGACCTGCCGCAGGCCATTGACGCCGCAGGCAACAACCATGCGGCCCGCATGCTGCTGCGCGACGTGGCCAACTTGCGTAATTTCTTTGGCCAGTTTGCGCCCGAGCTGCTGCAAACCAGCTACGGCCTGGAGATGTGGGACCTGTACCAGCGCGGCGTGCTGTACCCAGAGACCCGCTTGACAGGCCACTTTGAGCACAAGGCCGGGGCCATAGACATGCGCAGTGTGATGCGCGAGATTGACGATGCGAGAGACGAAGAGGCGGCGCGGCGTGTGCGGATGGGGGTGTAGCGGCAACAGGCGACGCTAGCGTCGTGACGACACCACAATCCCGCCGGCAATCAGCAAAAAAGCGGCTGCGTGGTACAGGTGCGGCAACTCCCCCAGAAACGCGGCCGACAGCACGGCGGCAATCAGCGGTGTGAGGTTGGAGAAAAAGCCCGCCACAGCCGGGCCAACGCGCTGTACGCCCAGGCCCCAGGAGCGGTAGGCCAGCAGGGCCGGGCCCAAGGACACAAAGAGCAGCGCGGCGCAAAGTGGCCAGCCCCAGGTGATGTTGTCACTGGAATCAGCGTAAGAAAGGGCCCATTCGCCGCCTGCCAGCAAGCCCGACCAGCCCAGGCCAAAAACCATTTGCGCCATCAAAAATGCAGCCCAGTCACCGCGAATTTCAGGTGCGTCTTTCGCGGGACTGCCCGCAGGTTGAAAAAGCAGCCAGCTGTAAAACGCCCAGGCAATGCTGGCCAGCACCATGTAAAAGTCGCCCGGTACAAACTGGACACTGGCCAGCCATGCCACCTGGCCACGCGACAACACCACCAGCACGCCCAGCAGTGACAGCAAAGAACCCACCACCTGCATGCGCGTGATGCGCTGCCTGAAAAATAAAGCGCCTGTGGCCAGCATCCACATCGGCATGCTGGCCCCGACGAGGGTGACATTCAGCGGTGTGGAGGTATGCAGTGCCAGGTACATCAGCGCGTTGTAGCAGCCCACACCGAGCAGGCCCAGCACCGCGTAACGCCGCCAGTTTTTCCACACACTGCTGCCGGGTTTGAGCACTTGCCAGGCGAAGGGCAACAGAAAAACAAAAGCAAGCACCCAACGCAAAAAATTCAGCGTCATGGGCGGTATCAGGTCTGCCATCAGCCGGCCCACCACCGCGTTGCCTGCCCACATCAGTGGCGGAATGGTCAAAAGCAGGGCGGTGGGTAGCGTCAAACGGTGGTTCATCAACATAACTTCAAATGCAAAATGGTAACAAGCGTGGCAACATAGCGGATTACGTTGAAAATTATCCTCACCCATTGAAAGAAAAATCATGACAAGCCAAACCTCCAAAGCCGTTCACATCAACCAGCACGGTGGCCCTGAAGAGCTCAAACTGGTGGATGTCCAGGTGGGCGAGCCTGGTGCGGGCGAAATCCGCATTCGCCACAAGGCCGTCGGCCTGAACTACATCGACATTTACCAGCGCGCTGGCCTGTACAAGTTGCCGATGCCGCTGAGCATGGGTATGGAGGCGTCAGGCGTGATTGAGGCGGTGGGCGAGGGTGTGACGCACCTCAAGGTCGGCGACCGCGCAGCGTATGCCAGCCAGCCACCGGGCAGCTACTGTGAGCTGCGTGTCATGCCCGCCAAATGCGTGTGCAAGCTGCCCGATGCCATCAGTTTTGAAACCGGTGCGGCCATGATGCTCAAAGGCCTGACGGCGCAATACCTGCTGCGCAAAACACTGCCGCAGTCCGGCCTGAAAGCGGGGGACTTTGTGCTGTTTCATGCCGCTGCGGGTGGCGTGGGCCTGATTGCCTGCCAGTGGGCCAGGGCACTGGGCCTGCAATTGATTGGCACCGCAGGCTCTGATGCCAAATGTGCGCTGGCCTTGGCCAATGGCGCATCGCATGCCATCAATTACGCGACTGAAGATTTTGTGGCACGCGTCAAGGACATCACCGGCGGCAAAGGCGTGAGCGTGGTGTATGACTCTGTGGGCAAGGACACGTTTTTGAAGTCACTCGACTGCGTCAGCCCGTTTGGCCTGGTGGCCAATTTTGGCAACGCATCGGGCAAGGTAGAGCCGCTGGACCTTGGCTTGCTGGCTGCCAAGGGTTCGCTGTATGTGTCGCGCCCCACGCTGTTTACCCACATCGCCAGCCGTGAATCCACCCAGGCCATGGCCGATGATTTGTTTGCCATGGTGGCCAGCGGCAAAATTAATATCCCGATTGACCAAACCTTTGCGCTGGCTGATGTGGCTGAGGCACATCGCACGCTGGAAGCACGCAAAACCACGGGCTGCACGATTTTGACTTTGTAAAGTGATGGCGGTCTGGATGCAAAGGCTTCAGGCGCTGGTTCATCAGCCGCCCGAGCTTGCCAGAGTGCTTTTTTATGAATCATTTAGCCCTGAAACCCAATAAATTCGGGTGCAAGCAGCTATTAAAAAGAGAGCGCTCCGGGTGCTGTTTGATTGCAGATCAGAGCGTTGCGACAACCTGTTTGAACCAGCTTGCTGAAATCTCAGCTGTGGTGGTTGTCAAAGCAGGCGGCTCAGCGGTTTAGCGGCTTCTGCGAACCCTGAGCAACTCGTCAAGAATCAAACAAACAGCGCCGATGCTGATCGTGCTGTCGGCAATATTGAAAGCCGGAAAGTGCCAACCAGCGTAGTGAAAATCAAGAAAGTCCACCACGTAGCCGTAGAGTGAACGGTCAATCACGTTGCCAATCGCACCGCCCAAAATGCAGGCGAGCGCGAATGAAAAAAGTTTTTGGCCGGGATGGGATTTGAGCATCCAGATGATAAAAATTGCTGCTGTAATGCCAATACCTGTGAAAAGCCAGCGCTGCCAGCCGCCTGCATTGGCGAGGAACGAAAACGCAGCGCCTGCGTTGTGGACACGAACGACATTGAAAAAGCTCGTCACGTAAGTCGCATCGCCGAGTTTGTAGTAACCCAAAATCAGCACTTTGGTGAACTGGTCGGCTATCAGAATCAACAGCGCCAGGCCCAGCCATGGCATCAGACCAGCAGATGATTTTGTGAAGGTGGTTTTAGCCATTTATGCAAACGTCCTCGTCTCGCCCGAGCCCTGCAAATTACTGATACAGCGGCCACAAATGGTGGGGTGTTCAGCGTTGTTTCCAACGTCTTCCACATAATGCCAGCAGCGTTCACATTTTAGGTTTGAACTGGCTGCAACCGAAGTCTTATAGGCACTAGCAGCTACTAAAGTAATAGCGGATGTGATGAAAACAAATTTCGCATCTTGCCCCAGGCTGGTCAACAGGGCATGGTCTTCAGCATTCAATTCGAGCGTCACTTCAGCTTGAAGGGACGAGCCAACCTTGCCGTCAGCACGCAGGGTTTCAATGTCCTTGTTCACCGCATCACGGATTTCCCGGATGCGTGTCCATTTGACCAGCAGTGCGTCATTTTGCGGTTTGAAGTCTGCATACGTTTCCAAGAAAATTGATTCAGATGCACCAAACGTCGCCCACGCTTCTTCAGCGGTAAAGCTCAAAAATGGTGCCATCCAGCGCAGCATGGCATGCGTGATCTGATGCAGCGCCGTTTGCGCGCTGCGGCGCGCGTGCGAGCCTGCTGCCGTCGTGTACAGCCGGTCTTTCAGAATATCAAGGTAGAACGACCCGAGGTCTTCGCTGCAATAAATTTGCAGCTTGGACACCACGGGCTGAAACTCATACACCTCGTAGTGCGCCAGAATGTCGGCTTGCAGTTGTGCGGCACGGCTCAATGCGTAGCGGTCAATCTCCAGCAACTCGTCAAACGGTACCGCGTGTTTTACCGGGTCAAAGTCGCTCACGTTGGCCATCAAAAAGCGCAGCGTGTTGCGGATGCGGCGGTAACTGTCGACCACCCGCGCCAGGATTTTGTCGTCAATGCCCAGGTCGCCCGAATAGTCGGTGGACGCGCACCACAGCCGAATGATTTCGGCCCCCAGCTTGCCCGAGACTTCTTGCGGCACCACCACATTGCCTTCACTCTTGCTCATCTTGCGGCCCTTGCCGTCCACCGTAAAGCCGTGCGTCAGCAGGCCTTTGTACGGCGCGCGGTCGTACATGGCGCAAGACGTGAGCAGTGAGGAGTGGAACCAGCCCCGGTGCTGGTCATGGCCTTCAAGGTACAGGTCTGCCGGCCAGGTCGATTGCGCGGCGTGGCTATGCTTGAGTACGT
>JANOWR010000088.1:0-3189 GCA_031417995.1 Polaromonas sp. | reverse complement strand
CACCCGTAGTGCTTGAGGCGCGTAGAGCTTCTGGGCGGGTGCGTATGGAGATGATGGGCGGCACATCAGGCACGTCTGCGGTTTCAGGTCGCAGCAACATGCTGCCCGCACTCACCGCTCAGTCCCTGGTCGTGCCAACGGCTGTGCTTGATTAGCTGTAATTTTCAAATTTTTTAGTATTCATGGATCTTTTTACCGCTGACCCCGCCCCCAGCAGCCCGGATGCGGCTGACCAAGACTCTCTTTCAGCTTATGCCCAACGTGCCTACCTTGAATACGCCCTAAGCGTTGTTAAAGGCCGGGCGCTGCCCGATGCCTGCGATGGCCAAAAGCCGGTGCAGCGGCGCATTTTGTACAGCATGTCGCGCATGGGCCTGGGCTTTGGTGGGGCCAATGGCGCCAGCGGTGCCAAGCCCGTTAAAAGCGCCCGAGTGGTGGGTGATGTGCTGGGCAAATACCATCCGCATGGCGACAGCGCCGCTTACGACGCGATGGTGCGCATGGCGCAAGACTTTTCGCAGCGCTACCCATTGGTTGATGGCCAGGGCAACTTTGGCAGCCGTGACGGCGACAGCGCCGCTGCCATGCGTTACACCGAAGCGCGACTGGCCCGCATCACCAGCCTGCTGCTCGACGAGCTGGACGAAGGCACGGTGGACTTCATCCCCAACTACGACGGTTCATTTGAAGAGCCGCGCCAGTTGCCAGCGCGCCTGCCGTTCACGCTGCTCAACGGTGCCAGCGGGATTGCGGTCGGCCTGGCCACTGAAATCCCCAGCCACAACCTGCGCGAGGTGGCCGACGCCTGCATCGCCCTCATCAAAACGCCCAAGCTGCCAGACGAGGAGCTGTACAGCATCATTGCCGGGCCAGACTACCCCGGCGGTGGGCAGATCATCTCGACCGCTGCGGAGATTGCAGCGGCCTACAGCACCGGCCGTGGCTCGCTCAAGGTGCGTGCCCGCTGGAAGATTGAAGACCTGGCACGCGGCCAGTGGCAACTGGTCGTCACTGAGCTGCCGATTGGCGTCAGCACGCAAAAGGTGCTGGAAGAAATTGAAGAGCTGACAAATCCGAAAATCAAGGTGGGCAAGAAGGCCTTGAGCACCGATCAGTTGCAGCTCAAGCAAACCCTGCTGTCCGTGCTGGATGTGGTGCGTGACGAGTCCGGCAAAGAAGCTGCCGTGCGACTGGTGTTTGAGCCCAAAACCAGCCGCATCGAGCAAAGCGAACTCATCACCACGCTGCTGGCCCATACCAGCCTGGAGAGTTCATCGCCGATCAACCTGACCCTGATTGGCCTGGACGGCCGGCCCGCGCAAAAGTCGCTGCGGCAAATGCTGACCGAGTGGATTGACTTCAGGCAAACCACCATCGCCCGCCGGTCACAGCACCGCCTGACCAGGGTGCTGGACCGCATCCACATCCTCGAAGGTCGCGCGCTGGTACTGCTGAATATTGACGAGGTGATTGCCATCATCCGTCAGTCGGACGAGCCCAAAGCCGCGCTGATTGAACGCTTTAAGCTGAGCGATAAACAGGCCGAAGATATTCTTGAAATTCGCTTGCGTCAACTCGCGCGACTGGAAGCCATCAAGATTGAGCAGGAACTGAAAAGCCTGCGTGAAGAGCAGGGCAGGCTCGAAGAAATTCTGGGTAACCCGTTAGCGCTCAAGCGCCTGATGGTCAAGGAAATCGAGGCAGATGCCAAACAGTTTGCCGACCCGCGCCGCACGCTGATACAGGCTGAGAAAAAAGCTGTGCTTGAAGTCAAGGTACTTGACGAGCCGGTGACTGTGGTCGTTAGCAGCAAGGGCTGGATACGCGCCCGTACCGGCCACGGCCATGATGCTGCCAGCTTTGCTTTTAAAGAAGGTGACGGCCTGTACGGCTGCTTTGAATGCCGCACCGTCGATACGCTGCTGGTGTTTGGCAGCGCGGCTAAAGGCACGGGTAGGGTTTACTCAGTCGCGGTGTCACTGCTGCCTGGCGCACGCGGCGACGGCCAGCCCGTCACCACGCTGATTGAGCTTGAGTCAGGCACGCAGCCGCTGCATTACTTTGCAGGCCCCGCGAGCGCCACCCTGCTGCTGTCCAGCAGCGGCGGCTACGGCTTTTTGGCCACTGTCGAGACCATGACCTCCCGGCCCAAAGCAGGCAAAGCCTTCATCAGTTGCGCAGATGGCGAAGCCATCTGCAAGCCATCGCATGCATCGGGCACATCGGGCAGCGCATCACTCAACCCAGCCACCCATGTTGCCTGCGCATCCACCGCAGGCCGCATCCTGACGTTTGAAATCACAGAACTCAAACAGATGGCAGGTGGCGGACGCGGCCTGATGCTGATTGACCTCGACACCAAAGACACCCTGGCAGGCGCAGCAGCCTACACCCGCAGCGTGCGAATCGATGGCATTGGCCGAGGCGGCAAGGCACGCGACGAGACCCTGGAAATCCGCAGTCTGAATAACGCCAGAGCCGCGCGGGCACGCAAATGCAAGGCGGCGGATTTGGGTTTTAAACCTGTGTCCGTGACCCGGATTGAGTGATTTTTAGGCGTTTTTAGGAATCAAAAGTGCCCCTAGCCTAATGAATACGGGCGCAAGCAGCTCTTGATTACGTAGCACGCGGCAGCCGCACCCGTATCGGCCCTTTCCATGCGCTGTGGGGCAGAGTGCTGGGGGGTACCGATTCACCGCCTTGCGAAATATCCAGCAAACCGCGCAGAGCCAACTGGCCTGCTACCTGCCTGACGCGCGGCATCAGGGTGCGCCAGTCGTTGGGTGACAGCGCTCGTGCAATCTCTGATGGGCAAGCACTCGATGCTGGTCCGCGTTGGGCAATGATGGTCAGCAGGGCCGCTTCAATTTGCTTGTCAGCAGGGTTGCTGTGTGGCATGGTGAACCAGGTTGCTCGACCTCTTAAAACGCCTCACGCCACAAATCAAGTGCTTGCTGCACTGGCCTGTCGGAGTAGCTGAACAGAACCGCGCGCGTGTCAGACTCGAGCTGGTAGGGCATCCATGACGGGCAGACAAACACATCCTTCGGGCCAAACGCCATCACTTGTCCGTTGATGATGCAGCGCCCTGTGCCTTCCACCACGGCGTAAACGGTGGAGTCGGTGGACCTGTAGGGCTTGCCTTTAAACCCGGCGGGCAACTGCTGCATGAAGGTGCCCATGGTGGGT
>JANOWR010000087.1:0-36407 GCA_031417995.1 Polaromonas sp. | reverse complement strand
CAACACATTTGAATCCCTGGGCACGACAAAGGCCATCGCCACTTGTCCTTTGAGCGCGTCGGCCACGCCAACGACAGCCACCTCGGCAACCGACGCGTGGCCAGAGATGCTTTCTTCAATCTCGCGCGTGCCCAGGCGGTGGCCTGCGACGTTGATCACGTCATCGGTACGGCCCAAAATAAAGTAGTAACCGTCTTCATCACGAATGCCCCAGTCGAAGGTGCTGTACACCATTTTTCCAGGCACGCTCTTCCAGTAGGTGTTGACAAAGCGCGCGTCGTCCTTCCAGATGGTTTGCATGAAGCCCGGTGGCGTTGGGCCTTCAATCACCACCACGCCTTTTTCATTTGGCTGCGTCAGCTCTTCACCGGTTGACTCGTGCAAAATTTTCACGCGGTAGCCATACATCGGAACGCCGGGACTGCCGAATTTTGGCGTTTTTTTCTCGACACCGCTGGTCGATGAAGTCATCAACGTAATCAGTGGCCAGCCGGTTTCGGTTTGCCAGTAGTTGTCGATGATGGGAACTCCCAAACCTTCGCTGATCCAGCGGGCTGTCGGCTCATCCAGCGGTTCGCCCGCCAAGAACAAGGCGCGCAGGCTGCTCAGGTCGTATTTTTTAAGCAGGGCCGGGTCCTGTTTTTTCAGCACCCGCACCGCCGTGGGCGCACTGAACATCGCCGTGACCTTGTACTTTTCAACCAGGCTCCACCAGATGCCGCCATTCGGCTGGCCGTCCATGCCCTGAGTCGGCAAGCCCTCATACATGATGGTGGCCATGCCTGCTATCAGCGGGCCGTAAATGATGTAGCTGTGGCCCACCACCCAGCCAATGTCGCTGGTCGAAAAATAGGTTTCACCCGGCTTGCCGTCGAAGATGTGCTTCATGCTGGCGGCGAGGGCCACCGCGTAGCCGCCGGTGTCGCGCTGTACGCCCTTGGGTTTGCCAGTTGTTCCGCTGGTGTAAATGGTGTAGCTGATGGCGGTCGAATCGAGCGCTTCGCACGGCACCTGGGCATGCATGTATTTGGCGCGCAGATCGGCCCAGCGCAGGTCGCGGCCAGGCGTCATGTCCATGGGCGCAAGCCCACGGTCAAACAGCAGCACAGCTTCGGGTTTGTGGCTGGACAGGCGGATGGCTTCGTCGAGCAGCGGCTTGTATGCCAGCGCCTTGCCGCCGCGCGAGCCTGCATCTGCGCTGACGATCACTTTCGGCGAAGCGTCTTCAATGCGTGATGCCAGCGACCCACTGGCAAAGCCGCCAAACACCACGCAATGAATCGCGCCGATGCGCGCGCAGGCCAGCATGGCAAACGCCGCCTCGGCAATCATGGGCATGTAAATCAGCACCCTGTCACCCTGCACCACGCCCATAGCTTTCAGACTGGCGGCCATGCGCTGCACTTCTAGGTGCAGCTCAGTAAAGCTGTAGGTTTTTTCAACGCCAGTTTCACTAGACACATAAATAAGCGCCGCCTGGTCACCCCGCGTGGCCAGGTGACGGTCAACCGCGTTGTGGCACAGGTTGGTTGTGCCGCCTTCAAACCAGTGGGCAAACGGTGGCTTGTCATAGTTACAAACGCGCGCAGGTGGCGTGAACCAGTCAATCAGCTTGGCCTGTTCAGTCCAGAAGGCATCGGGCTGGTCAATGGACTGCTTGTAAAAATCGGCGTAGCTGGTCATGGCTTGTTTCCTGAATTGTTTTGTGGGCAGAGCACAAAAACTGAATTCATAATTATGAGCAAGGGACTTGCTACAGCCTGACGCGACTGCTGAGGATCAGCCAATACCGCAGATCAGTGCTATTAAATAAGGAGCTGCTTGCGCCCGATTCTATTGGGAAAAAGTGCTTTTTTATGGATAAAATGGCTCAAAAAAAGGCCTTTTTTACTTTTCAAAGGCAGTGAAGCAACTAAATGCCCCCTGAAATGCACACGAAAACCTCGTTTTTAGCGTTTTTCAGGCATCAAATTTGCCTCCAAGCCAATGGATACGAGCGCGAGCAGCTACTAAATATGTAGCATTCAAATTTACAATCTGTTCAGCCCTGCTTCACCAAGTCAAGAATTTCTTTAAACATCGGATGCTCCGCCGTCCGCAACCACTCAAACGCCACCATTTCCGTCGTCACCAGCTCGGCCCCATTACCTGCCAGGCGGTCAAACGCGGCGTCGCGGTTGCGTTCGCTGCGTGAGCTGCAGGCATCGGTTACCACCCAGACTTCAAACTCTTCCTCTAACAAATCCAGCGCGGTCTGCATCAGGCAGACATGCGCTTCGCAGCCTGCGATGACGATGGTGTTGCGGCCCTCTTCTTCCTCTTCGGGCGCGGCCCTTTGCAGGTGCTTGGGCAGGCTGCGGGCATTGCCTCCCCTTGGAGCAGCTTGGGCTGGTTTGCGTACCGGCGGGCGCAGCCAGTCGGCAAGCCCATCGGCCACGGCGCTGAAGTGCATTTTGCTCAGCGTTCGCCCGCCTGCGGCTTCTATTGCGGCCACCACGGCGGGCAGGTTGGGGCCGAGCTTGTCGGGGTTTTCTTCTGTGCCCCACACCGGCAGCAGCATCACCTCAGCCATGCGCGCCAAGCGCACGGCGTTGGCAATGACGCGTTCATTTTCAAAAATGCCGGGCATCAGGCGGACCTGGTAGTCAACCAGCACGAGTTGGGAGTCATCAGCATCTAGCAACATAAATTTCCTGTGGGGTAAGCGTGTCAATGGTGTTATTTTGACAGTCGAGGGCTTTAAACTGGGATTTGCCCAAGTAGAAGGAATTTTCATGAACGCACCTGCCCCATCCGCCACCCTGATGTCTGGCGACGACTTCCGCGAATCTCTTCGGCGCTACAAGCCGCGCGTGTTTCTGGACGGCCAGCAAGTGGACAGTGTGGCGGATGAGCGCGGCTTTGGCCCCGGCATCAATGCGATTGCGCTGACCTATGACTACGCGCTTAAAGCCAAATATGCCCCCATCATGACAGCTGTGCAGCACACCAGCGGCAAAACTGTCAATCGCCTGACGCACATCAACACCAGCAGTGGTGACTTGCTCAACAAGCTGGAAGCCGTGCGACTGGTCTGCCAGGAAACGGGTTGCGCCCAGCGCTACCTGACGCACGATGCCCTCAATGCCATCGGCCAGGTGTCCAGCCGCATTGACGATGCGCGCGGCACGACAGAGAACAGGTCGCGCTTTTTAAATTATCTGCACCGCGTGCAAGACCAGGACTTGACACTTGGCATCGCCATGACCGATGCCAAGGGTGATCGCAGCAAGCGCCCGCACGAGCAATCGAATGTTGACAGCTATCTGCACATTGTCGAAAGAAACGCCCTCTTCAACGGCAAGCGAGGCATCGTCATCAGCGGCACCAAAGCCATCGTGACGGGCGCGCCCTACATGCACGAGCTGCTGGTCATGCCGTGCCGCAATATGGGCAAAGAGGATGCGGACTTTGCTGTTTGCTGCGCCGTGCCAGTTGACGCACCGGGCATCACCATCGTTGCCCGCCCTGCTGGCAGGCCGGGTGAAAATGTGGAGCATGGTGCGCCATTGTTCAGTCGCAAGTATGGCCAGAGCACCGGCGTGGTGATGTTTGACAAGGTGTTTGTGCCGCACGACGATGTGTTTTACGCCGGTGAGTGGGAACACTCAGGTCACCTGACCTACAGCTACGCCACCCACCACCGCCACACCTGCATAGGCGCGCGTGCGGGCTTTGGTGACTTGCTGATTGGCGCGGGCGCGCTGATGTGTGAAGCCAATGGGTTTGACCCTGCCAAAGAAACCCATTTGCGCGAACAGATGGTCGAGCTCATCACCATCACCGAGAGTTTTTACGCCTGCGGCGTGGCAGCCAGCGTGTACGGCAAGCCTGACGAACACAGCAAAACCTTCATGCCCGACCCGGTGTTCTCCAACATCGGCAAGCTGCTGCTGGCGACCAAGATTTACGACATGCACCGCATTGCGCATTACGTCAGCGGTGGCCTGATCGTCACCCTGCCCGGCCCCGATGAAGACCACAACCCCGAGACGGGTGCGAAACTGTCAGAAGTGCTGCGTGCCAACCCGGATGTGCCGTATGAGCAGCGGATTGAGACCGCCCGCTTTATTGAAGACCTGACAGCCGGCTACCAAGGCGGCTGGTACAGCGTGATCAGCCTGCACGGCGGCGGCTCCCCGGCAGCGATGAAGCAGGAGATTTATCGGAACTACCCAATTGGCAGCAAGGTGGAACTTGTTGAGCGAATTCTGGAACGAGGGGTGAATGGCGATGGCGTACCGCACGACCCGGATCGCGCCATCACCAAAAATCGCCAACCCGGCAAATGCTGCGACACCGGCTGCACCACGCCGGGCCAGCCGGTGATGGTTGATTTGCCGTCTGTGGAGGCCAATTTGCCTTCAAAAAGGACTTTTTTACCTGCCAAATAAGGCTGTAGCCCAATAGATTCGGGCGCAAGCAGCTATAAAAATACTAGCAATCTGTGCACCCAAAATCCTAGCGCAGTGCGTTGTCTCCGCTCATAAACACAAACACTTCGTGGAACGACTCGCCTGTCGCATGAAAAAAGTTGCAGTTATTTTTTCTAAACTGCAGGCCGTCAGGTGTTTGATTTTCAACAGCGAAGCGGGTTGCGATGCGATCTGGTTGCTGCACAACGTGCTTGAAGTCGCCATGCCATATGCGCTCATAGCGTGCGAAAAGCCGCTCAAACATGCCTGCAATTTGCCCATCGCGGCCGCTGTAGACCACGTCAAAAGTAGCGATTGTGAACACCGCGTTGGCGGTAAAAAAAGAGAGCGTAGCTGCCATGTCTTGACGGTCTACCGCAGCAAAATAATCTTCAACCCGGGAAATGAGAACATCAGAAGTCACAGCGAACTACTTTTTAAAACGCACACAGGCCAAGTCACCTTCTGGGCAATTGCCTATGGCTTTCAATTCGACCACGCGTGCACGAGTCATACGGGCCGCACATTGCCAATTGACCATGCCTTGCGCACTGCCGCCCTTCACAGCGCTGCTTTCAAACGCGCAAGTGGCAGTGCGATAAGAAATCCAGGACTTCTGTGCGCGCCGAAACAGGTCGCGCGGCTTGCCTTGCAACTTGTCCATCAACGACTTGTTGCTTTCGGCGTAACCAGCATTGGCGGCCAAAAAGTCCTCATACGCGCATTCGTTCATCTGCTTTTGTGTGGTGGGCGTCTTGCAATCCAAAGGCGTTTTTGAATCGGCCTGTGCCCAGGCGCCTGGCACTGCCAGCGACACGGCCAAGGTCATTGTCAAGACAGTCATTTTCAACATGGCGTTCATTCGTTTTTCCTTCTCAATGTGCGTGGCGTCAAGACTTTAAAACGTCACGTTTTTACCTTCGAACCTAGAGGGGTTGGCGCAGGCGGCTCGGCAAACTTCAGCAGCTTGGTGGCTTGCAGGGTTTCCGCCAAAAAGCACAGCAGCGCCGCCATAAAACAACCCACGCCCGACAGAAAGCTGATGGTGGCGATTCTCAAGGTGGGCAGCTCGCTGGTCTCGCCCAAAAACAGCAAAATAATCGTCAGGCCAATCAGCATGGCGCACAGCGTCAGCAAGGCAATGCAGCCATTGACCAGCCAGCCCCGGTGACGCAGCTGCTGGAGTTCTGCATACATTTTCAGGCTGCGTTGCTCGTCAACATTGCCAGAGTCCAGACGATTTTCCAAAAGCCGGGCACGGTCAATGATGCGGCCCAGCCGACCTGCTGTCGCCGCGATGATGCCCGACACCGCCGTGAGTAAAAAAACCGGTGCCACTGCCAGTTGAATGCCGTGGGTGACGGCGGCCAGGTCAGGTGCAAAGTTCATTTGGGTTTCTCAAAGTTGCTGGCGGCCCAGCGCTCGGCACTTGCGCGGTTGAGTTTGAACGAAGCTGCGGTGCGCACTTCAGCCAGCAAATCGCCACCGTCGTCATATGCGCTCAGCATGGCGTAGGGGTTGTCTTCATCTGGGGTGATGTCCAGGTTCACGGTGACACGACCTGACGATGCCGTGATGGTGACGCTTTGGTGCAGCTCGGCGTGTAGCTGCTGCTCGGAGCGCCGCACGAACTCTGATGCAGTTTTAACCAAGGTGTTAAACGCGTTCACATCAAGCGGCTTCGGGTTCTTTTTGTCGCGGCCCATGGTCCACGGGCCAATCAGCGCGGGCTCGGGCTCACCGTCCTTGATCATGGCCACCGCCCAGCCGTCGTCGTCTTCGTTTTTCAGCACTTTGGCTGTCCAGCCGTCGGCCACCCACAGGCGGGGCTCTTTGATTTCCAGCACGTCATCCATATGGTTACAGCCCCAAATCACTCAGGCCTGGGTGGTCGTCCGGGCGGCGCCCCAAGGGCCAAAAGTATTTGCGGTCCTCAAGCTTGATGGGCAAGTCATTGATACTGGCGTGGCGCACAGCCATCAGGCCGTTGTCGTCAAACTCCCAGTTTTCATTGCCGTACGAGCGAAACCAGTTGCCCGCGTCGTCATGCCATTCGTAGGCAAAGCGCACCGCAATCCGGTGGCTGCTGAAGGCCCAGATTTCTTTGATCAGGCGGTAGTCCAGCTCTCGATTCCACTTGCGGGTCAACAGGGCAGCGATCTCGTCGCGCCCCGTCACAAACTCCGCCCGGTTGCGCCACTGGCTGCCTGCGGTGTAAGCCATGGACACCTTTTGCGGGTCACGGTTGTTCCAGCCGTCTTCGGCGGCACGTACTTTTTGCACGGCGGTTTCAAAAGTGAATGGTGGGAGGGGTGGCCGGGATTCCATGCGGGTTCCTGTCGATAACGGATGATGCAGGATTATCATCCGTAGCCATGAACGCTGAACAGAACGAACGCCTCACCCGCATCTCCCCCGGTACACCCTGCGGCCAGTTGCTGCGGCAGTATTGGCAGCCTGCGGCTTTGGTCGATGAGTTCAACCCTGCTCTCGACCCGCGCATGGCGAAGCGGCCTGTCAAGGCCATCAAATTGCTGGGACAAGACCTGGTGCTGTTCAAAGATGCATCTGGCGTTTGGGGCCTGCTGGACCGTGACTGCGCGCACCGGGGTGCTGATTTGTCATTTGGCAGGCTTGAAACATCAGCGCAGGGAGGCGGCTTGCGCTGCCCGTTTCATGGCTGGAAGTTTGCACCCGATGGCCGCTGCCTGGAGACACCTGCCGAGCCACCAGGCAGCAAGCTGTGCGACCGCATCAGGCAGCGCAGCTACCCTGTGATTGAGAAAAGTGGTGTGCTGTTTGCCTGGCTGGGAGGTGATGGAAGTCTGGAAGGCACAGCGCCACCGCCCTTCCCCGAGTTTGATTGCTTCAAAGCCCCCAGCAGCCACAGCTTTGCCTTCAAGGGTTTGTGGAATGCCAACTGGCTGCAAGCCTTTGAAGTGGGCATCGACCCGGCGCACCCTTCGTATTTGCACCGTTTTTTGCAAGACGAAGCACTGGAGGGCATTGGCAGCAATGCGGCGGGCAAACAGTTTCGCAGTGCAGCGGCAGGTAGTGCAGATGGTGAACAATGGCCGATGACGCGCATCATGCGCGAGTTTGCAAAGCCCGACATCAGCTTCATCGACAAGCCCTGGGGCATGCAGCTCACCGCCTTGAGGCACATGACCGATGCCCTGACGCATGTCCGCGTGACGCAGGCGATCTTTCCGGCAACGTTTGTGATCCCCTTGTCAGAGACGATGACCATCACACAAATGCATGTACCGGTGGACGACACACACACTTATTGGGTCACCTTCTTCACCAGCTTTGCCGGGCCGCTCGACAAAGAAGCCATGCGCGCCCAACGCCAGCAGTTCATCACCCTGCCCGACTACATTCCCAAAGCGGGCCGCCACAACAACTGGGGCTTTAACGCTGACGAGCAAATGAGCACCACCTACCTGGGCATGGGCGAGGAAGACATCAATGTGCATGACCAGTGGGCGGTTGAAAGCATGGGGCCGATTGCCGACCGGACGCGCGAGCATTTGGGTACGACTGACAAAGTCATCATGGCCAATCGTCGGGTGCTTATCAAGGCGATTGACACCGTACAAAACGGCGGTGTGGCACCAGGCATGGCCGATGCCGCGCAGGCCAGCAGCATGACCGGACCAGACACCGTGGACGGCATTGCACCTGCTGACAGTTGGCAAGCCTGGTGGCAAGCCGCAGCCAACGCAAAGCGCAAACAGGCACCCTGGAAATGACAAGCTTTGCAGAGCAATGCGGCGTGCACAACGCTGCGCGTCAATCAGCTTTGGTACGCACCGCCAAACTGATTCAAGCCAGCGGCGTGGAGCTGGTGCGCTTTGCCTGGTGTGACCTGCACGGCATGCTGCGCGGCAAAACCCTGGTCGCATCCGCTGCCGTCAAGGCCATGATGGACGGCGTGGGCATGGTCAGCACGCTGCTGCTTAAAGACAGCGCGGACCGCACGGCCTACAAAGTATTTGAAGCCGACGGCACGCGGGAGTTGCCCGGATTCCAGTTTGCGGGCAACCTGATGCTGCTGGCTGACCCGGCCAGCTACCAGCAACTGCCGTGGGCTGATAAAACCGCCTGGGTGCAATGCCAGAGCTGGCATACAAACGGTCAACCTGTTGTTTTTGACACGCGCCATGTGTTGCAAACTGCACTGGCAAGGCTGGCTGAAGCGGGCTACGGCATGACCTGCGGGCTGGAAGTAGAGTTTCATATTTACAAGCTCAATGGCAACGCGGCAGCCAGCCACCTGGACCCGATGCAGTCTGACTGGCCAGCCCCAGCGCCCGATGTGAGCCTGATTCACCCCGGCTACAACCTGTTGTCTGAGCAGTTGGCCGACATGGCCGATGAGCCGCTACGCATCGTGCAGCACACCGCGCAGGCACTGGGCTTGCCACTGCTGTCACTGGAGATTGAACTCGGCCCCAGCCAGGTGGAGGCTGTGTTTGAAGCCACTGATGCATTAAAGGCCGCCGACAACATGGTGCTGTTCAGAAGCGCCATCAAGCAAGCCTTACGGCGTAATGGCTACCACGCCACCTTCATGTGCAGGCCACCCTTCCCAAACATCATGTCAAGCGGCTGGCACTTGCATCAGTCGATGACAAATATCAAAACCGGGGTCAATGCCTTTATGCGCGCGGCACCTTTGCAAGGCAGCAGCAGCGCGGATGCTCAGCACACCTTGTCGCCAATGGGTGAGCATTACCTGGCGGGCCTGCTGGCCCATGCGCACAGCATGACAGCGTTTTGCACCCCCACCATCAATGGCTACGACCGCTTTCAACCCAACGCTCTGGCCCCGCATGCAGCCGTGTGGGGGCGTGACAATAGAGGCGCGATGCTGCGGGTGATAGGCGGAGCGAATGACAAAGCCACGCGAATTGAAAATCGTATTGGTGAGCCTGCGGCCAATCCTTACCTGTACCTGGCCTCGCAAATCTACGCCGGGCTAGACGGCATCCAGCGCCAACTGACAGCGCCATCAGCCACAAACGCGCCCTACGCAACTGACGACGCACAATTGCCCAGCAACTTGGGCAAAGCACTGAACGCTTTGAAACACGATCTGGCTTTTGCCAAAGCTTTCGGTACAGACTTCATCAACTACTACGGCCGCATCAAGCAGCAAGAGATCACGCGCTATGACGCTGCCATCGACAAGCATGAATGGCAGCGGCGCGAATACTTTGGCCGCATCTAGACAAGAACATTTATGAGCCAAACCATCACTGTCAATTTCATAGCACCCGGCGGCGCCATCACCACGCTGGACGGCAAAGTCGGCAAAAGCCTGATGGAAGTCGCCACCTCCAAAAACCTGGACGGCATTGCCGCTGACTGCGGTGGACTGATGACTTGCGCGACCTGCCATGTGTTTGTGCAGGAGCCTTTTGCGTCACAGCTTGCATTACCAGACGCTGAAGAGCTGGCCATGCTGGCTTTTACCGCGGTGCAGCACCAACCCAACAGCCGCTTGAGCTGTCAGATCACCTTGGGCGCTGACCTGAACGGCTTGACGGTGTCGCTACCAGCCAGTCAGTACTGATTTTTAACCAGGAGCCTTCATGATTCTAGAACTCGCCGACATCCGCATCCACCCCGGCCAGCAAGCTGCTTTTGACGTGGCGATTCAGCGCGGCATCCATGAAGTGATTTCAAAAGCCAATGGTTTTGCGGGCTACAAGGTCAACAAAGGCATTGAAAGCCCGGAACGCTACATTTTGCAGATCTTCTGGGAAACACTGGAAAACCACACGGTTGATTTTCGGCAGTCAGCTGCGTTTGCCGACTGGCGGGCGATTGTGGGGCCGTTTTTTGCTGGCCCTCCCACCGTGGAGCATTTCGATTTGCTGGCCAAATCAGCCTGACGACTGATTGTTCAAGTTTTTAACCCGCAGGTTTTTCATGCCCGGCAACCAGCTTGCCCAGCAAGGCTGACAACTGCGCCCGCTCTGCAATGTTCAGAGGCGCAACGATGCGCAGCTGGGCTTTGGCAACAGCCCGCTTCATACCCAGTGCAACGCTTTCACCGTCTGGCGTTATCCACAACAGCTTGCGCCGCCTGTCGCCGGGGTCAGCTTCGCGTGTGACCCAGCCTTTGGCCTCGATGCGCCCTATGACCGAGCCAAAGGTAGCGGGGTCAAACGCCACCCGGTTAGACAAGGTGATCTGGTCTTCGCCCGGGTCATCCATCAGCGCATTCAAAATGGCGAATTGCACGGGCGTTGCATCAAACGCGCCAGTCTCCTCCATGAAAATAGCCACTGCAAGCTGTTGGGCCCGCCGAATGAGGTGTCCAGGGGCCACGCCGAAATTAAAGCTTTTAGTCATTGGCCAAGTTTAAAGGAGCACCCCGAGAGTCGCCAAGGGTATGTACCAGGGGCTCTGTCAATAAGCATACTTATCATTCATGGCAACAAAAATCAACCCACGCACGGGGTGTCATGGCTCACACAAAGCTGTTCCAATATGGCTTTCGTTTTAATCAGGAACACACCATGAAAAAGTCTTCTGCCCTTTTTAATCCGCGTCGCAGAAGTTACTTAGCCGCTTCACTTTTAACAGCGGTTTTCAGCCTGCCTTCGGTTGCTTTGGCACAAAAAGTAGCGAGGAAAGCTGAGGCTGCAGCGCCGTGGCCAAGCAAGCCAGTCCGTATCTTGGTGGGCTTCCCGGGAGGCTCAACGCCAGACATGGCCGCACGCACATTGGCGGAGCCTTTGTCAAAAGTACTGGGCCAACCCGTCATCATTGAAAACAAGCCCGGCGCATCCGGCAATATTGCAGCCGATCAGGTGGCCAAAGCCACTGACGACCACACACTCGGCGTTGTCATCAACGGCAACCTGACTTCTGCCAGGCTGCTGAACCCCAAACTGACGTATGACCCGGCCAAAGATTTCACGGCCATTTCATTGCTGACGACTGCGCCGCTGGTGTTGGTGGCACAAACCAATTTGCCGTCAGGCAGCGCGTTTTTTGATGCGGCTCGCAATGGCGGCGACAAGTGGAACTACGGCTCGGTGGGCAATGGTTCTGTCGGTCACCTGGGCATGGAATTGCTCAAGTCCAAGGCTGGCGATTTGAAAGCTGTGCATATTCCGTATCCTGGCAATCCGCAAGTGGTCACTGCATTGCTCGGCGGCCAGATTCAAATGGCGCTGGTGCCGCCGGGCATTGCCCTGCCGCAAATCCGGGCGGGCAAGCTCAAAGCCATTGGCTTGACCAGTGGCCGCAGCCCATTGGCCACAGAAATTGCACCGCTGGCAGACGCTGAAGTGCGCAACTTCAGCCTGGAAGTCTGGACAGCACTGGTCGGCCCTGCCAACCTGTCGAAAGCGGCACAAGCCAGACTGAATGCAGAGGTGTCCAAAATCATTCGCGATGCCGACACGCGCCAAAAACTGTTTAATCAGGGCTGGCAAGCGGTGGGTACATCGCCAGAGGGGCTGACCAGCCGCATCAAGAGTGAAACCGCGATCATGGGCGGCATCATTGCGATGCGCAACATCAAAATAGAGTGAGTCTTTAGTCACGATGCAGTCGATTCTTGAACCAGCCCGCCAGCTTCCCGTCTACGGTGAGTTCGATGTAGTCGTCGTTGGCGGTGGCCCTTCGGGTTTAGCCGCCAGCGTCAGCGCCGCAAAGCATGGCGCGCGGGTGTTGCTGGTTGAGCGTTACGGCTTTCTGGGCGGCATGGGCACAGCCGGTGGTGTGACTAATTTTGCGGGTTTGTATGGCCGCAAAAACGGCGAGATGCAGCAGGTTGTACACGGCGTAGTGGACGAGCTCCTGGCGCGCATTGATGTGCTGGGCGGCCTGAACAGTCCGCAAGATGGCATGCAGGGCCGCATTCGTGTGCGCTCTTATGACGTGTCGGCATTCAAATGCGCCGCAGATCAGCTGTTGGTGGCTTGCGGTGTACAAATTTTGTTTCATGCCTACGCTGCTGCAGTGGTGATGCAGGGTCAAAAAATTGCAGCATTGGTGGTAGAGACCAAATCCGGTCGTCAGGCCATTACCGCGCATCGGTTTATAGATTGTTCTGGCGATGCCGACGTGGCCCATTTTTCGGGCGTCCCTTTCGAGCTTGGCGACGGACATGGCAGTGGCTTGTTTCCGACCACCATGTTTCGTGTGGGGCATGTCAACGCACCTGATGCACTGGCTGCTGTTGGCGAGTTCAAGGCCATCAACACATACATGCTGCAAGCACAAACCGAAAAACCAGGGCGCTATAAATTCCCGCGTGAAGGGGCCATCCTCAGGCCGCAAAAAATTGCCACCGAGTGGCGCGCCAACGTGACGCAGATTGGCAACGCAGAAGGTGTTGCCATGGACGCGACCGATGCCCGCCAGTTGAGTCAGGGAGAGATCGAAGGCCGACGCCAGATTGCTGAATATTTTCACTTTTTAAAAGCCGAGGTTCCAGGCTTTGCAGGCTCCGCGATTGTGGACATTGCCACTCAGATCGGCATTCGGGAAAGCAGACGCATTCAGGGTCAGTATGTGCTGACCGGAGAAGACATTTTGTCGTCTGCCTGCTTCTATGATGCGATCGGGGTCAACGCCTGGCCAATGGAATTGCATGCTGCTGGCCGCATTGACTGGCAATTCCCGCGCAACTGGGAATCCGCACATGGCCGCGTCTACAACGACTTGCCCTGGCGCATGCTGGTGCCTGTGGGCATCGACAATTTACTCGTCGCCGGACGCTGCGCCTCCATGACGCACGAAGGCCAATCCGCTGCGCGGGTCAGTGGGGGCTGTTTTGTGATGGGCCAGGCGGCTGGAACGGCGGCTGCGACACATGACACAGGGCAAGCGCTTGCTAATGTGGATGTGAAAAAGCTTCAGACGCGGCTAAAGCAAGATGGTGTTTTTATAGACAGCGACAATACTTAGAATCAGTTCAGACAGTTTAGATCGCTGGGTGCATCAGGCACCGGGCACACACAAAGGAAAATTTTCATGCCTTATGTTTTTACCCCACCTGCAACCGTTTCAGTGCCCGTTGTTGGCACAGCAGATCGTTTTCCGGTTCACCGTATTTACTGCGTTGGCCGCAACTACGAAGAGCACGCCAAGGAAATGGGTTTTACCGGCCGCGAGCCACCGTTTTTCTTTTTAAAGCCAGCCGACGCCATCGTCGTTGTAGATACGGGCACCACAGGCACCATCCCCTACCCCAGCCTGACCAAAAACCTGCACCATGAAATTGAGCTGGTCGTGGCCATTGGCACAGGCGGCAAAAACATCAAAGCTGCTGATGCGCACAAGCACATTTATGGCTACGCCGTAGGCCTGGACATGACACGCCGCGACTTGCAAGGCGAGATGAAAAAAGCTGGTCGCCCCTGGTGCATTGGCAAGGCTTATGACCACTCAGCGCCTATCGGTCCCATCACGCCTGTAGCACAAGCTGGTGACGTGAACAATGCCGAGCTGTATGTGCAAGTGGGCGGCAAAGACCGCCAGCGCAGCAATGTGTCAAAACTGATCTGGAATGTGCTTGAGACAATTGAGCATTTGTCAGCCGCGTGGGAATTGATGCCCGGCGATCTGATTTACACCGGCACGCCCGAAGGCGTGGCGGCCGTGGTCAGTGGTGACACCATGGTGGGCAGCGTGGCTGGCCTGGGTGAGTTGCACGTTAAAGTGATTTGACCTTAAAGAAAGATTCGCCATGAAAGCGCTATCAACACTGGCCAGACTTTGTGCCATATTGGCAGGTTTGCTGCTCATTTTTATCACCTTGATGACCTGCATCAGTGTGATTGGCCGCGACCTGATTGGCAAAACCATTGTGGGTGACTTTGAACTCTCAGGTGCTGCGGCAGGCGCGGCCATTGCGCTGTTCATGCCGTGGTGCCAAGTCAGGCGCGGCAACATTGTGGTGGACTTTTTCACCACCAAAGCCTCACCCGCAGCGCAAGACGCGATGGAACGCATAGGCGCTTTGCTGCTGGGCTGCGTGATGGCACTCATGGCATGGCGCACAACCGTAGGCGGCTTGAACTCGT
Organism: Polaromonas sp.; assembly: GCA_031417995.1. Lineage (GTDB taxonomy): Bacteria > Pseudomonadota > Gammaproteobacteria > Burkholderiales > Burkholderiaceae_C > Polaromonas. The sequence continues at coordinate 21,898 of JANOWR010000087.1, read as the reverse complement.
TCAGCACCCATTCTGAAACTCAAATTCTGGGTTTTCCTGAATGGGTGGTTTACGCCATCATGGTGCCACCACTTGCCTTGACGGTATTGATTGCATTGCACCAGGGTCTGTTTGGCTTTGAAGCGCAAACCACTGAAGACAACCCTGAACTCGCTGTTTAAGCACCAAATATTATGAGCGCTATTCAACTCGCCCTGATGATTTTCGGCATCATGCTGGTGCTGATGGCCGTACGCATACCGATTGCCATCACCATGTTTTTGGCGGGCGGCATTGGCTATGTCCTGCAAACAGGCTGGAGCCCACTGGCTAACTTTTTAAACAGCCAAGCCTTTGCACGTTTTGCCAGTTATGACCTGTCCGTCATTCCGCTGTTTATTTTGATGGGCCACTTTGCCACCCAGGGCGGCATCAGCAAAGCCCTGTTTGAATTTGCCGCTGGCGTGATGGGCCGCTTCAAGGGCGGGCTGGCCATGGGCGCAGTGCTGGCCTGCGCGGCCTTTGGTGCCATTTGCGGCTCGTCAGTGGCCACCGCAGCCACCATCACCAATGTGGCCTATGACGAAATGCGCAAGCATGGCTATTCAGGTCGCTTGACCACGGGCACCCTGGCTGCAGGCGGCACGCTGGGCATTTTGATTCCGCCATCGGTACCCTTGGTTATTTATGCGATTTTGACCGAACAAAACATTGCCAAGCTGTTTGCAGCGGCCATGGTGCCCGGCATTATTGCGATGCTGGGCTATATGGTGGCCATTGCGATTTATGTGCGTATCGTGCCGGGGCAAGCACCCGAAAAAGATGCCGTTGTTAAAACAAACATGACAAACGCACTCAAAGGCATTGGCCCGATTGCTGCCATTTTTGTGATTGTTTTTGGCGGTATTTACGGCGGCTTTTTTACCCCGACTGAAGGTGCAGCGGTTGGTGCCTTTGCGACCTTTATTGCAGCGCTGGCCAAACGTGAAATGACATGGGACAAGTTCAAGAACTGCTTTTACGCCACCGCTGAAAGTTCGGCCATGATCTTTTTGATTTTCCTCGGCGCTGACTTGATGAACGCATCATTGGCTTTGACGCAAGTGCCCTCGCAGCTGGCGCAAGTCGTCGGTTCATGGGGCTTGTCACCGGTGATGGTGGTGGCGGCCATCATGCTGTTTTATGTGGTGCTGGGCGCGGTGATGGACGAACTGAGCATGATTTTGCTGACCATCCCGATCTTTTTCCCGATGATCATGGGACTGGACTTTGGCATGAGCAAAGAGTACACCGCCATCTGGTTTGGCATCATGGTGCTGATGACGGTCGGCTTTGGCATGCTGGCCCCGCCTGTGGGGCTGAACGTGTATGTCGTCAACGGCATGACCAAAGGCAAGGCCAACGCCGTGCCGATTGCCGAAAGCTACAAGGGCGTGATGCCGTTTTTGATTTCTGACACGATTCGTACGGTATTGCTACTGCTGTTCCCGGGCATATCTCTTTGGCTGGTGAAGTACATCACTTGAGCACTTTCGCCCAGTCAATGAGTTGATGGGTAAATTCAACTACAGCGGGCGATGCACTGCCCAAACGGCTCAGCAAATAGACATCGCCATTTAGCCGCTGGCTGCTTTCAGGTTGGCGCAATGCGCAAATGTGCAGCGCATCGGTGCGTAACTGCGCCAGCGACAAAGGCACCATGGCTACGCCCAGTCCGGCGGCCACCAGGTTAAGTACAGCAGGCAACTCAACCACCTGCTGCACCACAGTGGGCGTAAAGCCTTGTTTGATACACGCCTGAATGAGTTTGTCCGCAAAAGGCGATGAGTCAAGGCGAAGCGAAACAAAATCCTCACGCTTTAAATCCATCAGCGACAGTGTCTTTCGCGCACCAAACCGATGGCCCAGCGGTAAGGCAACCACAACCGGGTCATGCCAAAGCAATGCGGCTTGAATTAACGGATCACTGCTGGCTGCATCCATGGCGTTGCGAGACACGCACAGGTCAAGTCGCCCATCTTTTAAAGCGCCCAACTGCTCATTGGGCGTCATTTCTTGCAGCGCTACTTCCATGGTCGGACGCAGCGACCTGAACTGGGCGATGAACTTTGGGAAAGGACCAAAGAAGTGCGAACCCGCCAGCCCGACCTGCACCCTGCCCTCAAGCCCGGCCGCCACGCGCTGCACATGGCGTACAGCCTCATCCAGACGTGCCATCACGGCTTGGGCATGGGGCAAAAAAGCCTTGCCTGCTTCACTCAGTTGCACGCTTCGGCTGGTACGGTCAAACAAACGCGCGCCCAGTTCAGCTTCAAGACTGGCAATCTGAAAACTCAGGGGTGGCTGGGACACATGCAGTTTTTTGGCTGCGCGGGTAAAGCTCAGCTCGCCACTCAATGCCACAAAATATTTGATTTGGCGAAGTTCCATGTTGAAAATGATTTTGAATGGGTTCAATAATTAATTTGATTCAAGTATGAATCTATCTTGAATATGTATTTGCAAGTATCAATCAAAACGCTAAAAATAAGAATCCACAGGAAAAACACATGTCCGCACTACAAACGACGAAATCAAACTACCGCATAGGCCTGATCGTACCCAGCTCCAACACCACGATGGAAACTGAAATCCCGGCCATGCTGCGCGCGCGCGAAGCGGTGTTGCCGGAGCGATTTACATTTCATTCCAGTCGCATGCGCATGAAATCAGTCACCAAGGAAGAACTGGCTGCCATGGACCATGACTCTGACCGCTGCGCCCTGGAGTTGTCTGATGCGCACATGGATGCCATGGGTTACGCCTGCCTGGTCGCCATCATGAGCATGGGCAATGGCTACCACCGTGAATCACAACGCCGTCTGCACGACATCACTGTTGCCAATGGCGCGCCGACGCCCGTCATCACCAGCGCCGGAGCTTTGGTGGAAGGCTTGCAAGTCATGGGTGCCAAGCGTATCTCCATCATTGCACCTTATATGAAGCCGCTGACGAAAATGGTGATCGACTACATCGAGAACGAAGGCATTGAAGTTATTGACAGCATCTCGCTTGAGATCCATGACAATCTGGCCGTGGGCGCACGCGACCCCAAAGCGCCAGCACAGTTGTGGACGCAGCTCAATGTCAAAGGCGTGGACGCGATTGTTGCGTCAGCCTGCGTTCAGATGCCCTCATTAGCATCTATCCCGCTCATTGAAGCAGCCAGTGGCCTGCCCGTGATCTCAAGCTCGGTCTGTACCACTTACGCCTTGCTAAAAAGCCTGGGTCTTGAGCGGCGTGTGCCCAACGCGGGCGCGCTGTTGTCAGGCCGCTATTGATTTTTATATCGGAGACTTGTTCATGCCCCAAAAACCAAACCCCTCTCTTTTCCTCAGTGCCATGGCTTTTGCTGTCGCCGCGCTTGCTGCCCCCACCATGGTGCTGGCCCAAAGCTACCCCAGCAAGCCGATCACGCTGGTCGTGCCCAACCCGCCCGGTGGTTTTGTCGATGCCTCGGCCCGCATTTTGTCCGACTCATTGGCCAAAGTGACCAACCAGCCCATCGTTGTTGACAACCGGGGCGGCGGCAGCGGCAACGTGGCTTATCAAGCAGTGGCCAGAGCCAATCCCGACGGCTACACCCTGCTCAACTCTTACTCGGCGTATCACGTTGGCAACCCCAACCTGACACCCAAGCTGCCATGGGCGCAAAAAGACTTTGTACCGGTGGCGCTGATCACAGTAGCAACGAATGTGATTGCGGTTCATCCGTCCATTCCAGCGAAAAATCTGGGCGAATTCATCAGCTATCTCAAAGCCAACCCGGGCAAGGTCAGTTATGCATCTCAGGGCAACGGCTCGCTGTCACACATTGGCACCGAGATGTTCAAACTGCAAACACAAACCAGCATGGTGCACATTCCGTATCGCGGCTCAGGCCCGGCCTTGCAGGATGTGTTGTCGGGACAAGTCCAGGTGTTCATCACCACCCCACCGTCCGTGATGGGTCAGGTGCAGGTCGGTAAGCTCAATGGCTTGGCCGTGGCAGGCAAAACCCGTCACCCTGGCATGCCCAACGTACCTACGACGGCTGAAGCTGGTCTCAAAGGTTTTGAGCTGGAGGCCTGGGTGGGCATTTTCGCGCCTGCCAATACGCCGCCCGACGTCGTTGCCAAGCTCAGTGCACAAATCAAGGCCGCACTCGAGCTGCCAGAGACAAAAACCCGAGCCGATGGTGCGGGTATTGAACTGCGCTACCTGTCACCTGCGGCGCTGGATGCTCTGGTTAAAAAAGATACCGAGTTCTGGGCCAAGACCATCAAGGCAGCGGGTATCAAGCCTGAGTAAATTGTTGAGCCAAGTCGTCGCTACAAGTCATCAATTCAAATCATCAAAAAAACTGGAGACAAACCATGCCGCGCTACACACTTAAAGTCAATGGAAAACCTCAGTCGGTCACTGTTGACGCCGACACGCCCCTTTTGTACGTACTACGCGATGATCTCGCGCTAAAGGGGCCCAAATACGGCTGTGGCCTGGGCCAGTGCGGTGCGTGTACTGTTCACATTGATGGCGTAGCCACTCGTTCTTGCCTGCTGCCCGTCAACACTTTGGCAGGCAAAAGCATCACCACCCTGGAAGGTTTGCTGGACAACGGCAAGCCCGGAAAGTTGCAACAAGCGTTTATTGACGAGCAGGCCGTGCAATGCGGTTACTGCATCAACGGCATGGTCATGACATCCGCTGCACTGCTGAAAACCAACCCAAAACCCAGCGACATCCAGATCAAGGACGCTCTGGCAGGCAACCTTTGCCGCTGCGGCACCCATCAACGTATTTGCGCCGCCGTCAAGCGCGCAGCAACCGCTTGAAAGGGGCATGACCATGAACAACATTCAAACCTCATTGAACCGCCGCAGCTTGCTTAAAGCCACCGCTGGTGCGCTGGTCGTTGGCTTCAGCCTTGACGCAACCCTGGCACGTGCCGCAGGTACCGCCATGCCAGTGCTGCGCCCTGCCAAAGCTGTTGCCAAAGACCTGGTGGACTCTTTTGTCAGCATTGAGCCGAACGGGAAGATCACTATTTTTGTCGGCAAAGTTGACCTGGGAACAGGTACTAAAACCGCCATGGCGCAAATGGCAGCAGACGAGCTGGATGTGGCCTTTGAGCAAATCGAGATGGTCATGGGCGACACGGCCACCACGCCAGACCAGTGGATCACCGGTGCCAACCTGACTATTGCTCAAGGCGGCGGCGAATTGCGCAAAGCGTGCGCCACGGCAAGGGCCGCACTGCTGGCGCGAGCCTCGACACGCCTGGGTGTGCCTGCCGATCAACTACAGGCCAATCTGGGTGTGGTCAGCGTAAAAGCCGAGCCCTCCAAAATGCTGACCTACCGCGACCTGATGCAGGGCATGACAGCCGGGGAGCTGAAAGTTGATGCCAAGGTCGCCATCAAACCAGCTTCGAGCTATCGGGTGGTTGGCAAGTCGATTCCGCGTGTGGACATTCCCGCCAAAGTGACGGGGCAATTCGAGTACGCCCATGACGTGCGCTTGCCAGGCATGCTGCACGCGCGCGTAGTGCGCGCTGACGATTTGGGTGCAAAACTCTTGGCGGTAGACGACAGCCAGGCGCGCAAGGTTAACGGCTTTATCCAAACCGTTCGCAAAGGCGATTTTTTAGCTGTGGTTGCCAAAAGCGAATGGGCTGCCATCAAGTCAGCCAAAGCGCTCAAACTCAGCTGGTCGGCTGGAACGGGTTTGCCAGACAAGGCCACCGTATTCGATTACTGGCGCAAGCAACCGATTGCAAAAGAAGAGGCTACCCAAAAAGTAGGCGACGCTTTGGCTGCGCTGACCACCAGCGAGAAGCGCGTCAAAGCCAGCTACGAGTTTGCCGTGCAAACTCACGCATCCATTGGGCCCTCATGCGCTGTGGCTGACTACAGCGCAGGCCAATTGGTGGTGTGGTCACCTTCACAAGCTACACACTCCATGCAAAGCGAGCTGGCCGCCGTTACAGGTGTGTCGCTCGACAAAATACGCCTGCTGTATGTCGATGGTTCTGGCTGCTATGGCCGTAACGGCCATGAGGATGCAACAGCGGATGCAGCGCTGATTGCGACACTGATTGGCAAACCCATTCGCGTGCAGTGGATGCGCGCTGACGAGACTGCACGCGCGCCCAAGAGCCCGCCACGTGCTATGGATATGGAAGCAGGTTTTGACAAAGAGGGCAACTTGCAAGCCTGGTCTGCCGACTTTCACATCGCGCTCAACCATATCGTGGCCTTCAAACCGCTTGACTTCCCGTTGCTGGCTGCGACGGATGTGGGCATGCCCAAGCCCGGCAACTGGGTAGGATTTTTATTTCAAAACGCTGGCGCACCCTACGCCCTGCCCAATTTGCGGGTCAACACAAGGCATGTTGAAAAAGCATTTTTCAGATCAGCCCACTTGCGCAGCCCTGGCCGCATTGAAAACACCTTTGCCAACGAATCGTTCATGGACGAGCTGGCGGCAGCGGCCAACGCCGACCCGGCAGAATTTCGCATGCGCTACCTCAAAGACCCACGCGGACAGGCCGTGCTGCAAGCGGCCATGAAGCGTGCCAACTGGCAAACCCGTAAGGGCACGCAGATGGCAGCCCATACGGGCGATATCGCCAAAGGCCGGGGCATCTCATACGTCCGCTACAACAACGCCACTACCTATGTGGCCGCCGTGGCAGAGGTGGAAGTTAATCGCAAAACCGGTGAGGTACGTGTCAGCCGGGTTTGCGTTGGGCACGATTGCGGCCAAATCATCAACCCAGACGGCCTGGCCAACCAGATTGAAGGCGGCGTGATTCAAACCGTCAGCCGCACGCTGATGGAACAGGTTCAGTGGGACAAGACCAAAGTTACCAGCGTCGATTGGGCGACCTATCCGATCTTGCGTTTTCCAGATGTGCCGCGCGTTGAAGTGGACATGATCAACACACCCGGTGATGTCTCGTGGGGCGCGGGTGAACCTACCGCGACAGCCATTCCAGCAGCAATAGGCAACGCGATTTTTGATGCAACTGGCGCTCGCCTGCGCTCGATTCCTTTCACACCAGACAAGGTTCAAGCCGCGCTCGCCACTGTCGCAAAAAGTACATAAGCCCAGCGACAGCAGAGGACATCTTTTAGGATTTACATTACGAAACTAGACAGGCTGTGAGATGCTTTCAAGCGTGGCATTGCCTACCGTCTTTTGATTTTTTATTTACTATAAAGGGAATTATTTTTATGCTGCCTACTCTTAAAAAACTGGTTGTTAGCCTTGCGCTGACGGGTTTCGCCGCTGCTGCGTTTGCAGCGGGCCCCATGGTGAAAACCCAGGCGCCCGGCTACTACCGCATGATGCTGGGCGACTTTGAAGTGACTGCCATTTCTGACGGTACGGTCAAATTGCCCGTCAAAGACCTGCTCAATGCACCTGCCGCCAAAATTGATGCCGCACTGAAGAAGAACTTCGTCAGCTACCCGGTTGAAACTTCGGTCAACGCCTACCTCATCAACACCGGCAGCAAGCTGGTGCTGGTTGACACCGGTGCGGCTGGCCTGTTTGGCCCCACGCTGGGCAACATGCTCGCCAACCTGAAAGCTGCTGGCTACCAGCCCGAGCAGGTCGATGAGATTTATATCACCCACATGCACCCCGACCATGTAGGCGGCTTGATGAACGGTACAGCCATGGCTTTCCCGAACGCCACGCTGCGCCTTGACAAGGCAGATGCCGACTTTTGGCTCAGTGAAGCCAAAATGAAAGCAGCACCCAAAGAGTCGCAAGGCTTCTTTCAGGGTGCGATGGCATCCGTCAACCCGTATGTAGCGGCTGGCAAGCTGAAGACTTTTGAAGGCGGCACCGAATTGGTCCCCGGTATCAAAGCCATGGCAACGCATGGCCATACTGCGGGCCACACTGTGTATGCTGTTGAAAGCAAAGGCGAAAAGCTGATGCTTTGGGGCGATTTGATGCACGTGGCAGCCGTGCAGTTTGATGACCCCAGCGTCACCATCAAGTTTGACACCGAGACCAAGGCCGCCGCCAAAGAACGCATCAAAGCCTATGCTGATGCAGCTAAAAGTGGCTACCTGGTCGGCAGCTCGCACCTGGCATTTCCAGGCCTGGGCCATGTACGGAAAGCAACGGGCAAAGGCTTTACCTGGGTGCCAGTGAATTACAGCTCACTGAAATAATCAGATAAAACTGCCAAAGTTACGACGTATAGGGCATTCACGGGTTTTCAAAACCTGTGAATGCCCTTAAATTTTGGTCTTCATCTTTTATCAGTTCAAGGAATGTCCATGATCGCCAGACGCACCCTTCTTAAATCCGGCGCCGCCGCAGCTCTGGGTGCACCTGCACTCTCGGCCATGGCACAGCAAGCCGTCACGTTGAAGTTTCATACCTTCATGTCACCGCAGTCCAATGTATGGCTAAGCATGCACAAGCCGTGGATGGACAAAGTTGAAAAAGAATCGGGCGGCCGCATCAAGTTTGAAGGCTACCCCGCCATGCAGTTGGGCGGCACGCCCGTGCAGCTGTATGACCAGGCCAAAGACGGTGTGGTTGACGTGGTGTGGACGCTGCCAGGCAACACGGCAGGCCGTTTCCCCCGTATTGAAGTGTTTGAGCTGCCTTTCATGATGAACAACGCAGAGGCCACGTCGAAAGCGTATTGGGAATACTTCTCTACTGTCGCCAGCGACGAGTTCAAGGACACGCAAGTTCTGGCACTTCAAGTGCATGGCCCCGGCGTGATTCACACCGCTGATAAAGCCGTGAAGTCCATCGCTGACCTGCGTGGCATGAAAATGCGCGGCCCCACCCGGCAAGTGACCAAGCTGCTGGGGGTGCTGGGCGCAACGCCTGTCGGCATGCCGCTACCAGGCATTCCTGATGCGCTGAGCAAAGGCACCATCAATGGCTGCGTGATTCCGTGGGAAGTTGTACCGTCGGTCAAGGTCAACGAGCTGACCAAGTTCCATGCCGAGTTTGACCCTGCAGGCGGCAGCCTGTACACCACCACTTTTGTGATGGCCATGAACAAAGCCAAGTACAACAGCCTGGCACCTGATCTGAAAAAAGTCATTGACAACAACTCTGGCATGGCAACGTCTGCGTGGCTGGGCAAAACCCAGCAAGGCAACGACGGCATTGGCCGCAAGTCAGCCAGCGACCGTGGCAACACGATCTACACCGTTAGCGTGGCAGAAGCCCAGGAGTTCCGCCGCAAAGCCCGTACCGTCGAAGTCGAGTGGGTTGAAGACATGAATAAAAAGGGGTTTGACGGCAAGAAGCTGCTTGACACGGCGCGTGCCCTGATCGAAAAGCACGGCAAAACCACCAAGGCCTGATTTTTCAACTATCAAACGCTAAAAACCTCAAAAAATCAGCTCAAAAGGCGATTTTTAGAGGTCTTTTGGGCCTCTAGCCCAATAGATTCGGGCGCGAGCAGCTACTAATTTAATAGCGTCATCAACGCTACACCGTCACCGCTCAGATGCATCGTCCTGCCATCAAACACTGCCGCGCCTGCGGTACCGCCGTCGTTTACCGATTGCCAGACGATGGCGACACCAAGCAGCGTGCTGTCTGCCCGGCCTGCAACACCGTGCATTACGAGAACCCGCTCAATGTGGTGGGTACGGTGCCTGTTTGGGGGAGCGATGGTGGCCAAGTGCTCCTGTGCATGCGAAACATCGAGCCACGCAAAGGCAAATGGACTCTGCCAGCAGGCTTTATGGAGCTGGGTGAAACCACAGCACAGGGCGCTGCACGCGAGACGGTCGAAGAAGCTGGTGCTCAGTTTGAAATGCAGGATTTGTTTGCCATCATGAACGTGGTCCGGGTTGGCCAAGTGCATTTGTTTTACCGGGCTAAATTGCTAAGTACCGTTTTTGACCCCGGCCACGAAACGATTGAAGCCAGACTGTTTAGCGAGTCAGAAATCCCGTGGGAGGAGATAGCTTTTCGGACGGTGAAAGAAACACTCAAACTTTATTTTGCAAACCGCCGAGCTGGCAAATTTGATTTTCACGTTGTTGATATTGATTGAAAAACTGCACAAATAAAAAAAGGGCCTGATCATTAAATCAGGCCCTTTTTTAATACGTCAAAGCTTAAAAAATCTGGTCTGTGAAACCGCTCTAAAGATGAGCTGTGACCCGCATAGTTACTAGCTTCTCAAAAATAAAAACCCAATTTGCACCCCCATCTGTACCCCCGGTTTAGGTTGGATACCCCGCATCAGTCACGAATTTTTTGATTCTATTCAATCGTGTATTTTTTCTCTGCGGAAGATTTGAAGTGCTGTTCTTGGAAAGCATATTTCAAATTTTCGCTGAGTGCTGGTTGGGCCACTGAAATGACAACCGTTTGAAGGTACGCGATGCTTACGTAAATAGGCCTAGGCCGATCGCCTCACGATCTATCGCCTCCAAAATGCGTTCAACGTCTTGTGCAACCTCGTCCAAATATTGAACCACTGGTTTGCCACCCGTGTGCTTTGGATCACCGACAAGTAGAGAGAATGAATAATTTATATCGCCACTCACGCTACCGCCCGGACCAACTCTAGATAGCACTAGTTCATTTGATGCCATGTCCCAAATATTAGTTATAGCGGCAGGGCCGACGACCGTTCCGCGCTGGAGTTGAACAATGCCACTTTTTATCACCGGTTTTAACGTCACCTCATGCTTGTTTGCATTGCAAAGCTTGTTTAGACCCCACAGACTGTTGTTTCCTCCAAAGTAAGGCTGAAATGTGAGCATCAAGTTAAAGATTACTTCCGGAATATCTTTGGATTGTTGTGTCTTCCGCGAAGCAGATTGGAGCAAATCATCACCAAACGGAAAATGCGCTTTCCTTCCAGCGTTGCCGCTGGCTATAGCCACGGCAAATCCTGCTTGGTCCAAAGCAGCCCTCAATTGATTCGCGGCATCAAAGGTAATGTTGCTGAAGGACCAAGGAATTGGAATGTTAAATTTCACCTTTCGCACCTTCCAGCCGGGCTCAGGATCATCTTCAACAACTTCAATATAGGGGGGAAGCTTGTCGAATGCGAGCATATCGGCCTCAAGCTCGCGAATTCGTTTCAAAGCATGGGCCAAACAGGACTTGGAACTATCAAGATGATCACTCATGTTTTCTGCACCGTTTAATTGTGATGGCTAGGTTTTACGGTTCGAATTTATGAAAGATTTCCACCATAGACTGGCCGTAAAACTAATTGCGCATTGCCTAATTTAAAGCAATGATCGCCTGAAGCACTTCAGCCCGTAAGCCCAGCGCCGTCGGAATCGGCGGGAAGATTCATGCCGTCAAGTTCCAAAACCCAGCCCGTTAGATAGTCCCCTGATGTTCGCCAAAGTATGTCGTGTCTGATGTTTAAAAGTCGATTGCGCGACGCAACGTTTAGCGCCTCGTACTCTGCTCTTAATAAATCTGTGTCCCTGGAGTTTTCTTCTAACTCATTTATTCGAATAGCATTTTGCCGACAACCCCAAAAATCTTCGTTTGGAGCTCCTGTGCTAATCCAGTGAAAAAGCAAAAAAGACTGTTGCTCAACAAGTTTTTGAATCTCGCTTTCCAGCATAAAACGCTTTGCTAGGCCGAGCAGGTGCGAGCAGCCCGCTCCAACCATCAACGCAGCGCCGAAGCCAATATACGGCTTAGCGTCCGAGGGAAAGTACCAGTTTAACAATGCCCCCACACTGAATATCGTCCATTCAATCCAAATCCGTCGGCTTTTAGATGCAAGTTTTAGTTCGTTCGATTTGGCATGAATAGCTATCCATACGGGTGCTAAAGCACTAAGCGCTGCATCAAGTACATCAATGCGACGCCGAAATTCAACTTGATTTGCGTCACTTTTCGCCGCTACCCGGCTCCAAAGTAAACGATCCTTAAATTGCAGCTTCTGTCTGTTGTCATCCATATAACGCTCCCCATAAAACATATTCCCGAAATAGCATAGATGATTTTTTGCGCGATGAGCGAGAAGAATTTGGTATGGAGTTTTTATACAGGGTACGCTCCACGTCTTGCACTATCGTTCGAAAAATCCAGCTACCTTCTGTTGCTCACGCATAGCCTGATTCAACTCCTTCACGGCCTGCCGTAGCTTCAACCAATGCCCACCCCTCCAGGCATTGCGCGCCACCGCCGCCCTACCCTCGGGGCTTTTTGGCCCGGTGGACTGTTGCCACGGTTTCCACTGCCTGATAGCTTCGCTCTGCCGTTTGCGCCGCTCTGGTGTCCATCCTTTTGCCGGGTTGCCCATGCTCTGCCTCCAATAGTTTGATTTGCTCAGGTGCGGATTTTCCCGCGTGCGTGCGCGCCTGCGCGTATTGCTCAGGAATAGCGCCCGCCGCGGTGCCGTTGTTGACCTGTTGCGGCCCATTAGCAATGTTGGCCTGTTTTACAAACGTGGCTTGCCTTGGGTACTTCAAGTCAACCAGCGCCGATATGGTGGCCCGGCTCTGTGCCTGCGCTTTCAACGCCAGCCCCAAAAACGCCTCTAGGTTCTTTTGATATTCCTGATCCTGCGCTCTGCGTGCCAGGCTGGTAAAAATGGTTTGCAGCGCCGTGGCTTGGCTTATCAGCATAGCCTCCAGCGTGTGCAAGTCACCGCCCTTGACCTCGGTAAAGGTTTCGCGCAATTGGTCGATTAAAACGCTCATATCCGCGTCTTTGCCCATCACGTTGCCTTGATAGGCGTGGATCACTGACGCGCCGTTGATGGACGGTTTAACGGCCATGCGCGCCTTGTCTGCCGTCGTCATCACATAAGGCTTTGCCGCCTTGGGTTTGCTTGTACCTCGGGGTAACCTTAGGGTTGTGGTCATGTTGTGCCTTTCGTTTTGGTCGTGTTTTTGGTGGGCCGCGCCACTGATTCAATTGCAGGAAAGCGGCAGAGATTGAAACCAGCAGATGGCTTATCTATAAAGGTGTCCACGGCTGAAACATTGCAAGCCCCCAAAAGGTGGCCTACAAGTCCAGCTCTGAAACATTGAAGCCCTTTTTTAGGTGGGCATGGTTTCGCTAATGGACTTGTAGCGGTGTGCATGTTTCAGCCGTGGACAAAGGATTGCGTTTTGCAGCGAGCGGCCTGCCTCCATTGGGTAGCGTCCAATCTGCTTTGACTTTGATAGCAGGCATGGGCAAACGTGCGTTTTCCCGGTAGGCCTTGGCTTTAAAGTTGGCCAGCGCTTCAGGGTCAAACTTGGGCGATACGTCCAAGGCAAACCAGGTCAACGCCAGCAGCTCGCAAGTGCTTGGCATGTGGCCCTTGCGGGTCACATACACAAACCCGGCTTTGATCAATTCAGCCTTGCAGCGCCATAGCGTTGATCGTGACCGCCAGCCGCGTTTGCTGACCACTGACCAGGCCACCGTCAAATTACCGTTGTTGTTGCCACGGTACTGCCCGGCCAGCTCCAGCAGCAATTTGCAGGCGTGCGGGCTAAGGGCTGCAAACGCCGGGCTTTCAAACACGCTATGCACAATGCCTGTAAAGCCCTCGGTGTACTTGCTGCCCTTGTACTTATTGCCCGCCATGCTGGCCAGCCCCGCTATCGAGTACATACAACCCAACTCGGTGGCGTTCGCCTGCTTCAGTCACCACGGTTTGCCAGTGCGTGATGATGTTGTGCCCCTGCTTGCGTAGCTGCAATATGCGCGCCGGGCAGTAGTACACGTCCAGGTAGCGCATGGCCTCAAACGTGTTGATCGAATAGCGCGATAGCGCCTCCAGCAGCCGCGCCGCTTGCGAACGGCTAGCAGTGCCTTTAAACTCGTTCCTGATAGCTTCAAGGGCTGCAATCTTTTCCAAGTTTGCGGCCTTCTTTTTTTCTGGTTCTGGTGGCTCGTTATTGTGCTGATTGGTGGTCATGGTGTGGCCTCCAGGTGCGCTATCAGGCGCTGCGCATCGCACAGCGTGGGCAAGCAGGCTACCCGCCCATAACGCGCTGCGTAGTAGCTCACTGGCCCGTCAAGCGCATCGGTGCGGGTCAGTTGGTAGCCAAGCAAGGCAAACCGCGCCGCCATCGTGGCAAACGCTTTGCCGCCGCGCTGCCCGGTGGGGTAGTCCAGGTCGTTGGTGCTGGTCAGGGTGTCAATGGTTGTATTCATACAAGCCCCCTGACCATAGCGGCAAAAACCAACGCTATTTTCAGCATGAATCGGGCTGTAGCCCAATAAATTCGGGTGCAAGCAGCTATTAATTTTGAAGTGGTGGATGTGCTGTACATGGCCAACCCCTTCAAACCGTGGCCAGCGCGTTGGCTGGGTCGGTGCGCTTGGCGTGCAAGGCTTTCACCAGTTCGCGTATTTCAGCATCTGACTTGCCTGCAATTCGCGCTGCGTTGATGGCTTGGACTTCATTTAGCGGCCATGCACGGCTTCTTTGGCCGATGGCTACGCCACGAGTAAATAACCCGTCACGTATGGCGTTATAGATGGACGCGCTGGCTTTGTACCCCGTTTCCGTCTTGACGGATGGCAGTCTGAGTAGTTGCATATTGATCTCCTCACAGTGAAGAGATAAGCAAACGAATGTCAGCAGCGCGCCAAGCGACACAGCGAGCGGACAAGCGAACGGGTGCGGGGTAGAGTCCGGTTTTTACGCCGTGCCACCAGTGGGCGCGACTGACTGGAAAGTTAGACAGCACCACGGGCAAACGCCACAGTGTCACGTCAGGGTCAGAAACAATATTTCCTTCTTGCATAAAGACTTTCTTAAAACAGTTTTAAAAAAGCTCATAGCAAGGGACTAACGTTTACAAACTTGCAATAGTTAAATTCAAAGTCAAAATAAATTGACCTGAATTGAATGCGCAAGGTATAAACGAAGGCTGAAGCGTTACCCGACTCTTCTTGACCTCGTGTCCCTTAACCCGTCTTGGCCTGCAAGCTAAGACGGGTTATTGCTTTGAGCACCTGATGTTCTATTGGTACTATTCAGCACTGTTTAGATCATCAGTAGCTAATGTACCCTTCAAAAAGTCACACTTCAAGGCACAAGACTGTGGAAAATCGGTGGATAAGTTGGGCACAACCGGGTAATTTTTGTGGGTAACGTTTAACAAGACCGCATAGCTCTGCGGTTCTTGCAATTAGGCCCCAGAATGCCTATTTTTTGTGCACGCCGCAAAAACCTCCAATGTATCGAGCGAAAACCCCGGTCAAATCATTAGTTAATACTTGGTCAAGTTGTCAACCTCGATCTGGTCAACGACATCGTCTAAGAAAATAAATTTGTGTTGACTTACGCCGCCTTAAACTGAATCACGTCCCCGCCCGCTGCCAGCTTGTCTAAGTAGTCTGCCCACTGTTGCATCATGCTGGCCCGGTGCTTCATGTACTGGGTGCGGTTGTACGCCCTGCCGTTTGCGTCTTTCACCGCATGGGCTAGCTGCGCTTCAATCACCAGTGGGTCAATGTTCAATTCTTCTGCCAGCAGCGTGCGTGCCGTGGCTCTGAAACCATGCACGCTTTGCACGTCAGGGCCATAGCCCAGCGTCAGCAGCGCCGCCCGCAAGGTGTTGTCACTGATAGGCCTGTCGTGGCTGCGTTCGCCGTGGAAAACCAGCGCGCCGTGCCCTGTTAGGGGCTGCAATTTGCGCAAAATGGCCACCGCTTGCGTTGACAGTGGCACTTGGTGCGGATTGCCGTTTTGCTTGCCCTCTACGCTGCGCTTCATGCGGCTTGAAGGGATAGTCCACATGGACGCATCAAGGTCAAATTCAGCCCATGCCGCTGCCCGTAGTTCGCCAGGGCGTTGAAACAGTAACGGCGCTAGCTGCAATGCCGCCCGCACGATTGGCCCGCCCTGATAGCCTCTAATCACTCGAATCAGTTTGCCAAGTGCCAGCGGGTCTGTAATGGCCGCAAAGTGTTTGCCGTGGTGGGGCTTCAATGCGCCACGAATATCGGCGCTAACGTCCCGCTGTGCCCGGCCAGTAGCCACGGCATAGCGCCACACCTGCCCTGCAGTGGTCAATACGCGGTGTGCAACATCCAGCGCGCCGCGTTCTTCTACCCTGCGCACGGTGGCCAGCAGCTCGATGGCTTCAATCTCCCCGATATGCCGTGACCCTAAAAATGGGAAAAGGTCTTTTTCAAGATTGCGCTTTTCACGAATGGCGTAATGGCTGCTCCAGCTATCAAGCTTCATGGCGTACCACTCGCGGGCGGTGGCTTCAAAGGTATCACCCGCCGGGGTCAGGGCTTTGAGCTTGGCTACTTTGCGGGCTTGTACCGGGTCACGGCCTGCGCTTTTTTCAAGCTTGGCGGCTTCACGGGCTTTGCGTGCCGCCGTCAAGGTCACGTCTGGGTAGCTGCCTAGGGCCAATTGCTTTTCAGCCCCTGCAATGCGGTATTTCAAAAACCAGCGTTTTGACCCGGCGGGACTGACCTGCAAATACATGCCGCCCGCATCAGTAAACCGTACCTGCTTTTTATCGGGCGGGCAAACCGCGTTTCTGCATTGGGCATCAGTCAGCATGGGGGTGCAACTCCTTTAGGAAGTGGGGGTACGACAAGCAGCCCTTTCATTGGGAGATTCTTAAAAACGGGGGTATAAAACCCAAAAATTCTTAAAAATCACTGCCTGCACCCCCGTTTGTACCCCCGGTAGGGGCTAGCAGTCAATAGCTGCCTTTATCCCTAGTTATCGCGTAAGCCCTTGATTTACCAATGAAAAAGGCCTTTAAGAATCGCTCCTTAAAGGCCTTTAAACTGTCTAATGGTCGGTGTGAAAGGATTCGAACCTTCGACCCCTTGCACCCCATGCAAGTGCGCTACCAGGCTGCGCCACACACCGAAACAAATTGAATTATAGCGTGAGGGTTCGCCGTAATTCAGTGCGCTGCGCTGAGCAAATCACGAATTTCAAACAACTCGCGGCGCACCAATTGCAGCCTTTGGTGGGCCATGTGGCCGCTCGGCAAATCAGCACCTTCATTGACGGGTTCGCTGTCTTCAAAATCAGCTGAATCCGGGAAATCACCCAGGCCCGAATCTGCGCCGTCAGTCACATCAACGCCGTCCAGCATGACCTCGCCGTTGCGGCGTTTGTCGCCCTCAATCTGCACGATTTCATGCAGTTTGTTGCGGGCGCCACTGATGGTAAAGCCCTGATCGTAGAGTAAATCGCGGATTCTCCGGATCATCAGCACTTCATGATGCTGGTAGTAGCGGCGGTTGCCACGCCTTTTCATGGGGCGCAGTTGCGTGAACTCTTGCTCCCAATAACGGAGCACGTGAGGTTTGACACCGCACAAATCACTCACCTCACCAATGGTGAAGTAGCGTTTCGCGGGAATGGGTGGAAGTGAATTCTCCAATTAAATCAATACACTAAAGCCGAAACCTCTAAATCTACTCTAAGTAGAATCTTAGCGCAAAGGGTTAATTCGGTTTTTTAAAATGTGTTGCGTGGTTACACATTTGACATCCGTTAACAATGTCTGGGGTCGTGAAGTACCCCATCAGGAACCGTCAATCACCCGCTATGTTGCCTTGTATCTGGTCTTTGAGCTTGTGACTGGCATGAAATGTCACCACGCGGCGGGCTTCAATCGGAATGGCTTCCCCAGTGCGTGGGTTGCGCCCAGGCCGGGGTGCTTTGGTACGGATCTGAAAATTGCCAAAACCTGAAATTTTCACATCCGTGCCCTCGACCAGGCTGTCAGATATCAGGTCAAAAAATGCGTCAATCATGTCCTTTGATTCACGTTTGTTGAGCCCGATCTGCTCGAACAGCAACTCGGCCAGATGCGCTTTGGTCAGCGCCGGGGTCTCAAGACTTTCGATTGAAAATTCCATATGTGCTCCTCCGGATAGCTGTTTTTATGACGTCATTTTTTAGTCAGCCCAAGCAGCGCATTCAGGCACGCAAGCGTGCATGTAAAGCCGACTCAAGATTTCTGAGTACCGCCTGAACAGCGACCTCGATGTCATCATCGGTCAGTGTAGCGGTGGCGCTGGATAGCACCAAGCGCACTGCCAGGCTTTTTTCGCCTGTCTGCATACTGGTTGCTGTCATCTGGCCCGGCTGTGGCCGATAGACATCAAACAGCGTCGCACCCTTCAACAAACCTTGCGTATCTGCCCCATAAATGGCATTCATCAACGCTGCATGCGTCGCGCTCTCGGGCACGATCACAGCGATGTCACGCTCGACTGGCTGGAGTTTGCTGACGGCCTCAAAAACCGGCACCTTGCGCTGCAACACAGCTTCCAGTTCCAGCTCAAACAGCAGCGGTGCCTGGGCCAGCTCATAGCTTTGCCGCCACCGGGGATGCAGCTCGCCTACAAAACCAATAGCCTTGCCGTTGACAGATACGCTGGCGCAGCGGCCAGGGTGCATGGCAGGATGCTCCGCCGGCGCAAACACGGCCTGCAGCGGCGCGAGTAAGGTCTCGACATCGCCTTTGATGTCAACGAAATCATTGGTTTTATCAGCGGTAGCCCAATGCAACGCACTGCGTGGGCCATAAGCCAAACCCGCCACACGCATCGGCTGGTCAAACCCGGCCACCGTGGTGTCGGTGTTCTGGGCCTGCGCGTCGCGTAAAAATACGCGGCCCAGTTCAAACACATTCACGCGCGGTGCCTTGCGGTCCAGGTTGAACTTGAGCACTTGCAGCAACGAGCCAATCAAAGAAGAACGCATCACGCTCATCTGGCTGGCGATCGGGTTCAGCAGTTTGATGGGGTTGGGGTTGCCCGCCAGCTCGTGCTCCCAGCGCTCTTCCACAAAACTGAAGTTAATCGTTTCCTGGTAACCCAGCGACGCAAGCGCGCGGCGCACGGCAAATGGGCTGCGTTCTGCCTCACGCCTCAGCTTGGCCGTGATGGGTGCCAGCGGTGGGGCGGCAGGCAGATTGTTGTAACCCACCATGCGCACGACTTCTTCAATCAGGTCTTCTTCAATTTGCAAATCAAAGCGGTAGCTGGGTGGCGTGACTGTCAAAGTGCCTTCGCCTTCTACAACCGGCAAGCCAAGACGCTGGAACGCACCCAGGCATTGCGCTTGGCTCAATGGCATGCCAATGACTTTGACAGCGCGCGCCACACGCAAGGTGACGGGTGCTGCAACGGGCATGTTGACCTGAAAGTCGTCCATCGGGCCGCAGGCCGTATCAGGTGTACCGCAAATGTCGATGATGAGCTGGGTGATGCGTTCAATGTGCTCCACCGTTTGACCGGGGTCTACACCACGCTCAAACCTGTGACCCGCATCGGTTGAAAAGTTGTAGCGGCGTGAGCGGCCAGCGATGGCTTTGGGCCACCAGAAAGCAGCCTCAACGTAAACATGTTTTGTATCGTCAGATACAGCCGTGGCGTCGCCACCCATGATGCCGGCCAGTGACTCGACCTGAACATCATCCGCAATCACGCCAACTTTTTCATCGACTGTGACCGTGTTGCCGTTGAGCAATTTGAGTGTTTCACCCGCCTTGCCCCAACGCACATCCAGCCCACCGTGGATTTTGTCGAGATCAAAAATATGCGAAGGTCGGCCCAGTTCAAACATGACGTAGTTTGAAATATCCACCAGCGCCGTGACGCTGCGCTGGCCACAACGCGCCAAGCGGTCAACCATCCACTGCGGCGTTGCCGCTTTTGTATTGACGTTACGAATTACGCGGCCTGAAAAACGACCACACAAATCAGGTGCACTGACTTTGACTGGCAGGCGCGTTGCATCACTGACAGCAATGGCTGGAAACACCTGCGCCTTGAGTGGTGCACCAGTCAGGGCAGCCACTTCACGCGCTACGCCGTACACGCTCAGGCAATGCGCCAGGTTAGGTGTGAGTTTGAGCGTGAACAGTGTGTCGTCAAGCATCAAGTGCTGCCGAATGTCTTGGCCCAGCGGCGCATCAAGCGCCAGTTCCAGCAGGCCACCATGGTCTTCAGAGATTTTGAGTTCACGCGCCGAGCACAGCATGCCCTGGCTTTCAACACCACGCAGTTGCCCGACCTTGATGAGGAAGGGTTTGCCATCTTCACCTGGTGGCAGTTCTGCCCCCACCATCGCGCAGGGCACCTTGATGCCCACGCGAGCGTTGGGAGCGCCGCAAACAATGTTGAGCAAAGCCCCCTGCCCCACATCAACCTCGCACACCTGTAACTTGTCTGCATTCGGGTGTTTGACAGCGGACTTGATTTCACCGACGACGATATTTGTAAACGGTGGCGCAACGGGCTTGAGCTCTTCAACCTCAAGGCCTGCCATGGTGAGCATCTCGGCGAGCTGCTTTGTCGTGAGCGGTGGGTTGCAAAATTCGCGCAACCAGGATTCTGGGAACTGCATGGTCTTACCTTGTTTTTCTTGTTGTTTTTACGACTGAAATTGCGACAAAAAACGAATGTCACCATCAAAAAACAAGCGCAGGTCATTCACGCCATAGCGCAGCATGGTCAGCCGGTCTGGCCCCATGCCAAAGGCAAAGCCAATGTATTTTTCAGGGTCCAGACCCATGTTGCGCACCACATTCGGGTGCACCTGGCCTGAGCCCGCCACTTCAAGCCATTTCCCAGCAAGTGGGCCAGTCTGGAATTGAATATCGATCTCGGCGCTCGGTTCGGTGAACGGAAAAAAGCTGGGCCTGAAACGCAACACCAGGTCATCGCTTTCAAAAAACGTACGGCAAAAATCGGTGAAGACAAACTTCAAATCTTTAAAACTCACATTCTCGCCAATCCACAGGCCTTCGCACTGATGGAACATCGGCGAATGCGTGGCATCGCTGTCAACGCGGTAGGTGCGGCCGGGCGCAATAACGCGAATCTCGGGCATGGCATGGCCCGCATCAATGGTTGCGCGGTGCTTTTTAACGTGTTGCACCGCATAGCGGATCTGCATCGGGCTGGTATGGGTGCGCAGCAAATTGGGGGCAGCCTCAGTGCCGCCTTCGACATAAAAGGTGTCGTGCATCGAGCGTGCCGGATGATCTTCAGGCGTGTTGAGCGCCGTAAAGTTGAACCAGTCGGTTTCAATTTCCGGGCCTTGGGCCACGTCAAAACCCATGGAACCAAAGATCGCCTCAATCCGTTCCAACGTAAGCGACACCGGGTGAAAGCCACCTTGCGTGCGCTGGTGACCTGGCAGGCTGACGTCCAGTGCCTCGGCTTTGAGCTGCTTTTGCAGCTCTGCATCGGCGAGCGCCTGTCGCCGGTCATTCAATGCCGCTTCAATCGCCTGCTTGGCCAGATTGATGGCGGCACCGCGCGACTTCTTCTCGTCAACCGACAGTTGCGCCATGCCCTTCATCAGCTCGGTGATGCGGCCGGTCTTGCCCAGAAAAAGCGCCTTTGCGTTTTCCAGGTCTGCAGGCATGGCAGCGCTCGCAAACGCGGTTTTGGCTTCAAGAACAATAGCGTCCAGATCAGTCATTCAAACAAACCCATTCATACAAACTCATTCACACAAATTGAACCGGATAAAACAAAAGAGCCAGAGCCTTTTCAAGCTCTGGCCCTTTATTTACGTGGGCAAGCAGCTATTGATTAAATAGCAGCCAGCTTTGCCTTCACTTGGTCAACGATGGCACCAAAAGCGGCGCTGTCGTGGATGGCCATGTCGGACAAAACCTTGCGGTCAATCTCGATACCGGCTTTTTTCAGGCCATTGGCAAACTGGCTGTAGGTCAGGCCGCAAGCGCGGCTTGCTGCATTGATACGCGTGATCCACAGGCGGCGGAAAACACGTTTTTTGGTACGGCGGTCACGGTAGGCATATTGCCCGGCCTTCATCACCGCTTCTTTGGCGATCCGGAAGACATTACCGCGGCGACCACGGAAACCTTTTGCAAGGGCTAAAACTTTTTTGTGGCGGGCGCGAGCCGTTACACCACGTTTGACGCGAGGCATGTGATTACTCCTTGTT
>JANOWR010000086.1:0-58189 GCA_031417995.1 Polaromonas sp. | reverse complement strand
GATTTTGAATACGTGATTCACAACGCCGATGGCGGTGAGGTGGAGCATTGCGGCAACGGTGCGCGCTGCTTTGTGCGCTTTGCGCGTGAGCATGGCTTGACCGACAAGTTGGTGCTCAAAGTGCAAACCATGAACCGCGTTTTGAGCCTGGCCATGCAAGGCGATGGCCGCGTGACGGTGGACATGGGCGCGCCGGTTTTCGATTTGGCTCAGGTACCGTTTGAGGCGACTGGATTAACCCCGGAAATCGTCAATTCATGGCAAAAATGGCCTTTAAATATGCCTGAAGCCCAATCAATTCGGGCGCAAGCAGCTCCTGTATTTGTAGCGGTGTTATCCATGGGTAACCCGCACGCTGTGCAACTGGTGGACGATGTGGACACCGCACCCGTCGCGCAAATCGGCCCGCTGATTGAAGGGCACGTGCGTTTTGCAAAACGCGTCAATGCCGGGTTCATGCAGGTCGTCAGCCGTACTGACATCCGCTTGCGGGTGTACGAACGCTGCGCGGGTGAGACGCTGGCCTGCGGCACCGGCGCCTGTGCGGCGGTGGTGGCGGGTATTCGCCTGGGTCTGCTTGACAACGTGGTGGATGTGCAAACGCGCGGTGGTGTGCTCACGATCGAATGGTCAGGCGAGCTGGACGCGCCAGTGCTGATGACCGGGCCAGCAACCACCGTTTTTGAATCCGAAATTGATGTTCCATATGCCCCCACGCTTGTCGCTTAGCGTACTGCGCTGCCCCCCGAGGGGGCTGACCTTGCTAGGGGCGGCCCGTCGCTGCGGTCGTTATATAGTCACGCTATAAAAAACAATCACAATCCCCCCATGAACCCAACTGACCACTCCCAAAACCACGCCATCACCGAAGACGACATTGCCAACTTTCTGGCCAACACGCCAGACTTTTTTGAACGTCACGCCGAGCTGCTGGCCACGGTGCAGTTGTCCAGCGGGCATGGCAGCCGCGCGGTGAGCTTGCAGGAGCGCCAGGCAGGGCTGCTGCGCGACAAGATCAAAACCCTTGAAAGCAAGGTCGTCGACATGATTCGTCATGGCACTGAAAACGTGGCCATTGCCGACAAGCTGCAGCGCTGTACCCGCAACCTGCTGCTCACGGCACATGCGCGCGACTTGCCGGACACCATCGTTCAGGAACTCAAAGGCCAGTTTGCCATTCCGCAGGTGGCCATCAAGCTGTGGCGCGTGAACGGAGTGTTTACAGGCGAGCCGTTCGCCTCTGGCGTGAGTGATGATGCACAGGCCTTTGCAACATCCCTCGGCGCGCCTTACTGCGGCGTGAATTCAGGTTTTGAAGCGGCCAACTGGCTGCCTGACCCTGCCATGGCGATGTCGATTGCGCTGATCCCTCTGCGTGAAGATGCTGCGCAGGAGACCTTTGGCATGCTGGTGCTGGCCTCCACCGACCCGCAGCGCTTTCATGCCAATATGGGCACAGACTTTCTGGCGCAAATTGGCGACCTGGCCGGTGCAGCCATGACACGTTTGCTGCCGCAAGTCACTGCTGAGTAGCCACCCCATGACGGCGCTGGTGGAGTCAGATCAAAGCACCGCCTTTGAGTTTGACCCATTCGCAGTCCGCTACCTCGAACATGTTCGGGTTGAAAAGCGTCTGGCCCAGCGTACCGTCGAGCTCTATGCCGCCGACCTGCAAAAACTGCAAACCAGCGCAAAAGAGGCCAACGTCGATTTGCAGTCCGTCCACAACACCCACGTCCGTCGCTGGGTGGCACAAATGCACAGCGCGGGCCGTACGCCGCGTGGTATTGCGCTGATTTTGTCGGGCTGGCGCGGCTTTTACACCTGGCTGGGGCGTGAGGGCCTGGTGGCCAGCAACCCGGTGCAGGGGGTGCGCGCGCCCAAAGTGCCCAAGCCCTTGCCCAAAGCGTTGGGGGTAGAAGAAGCGGTGCAGTTGGCCAGCTTCGAGGCAGAAGACGGCAACCCTGTCAGGGAAGCGCGCGACCACTGCATCACCGAGCTGCTCTATGGCTGCGGCTTGCGGATAGGCGAGCTGGTGGGGCTGGATGTGCAAGACGGCAAAGACGCACGCGGCTGGGTAGACCACGACAGCGCAGAGGCGCACGTTCTGGGCAAGGGCAGCAAAAAACGCAGTGTGCCGGTAGGTACAAAAGCGTTGTCAGCCCTGGCTGAATGGGTCAGCCTGCGCGCGCAGTGGGCTAAGGGCGATGTGGCTCTGTTCATCAACGCGCAAGGCCAGCGCTTGACGCCGCAGCACATCCGCGTGCGGCTCAAGCAGCGTTCACTGAAAGCAGGCCTGGCCACCCCGGTGCACCCGCACATGCTGCGACATTCGTTTGCCAGCCATGTGCTGCAGTCCAGCGGTGATTTGCGCGCCGTGCAGGAGCTGCTGGGCCACGCCAATATCACCACCACGCAGGTCTATACGCGGCTTGATTTTCAGCATCTTGCCAAGGTCTATGATGCGGCCCACCCGAGGGCAACGCGCGTCAAATAGAAGCTTGCCATGCGCTTTTGCCGATCTCTGCCGGTATGTATTTGTTTGCCAGTCTGAAGACGGCACGCTTGTTGCCTGCGCTGGCAGCCATTGTCAGAAGCTCGTCCAGTCGCGCCAGCAAGCCCTGGGCATTGGAGCCGTGGTGCGGTGCCAGCGCATAGGCGACGCGTATCTGTGCGATGCAATCCGCATGCAGGCCCTTGTACGGCATCAGGCACCTGGCCACAATGCGCGGGCCCAATGTGGCGGCATCTTCGGCATCGAACGGGCCTTCTACCAGCATACCAAAACGCCGCTCCGACAGGCGTGCAGCGCTGTCGATTTCGCGTGCGGTCAATAGCAGACGTTCGGCCACACGCAGGGGCAGCTCGTCTGCTGCCTTGCGGCCAAAGTCGCGCGCTGTCTGCTCAATATTGATGATGTCAATCAGCATCACCGCGCTTTGCTGCTTGAGCCGCTCCGAGCGGGCAATCATGCGTACCAGCCGCTCGGCAAACACATGGCCGTTGATCAGGCCAGTGCTCGGATCTACCCGGTCCAGACCCTGAATGCGCCGGGTATTTTCACGCCGTTGCTGGCTGCGCAGCATCAGGATGATCATCACCATGGGCAGCTCGATAGCTGCCGCAATTTGCGAGATATTTTGGGTTAAAAAGCTGACAGGTAGCCAGCCCATGTTGCGTGCCCCGATCAAGGCAGCACCCACGACCATGGGTGCAAAACCCAGCATCAGCCACGGGGCAAAGCGGTCGCCCCGACGCCAGGCCCACACAAGCGTGTAAAAGCCGAGCAACTGGGGCAGGAAGATGTATGTCATCAGCACCTGCATGCGTAGCTGCGTGGGCACCAGCACTTCGGCTAGTGCTGCCAGCAGGCCCAGCACTGCCACTCCCGTGACCACTCCCTGAAGGGGCAGGGAACGCTCAGGCAACGACACAGCCTTTGATACAAACATCAGCTTGGCACTGAGCGCCAATGTAGGCAGCACATAGGTTGACACATCATTCCACCCTGGACCGTTTGGCCACAGGTGCAGCCCTGCAATGCCAGTGGCGCTGGCTTGTGTCAGCCCCATCAGCGCGGCCGACAAAGCGTAAAAACCGTATGCCGGGTCACGCAACGACACGCTGCTGAGCACCGACACAATGACCGCCAGCCCGACCAGACCAAAAAAGATACCCAAAATCAGCGACACCCGCTGTTCGGAATGGTTCAGATGGCTCTCGCTGACAAAGCGAAACTGCGTGCCAAAATTGTGGCCATTTTCAAGCCGCAGCAGGTAGTTGGTGGGTACCTCGGCCGACACCGCAATCGGCAGCAGGGGGTGGCGGTGCGGTACCGGCCATTTCGCGACGGCCACTCGATCGCCGGCTTTTTGCTCGTCCCACTGGCCTGCTGCATCCAGCGTGAAGAGCGATGCGCGGTTAATTGACGGGTAGGGCACTTCCAGGTACCAGCGCTCGGCGTCAGGTGCAGGGGGCACGGTAAAACGAATCCACAGCGCCTGGCCTGTGGCCAATGGGTAAATGGCCTGCTCCTGGGTGGGTTGCCACGTTATGTTGGCGGCTGCCCCGAACTCTGGCACGGTGAGCTTGCCAGTCGTGTCAATCCAGTAGTCACCCCAGTCTTTCAATGCCACGGGCTGCTGCTGCGTGTCCAGGTCCAACACGGTGCGGGACCATGCCGGGCTGGCTGCCATGCCAGACAGCAGGGTCAACGCGGCCAGCAAAACGATGCGTAACAAAGCGCGCGGGCTTGTCAGGGCCAGGCAGGACGGCAGGCGGGTGAGCGACATGGGTTGAAATTGTCGCAAAATTTTAAAAAATTCAAAATGGCGATGTAAATTGTGATTGCTGCTGGGCTACACAGTAAACACGGCACGTTTGTCATCACTGTTGCTGGCGGCGGTCAGCCGGTCTTCCAGCCTGGACAACAGGCTTTGTGAGCCATTGCCTTCAAACGGCACCAGTGCATAGGCCACGCGCACCTGTGCAACGCAGTCCACGTGAAGCCCTTTGAAAGGCATCAGGCAACGCGCCACGATGCGCGGGCCCAGGCTGGCCGCATCTGCAGGGCTGATCGGGCCCTCTACCAGCATGCCAAAACGCCGCTCTGACAGACGCGCCGCACTGTCGATTTCACGGGCGGTTGACAGCAGGCGTGATGCCACACGCAGCGGCAGCTCATCGGCTGCCTTGCGGCCATAATCACGCTGGGTTTGCGCGGCGTTGATGACATCAATCACCAGCACTGCGCTTTGTTGCTTGAGCCGTTCCGAACGGGCCAGCATGCGCACCATGCGTTCGGCAAAAACATGTTCGTTGATCAGGCCCGTTGCAGGGTCTATACGGTCCAGGCCCATGATGCGGCGTTGGTTTTCACGGCGCTGCTGGCTGCGCAGGATCAGCACCGTCAGCAGAATGGGCAATTGAACCACCATGCTGGCCAGTCCGCCCTGTTCTGTCGCAAAGCTGAGCGGTATCCATTGCAGGTAACGGGCAATCGAAATCGCCCAGGTGATGGCAAACGGCGTGGCACTCAGCAGCAGCCAGCCGCCAAAGCGGTCACCATGGCGCCAGGCCCACAGGTTGATGGACAGCACGACCGTGATGACCAGCAGCAGGTAAGGCACGACAAGCTTCAGTCGCAGCGCGCTGTCTGTGAAGCCCAGCATAACCGATAGCACGAGGCCCGTCACCGCGACCGCCCAGACCAGCAGATTCAGGCGTCTGGAGCGTTCAGCCAGCGACACCACGGTGGCGTTGAGCAAGGTAAACGACACCAGCGCCCCAGTGCCCAATATGACCAGTGAGCGGTCGGCCCAGTTGGGTGAGTTGGGCCACAGGTGCAAGGCTGCTACACCCGTGATGGCCGCCAGCGTCAAGCCAACCAGCGCCGACGAGATGCCGTAGTACAGGTAGGCACGGTCGCGCAGCCAGAGCAGGCCAATCAGGCCAATCGCGCAGCCCAGTGCCGCGATGCCAAAGTACACGCCTAAAAAAAGTGAGGCCAACTGCTCATTGCGCAGGATGTAGCGGGCATTGACAAAACGCAGCGGCGCGCTGAAGCCCTGGGCGTTTTCCAGTCGCAGCAGGTAAGCCGTTGGCTCTTCAGCATTGAAGGCCACCACCAGCAGCGGGTGGCGGTGCGGTGTGAGCCATTTGTTCACGGCGGTCAGGTCACCTGCCCGCTGCTCGGTGAACTGCCCCAGGCGGTCTTTGGTGTACAGCGAGGCACGGTCCAGTGCCGGGTAGGGAATTTCAAGCACCCAGCGCTCGGCGTCTGGCGCGGGCGGGATGGTAAAACGTATCCACAGTGTCTGGCCGGGCTTGAGCGGGTAAATGCCGCGCTCTGGGGTCGGCAGCCAGGTGAGGGCGCCGCTGGCGTCTACCTGGTCGGGCCCGCGCTGCGAGACGCTGTCAATCCAGTACTCGCCCCAGTCACCCAGGGCAATCGGCTGCTTGGTCGCGTCCAGGTCCAGTACCGTACGGGCGTGGCTTGCAGAACTCATCAAAACCATGAACAGGCACAGAAATGTGCCGCGCCAGTAGATTGATAGTCTGGAGGCCGACGCTAAAAAGTAAGTCAAATGCATGCATGTATTGTCACTATCTTCCTGATGCATAGCTGACTTTTGTGACACGGGTAAATGGTCTGGCTTTTCAAGTTGTTTTGTGGTGACCAGCAGCCGCGACAATAGTCGGATGAAATCACTGCGCCTGAAACCCGGAAAAGAAAAGTCCCTGCTGCGCCGCCACCCCTGGGTGTTTGACGGGGCCATTGCCACGGGTGGGGGCGACGCGGGCGAGACGGTACGCATCGAAAGCCATGACGGCCAATTTTTAGGCTGGGCCGCGTACAGCCCGCAGTCAAAAATCCGCGCGCGGGTCTGGAGCTTTGACGAAAACCAGCGCATCGATGCTCCGTTTTTCATAGCTGCTTGCGCCCGTGCCATTTCGGCCAGAGCCTTGTTTGACATCCAAAGCAACGGCCTGCGGCTGATTCATGGCGAATCTGACGGCCTGCCCGGCCTGGTGGTAGACCGTTATGGCGACACCTTGGTGGCGCAGTTTTCAAGCTGCGGGTCTGAGCGGTTCAAGGCCGTGATTGTGGATGCGCTGCTCAAGCAAACTGGGTTGACCCGGTTGTACGAGCGCTCAGACGCCAGTGTTCGTTCACTGGAAGGCTTGCCCGAGGCGACGGGCTGGCTGGCAGGTTCTGGCAGCACAGAAATGATCCTGACCGAGCACGACTGGAAACTGAGTCTCGATGTGGCCGAGGGCCATAAAACCGGGTTTTACCTTGACCAGCGCGACAGCCGCCACAAATTCAGCCAATACACCCGCCGCATGGGCTTCAAGCGCGTGCTCAACTGCTACAGCTACACGGGCGGTTTTACGGTGGCGGCGCTGGCAGGCGGCGCGGCGCATGTTACGTCGATTGATTCGTCTGGCCCGGCGATTGAACGGGCCATTGCCAACGTGGCGCTGAACGGCTTTGATGCAGCACGCACCACCATGCGCGATGCTGATGTGAACGCTGCCCTGCGCCAGTATTTAAAAGACGGCGCAACGTTTGACGCCATCGTGCTCGACCCGCCCAAGTTTGCCCCCACCGCCGCGCATGCCGAACGCGCGGCCAGGGCCTACAAAGACATCAACCGTCTGGCGTTGATGCTGCTGGAGCCAGGCGGCGCGCTGTTCACCTATTCGTGCTCAGGCGGCATCAGTGCCGATCTGTTTCACAAAATCGTGGCTGGCGCAGGGCTCGATGCGGGTGTGGATGCCTACATCACCGAACGCATGGGCGGCGCGCCAGATCACCCGATGACGGTGACGTTTCCGGAAGGGGAATACCTGAAGGGGCTGGTGCTGGTTAAAAAACTGGCTTGAAAGCGCTGAAAAAGGCAAAAATTGGCCGTTTTCAGGTGTCAAATTAGCCTCCAGCCCAATAGATTCGGGCGCTAGAAGCTATTAAATATATAGCGTTTTACTGCTTGCCGCCGAATGCCCCGTGTTGCTCCGGCACTTGCACGGCTCGCTAGAATCATGGGCTGTTTTTTTTATTTTCCCTTTGATTGCTAGGCCCACACCATGAGCTTGATTCCCGTCACCATCCTCACCGGCTTTTTGGGCTCGGGCAAAACCACGCTTTTAAAGCGCATCCTGACCGAGGCGCATGGCCAGAAGATTGCCGTCATTGAAAACGAGTTTGGCGAAGAAAACATCGACAACGAGATTCTGGTCAATGACACCCAGGAAAACATCATCCAGATGAACAACGGCTGCATTTGCTGCTCGATTCGTGAAGACCTGCGCGACACCCTGCAAGTCTTGGCTGAGAAAAAACGCAAAGGCGAGCTGACTTTTGACCGCGTGGTGATTGAAACCACGGGTCTGGCTGACCCTGGCCCGGTGGCACAAACGTTTTTCATGGATGAAGAAATTGCCGAGCAATACCTGCTGGACTCCATCCTGACGCTGGTGGATGCCAAACACGCTGACACCCAATTGAACGACAGGCAGGAGGCGCGCCGCCAGATCGGCTTTGCAGACCAGATTTTCATCAGCAAGACCGATCTGGTGGCTGAATCTGAAGTCAAAGCGCTGATGCACCGTCTGACCCACATGAACCCGCGTGCCCCGCAAAAAGCCGTGCATTTTGGCGACGTGGCGATTGCGGATGTGTTTGACCTGCGCGGCTTTAACCTGAATGCCAAGCTGGACATTGACCCGGATTTCCTCAAAGCCGATGACCATGCTCACGACCACGAAGGCCACAACCATGCAGAAGGTGAGCATTGCGACCATCCGTCCCACGCTGCCGGGCAGGGCCACCACCATGCGCATGACGATGATGTCAAAAGCTTTGTGTTCCGCTCTGACAAGGCCTTCAGCCCGGCCAAACTAGAAGACTTTTTGGGCGCCATTGTCAACATTTATGGCCCACGCATGCTGCGCTACAAAGGCGTGTTGAACATGGAAGGTACCGAGCGCAAGGTGATTTTTCAGGGGGTACACCAGCTGATGGGCAGCGATTTGGGCCCCGCCTGGACTGCCGGGGAGACGAAAACCAGCAAAATGGTTTTTATTGGCATTGACTTGCCCAAGGATATTTTTATGCAAGGCCTGGAGCAATGTCTGGTTTGAGCCGCAATGCATCAGTTTTAGGTTAGGCTGCAAGGTACTTGTTAAAAAGCGCTAAAAAGTGTGCAGGAGTCCTATGTTTGTATCGATTCTCCAACGGTTTGGTTTCAAGGCATCCCGGCAGGCTGGGCAGCCGCTACAATCGCGCGCCGACCAAAATACCAAAGCTGACGCCAAATGGGGTGTTGGCGCAGGAGTCCATCCAGAGGCGGCTTCCCAGAGGAGACAGGCAGTGAAAGCGAAACCAGCAAAACCAGCAAATTCAGCCAAGACGAGCAAAGCCGCAAGCAAAGTCAAAATTGCTGCGAAGGCGGTCGTTAAAGGCACCAAAGCCGTTGCAAAACCAAAAGCGGCACTTAAAGCTGCGCCTAAAACAGCACCCAAAGCTGCTGCCAAGCCTTTGCCTAAAAAAATCGCCAAGCCTGTCGTTAAACCTAAAGCGGTTGTGAAAAAGCCAGTAGCCAAAGCTGCCGTCAAACCAGTACCGAAAAAATCTGCCAAAGTCAAAGTCAAAGCCAAAGCAGCACCGAAAGCGACTATCAAACCGATATCCAAAACCAAAGCTAAAGCCGCACCCACAAGCGCTGCCAAGGCTGTGCCCAAAGCACCTGCTGTGTCAGCAAAGGCCAAGGTCAAAATAGTTGCAAAACCTGTTGCAAAAGCCAAGCCTGCCAAAACCAGTCCCCTGCCTGCGGCAACAAAAAAACCAGTGAAAGCAGTAAAAGCTGTGAAAGTGGCTGCACTTGTGGTGGCTCCCGCGCCTGTAGCCGCAGTGCCCAAGCCGGTCAGCCACAACGGCCTGCCGCCCCCACCGCCGCTCAAACCGGGTCGCAGAAGCTCGGCCCGTGCACTTGCCCACATGCCTCCCCCCGCACCTATGGTGCCTACCCACGCGCCCGACGCAGCCAAAGCCAGTTACTCAATAATGACCGAACGTGTTATCGCACCCCCGCCTCATGTGGCGGCCAAAAAAGACCCGAAACTTGCCAACAACTGGAAAACAAAATCACCCGCTGCCTTGACCGACGATGAAGTCAAGGCCATGCCCGATGCAGAATACATGAACGACACGCAGATGGCTTTTTTTCGCCACAAGCTGTCCATTCTCAAGCAGGAAATTCACAACAGCGCGGGTGCCACCACCGAGCATCTGCGCGAAGACACGGTTGTCGTGCCAGACCCGGCAGACCGCGCGACCATTGAGGAAGAGCACGCACTGGAGCTGCGCACCCGGGACCGTGAGCGAAAACTGCTTAAAAAGATCGAGCAATCGATTGCACGTATCGACTCCGGCGACTACGGCTATTGCGACGAAACCGGTGAGCCGATTGGTGTAGGCCGATTGATTGCACGGCCAACCGCCAATCTGTCGCTTGAAGCGCAGCAAAGGCGCGAGCTCAAGCAAAAGATGTTCGGGGACTGACACCTTACGCGCTGTTTAACCACCCTTCGACCGTCAATTCATGGCAAAAGAAGACACCGTACCGGGCTTGTTATCGAAGATGGTGAAGTTCGTCCGAAATCCGGCGACGAGCTGGTCGGAACTGGACACCAAGGAAACAGACCGCGATGAAGCAGTCAGCAAGCTGCTGCTCAAGGAAATGATAGAGCGCAAGCGGCGCAACGACTTTGTTCGCACACGTGAATTTGACATGCTGCGCAAAATGCGCAAACGTGAAGCCATGGTGGGGCAAGACCCCGGCGGACGCCCTTCGTTTTTTCAGAGCAGCATGCCATCCAAGCCGGATGACCGTGCCAAGACGCTTAAAAAGATTGATGAGATCGAAGCCCAGATGTCCATGCAGTGGTGGAAAACCAAGCAGGGCGGTGCGTCGTCACTTGATACGGGTAACTCTTCCAATTTTGCTGTCAACAGCGGTAACAGTGGCCCGCCTCAGGCCCGTCCACCTGTGGCTTCTGCGCCACCTGCCACCCGCACGCCGACGGCGGGGTTACCTGCTGGGTACGGCGTGACAGAACCCATCGGATTACAGATGTTGGGCAAACCGCCGTTACAACCCGCTGTTGCGCCTGCGCGGCCTGCGCCAGTGGCTGGTGCCGCGCCTGTCTTGCACGTTGCCAAGCCTCTGGTAATTGGTGGGCTGGCGAGTAGTGGCGCTGGCTATGAAGCTGGCACATCCGGCTTTACGTACACCAACATGATGGCCATGGAGGTGTCGGAAGTTGCGCATGATGCCGAGCTTGAAGAGGCCTCCATCCGTTTTGCCAACGGTGACGACAGCGGTGCAGAAGCCGGCTTGCTGGAGATGCTGGCGCCTGGTGGTTTGCGCGCTGGCCAATCGGAAACATGGATGGCGCTTTTTGATCTTTACCGCGCAACCGACAGCCAGGAAAAATTTGAAACCGCCGCACTCAAGTTCGTGCAAAAGTTTGACCGTTCAGCACCGCAGTGGTTTTCGATGCCGGAAATCGTTCGGCAGCTTGCCGCGCCTTCGGTCAAGCCGGTTGCCAGTGGATCTGCCGCCGACTGGGTTTGCTCTTCCGTCGTGGGTCTTCAAACTGTTGCTGCACTGAAGGCTGCACTTGCCAAAGCCCCCATGCCCTGGCGGCTGGACTGGACAAACCTCAAAACCATCGACGCGGTTGCCGTTGAGCCTTTGTGCAAGGTTTTTGGCAGTTGGTCAGCGCAGCCTGTGCAAATCCGCTTCATCGGCGATCATCAGCTCCAGCAGGTGCTGCAAAAAAATACGCCGTCCGGACAACGCGACACGGCGCAGGAGCGGTGGCAATTGCGCATGGAGGCCTTGCGCGTCACGCACCGACCCGATGAGTTTGAGCTTGCGGCGCTCGACTTTTGCGTGACTTACGAGGTCTCCCCGCCAGCTTGGGAAACCGCGCGATGTGAATACAAGTCCATCGACACACAAGGTCTGGCGATTGCGGGGCATACCATCATCGGCGACGTTTACAGAGACACCGCTCCGTCAAGTCTCAATACACAAGACGGTGATACTCAAATGGACAACCTGAATTCCCAGATGAGTAACCTGCTATCAATTGAACTTTCTGGTCAAATTGAAGGTGATGCTGTCGCGATGCTGGAGCAACTTGAAGTCAAACTCATGGGCGCAGACATCATGCAAATTTCTTGTGCCAAACTGATTCGGGTCGATTTTTCTGCTGCTGGTACGCTTCTTAATTGGGTGTCAGCGCGTCAAGCTGAAAATCGGGTTGTGCAGTTCTTGGAGGTTAACCGCCTGGTAGCCGCTTTTTTTAACGTGATTGGTATCACGGAACATGCCAAAGTCACGGCCCGTCGTGACTAAGCTACTGGTGTGATTCTCATAAACGCCGCGATGGCGTGGGCCACTTCAACGCCTTTGTCCTCCTGCAAAAAATGTCCGGCATTGCGCGTGATGGCGTGTGGCTGACCTTGCGCGCCCGGCACCAGTTGTTGCCAGATTTTGTAGCCACCGCGTGTCACCGGGTCGCGGTTGCTGAACAGTGTCAAAAAGGGTTTGTCCCAGCGTTTGAACATCTCCCAGGCGCACTCGTTGTTTTGCCGTTCAGGGTCTTGCGGCGTGGTCGGAACAAAACCCGGAAACACGCGGGCCGCGACTTTGTAACGGCTTGATGGGAAAGGCGCGTCGTAGGCCGCTACCTCCTGCGGGCTCAAGCCAGACACGCACCCGGTCTTGACGATGCGGCCTATCGGAAACCACGGGCTGTACATTGAAAACGCGCGCCAGATCTTGAACGCGCGTGGCACTTTTTCCATGCCTGTCGGCAGCCCGCCGTTGGCCAGCACGATGCGCGCGAAGCGCTCCGGCGCCCCGGCCACCATGCGCAGGCCAATGAGCGAACCCCAGTCCTGGCAAAACAGCGTGACGCCTTGCAGGTCGTTGGCCTGCATCCAGGCGCTCATCCACTGTACGTGGTTCAGATAGGAATAGTCGGACTTGTGGGCGGGCTTGTCCGAACGGCCAAAACCTACCAGGTCTGGCGCTACGACGCGGTAACCCGCTGCCACCAGCACCGGAATCATCTTGCGGTACAAAAACGACCAGGTCGGCTCTCCATGCATCAGCAGCACGGTGGGCGCATCGCGTGGGCCTTCGTCGATGTGGGCAATGCGCACGCCGCCTATGTCGGTGTAGTGGGGCGTGTAGGCAAAGTCGGGCAGCTTGGCAAAGCCCGCTTCAGGTGTGCGCAGCACTTCAGTGACGCGGGGAAGGGCGGGAAGGTTATTCATGATCAGAAACGCCGACTTGCTTTGATCTCTTTCGAACCGGCAGGCAGGCTCAGAAAGTCGCCGTCAACGCCCACGCGAATTGGACCGCTGTAGATGTTGGGCGCGTCGCCCAAAAACGCTTTTTCAAGGCCTGGCAGCGGAAGCGGCGGCGCGATGTGGTTGAGCAGCAGGTAGCCCACCTTTGCGTCGCGCGCAGTCTCGGCAGCTTCTTCGGGCGAGGTGTGGTAATTCAGAATGTCGCCGAATATTTTTGCCAGATTCATGCGCCCGGCCTGAACCGCGCCGTCTTTTAAAACACCCACCAGAGGCGTAGACATCGCTTCATGCACCAGCACATCCGCGCCTGTCGCTTCGCGCTGCACAGCGGCAGATTTTTTGGTGTCGCCGCTGATGACCACGCTGCGGCCCTTGTAGGCAAAGCGGTAGCCCACCGCCGGATGCACCGGGCCGTGGTCTACCGTGAAAGCGGAAATCTCCAGGTCGGCGTCATTCATCACCACGACGCGGCCATCTGCGCCCATCGTGAAGGGCATGGCTTTGCCGCCAAAGCCGGCAGCGGAGACAGTCGCCTCGCCATGGTGGGCCACGCGGTAATGTTTGTCCTGGCCATAGGCCTGCATGAAACCGGCAAGCACGGCTTCAACACCGGGTGGTCCGTACAGCGGCACTGGCGCGGTACTGGCCGCCGAGGCCCAGCGCTGCAGCATCAACTCGCCCAGGCCGTCAATATGGTCGGAGTGAAAATGCGTCAGAAAGATGGCGTCAATACGGCCATGCTGAAAACCCAGCTTGCCGATGTTGCGCACGCTGCCGCTGCCTGCGTCAACGACGAACAGCCGTTTACCTGCCACCACCAGCGTGCAGGGGCCTGCGCGCTTATCGTCGGGAAAGGGTGAGCCCGCGCCGCACAGGCCAACATGCAGGCCATCGGGCAATTCCTTCATGGCATCAAGTGCCAGGCGCTCGGGGGCCACTTTTTTTGCAACCATCATGCTCAGGGGAACCCTGAAGAAGGCGACGCAGGCCACAAGGGCGATCAGTACTACGATGACAAGAGCGACCTTTTTCACTTCAAGTTCCTTTTGAGAAAACCATGGTGCCATCATCGACCGCGCCAAGGCGCAGCGTGATGAGGTCGAGTGCGTAGTTTTGATGCAAGCGCCAGGGTTTCTTGTTGCCCTGTGTTGGAAACTTTTCAAGCGAGCGCTGGATGTAGCCCGAGCTGAAGTCGATCCAGCTTTCTTCTTTCACCGTCGGGTCTGTCAGACGCGGTGTGCATTGCTGGCTGCCCTGCCTGGCCATGGTGTTCAGCAGGCGGCAGATGTACTCGCCCGTCAGGTCGGCCTTCAAGGTCCACGAGGCGTTGGTATAGCCGATCACATAGGCCAGGTTGGGCACACCGGCCAGCATCATGCCCTTATAGCTCATGGTCTGCTTCATCACGATGGCCGTGCCATCGACAACTATTTCAATACCGCCCAGCGCCAGCAAGTCCAGGCCGGTGGCGGTGACGATCACATCAGCCTCCAGCTCCTGGCCAGAACGCAGCCTGATGCCCTTTTCAGTGAAACTTTCGATGTGGTCTGTCACCACCGAGGCCTTGCCTTTGCGTATGGCCCTGAAAAGGTCGGCGTTGGGCACCAGGCACAGGCGCTGGTCCCAGGGCTTGTAGCTGGGGGTGAAGTGTTTGGCCACGTCACAGTCTGGCCCTACAGATTTTTTGACGCCTTCAATAATCATCTTCTTGACGCGCTCGGGCTGGCGTTTTGAAAGCTTGAAAAACAGCATGCCCAGAAGAACGTTTTTCCAGCGCGTGATGCCGTAGGCCAGACCGGACGGCAGATGCCGGTTCATCCATTGGGCCATGCGGTCTTCCGCGGGGCGCGACACCACATAGGTCGGGGAGCGCTGCAGCATGGTCACATGCGCGGCCTTGTCCGTCATCGACGGCACCAGGGTCACGGCCGTGGCGCCGCTGCCAATCACCACCACGCGCTTGTCGGCGTAGTCAATGTCGCTCGTCCATTTCTGCGGGTGCACGATGCGCCCGGTAAAGCGCTCTGCGCCGGGGAAGTCCGGCGTGTAGCCCTGCTCGTAGTTGTAGTAGCCGCTGCAGACGTAAAAGAAGTTGCAGGTGATCTGTATGCGCTCATGCTGCGGGCCCTTGTCAATCTCAATGGTCCAGTGGGTATCCGCCGTGGACCATGACGCCCGCTTCACGCTGTGCGCGTAGCGGATGTGCGGGGCAATGCCATATTCGTGCGCGGTGTCGCCGATGTATTTGAGAATGGTCGCGCCGTCGGCAATTGATTTGTCTTCTGTCCACGGCTTGAAGGCATAGCCCAGGGTGTACATGTCCGAGTCCGAACGTATGCCCGGATAGCGAAACAGGTCCCACGTCCCGCCCAGCGATTCACGCCCTTCAAGAATGGCAAAGCTGCGCTCCGGGCAGTTTTTCTTGAGCTGCACGGCAGCGCCTATGCCGGACAGGCCGGCGCCCACGATCAGGACGTCAAAGTGTTCAATGGACATTTTTTTTCAATCGGTTATGACCGTGCCCGCATCCGGCGCCGACGGCGCACCAACACAAAAGCGGCCACGAGTAAAACCACAGCAGCAAGAATCGGCAGCGCGGCGCGCTTGAGGCGCGGCAGGTAGACGTTGACAATGGCGTTGATCTGCACCTGGCGTATCGGGTCATAGCCCTCGGGCATGGGCAGCACGCCGTTGGCTTTGGCGTATGCCGCGTAGTCCGCCTGCATGGCGATGAACAGGGCGGGCATTTGGCTTTGCAGGTCTTTGGTCTCGCCTGGATCGTTGCGAATATCGTAGAGATGCCACAGCCCGTCGCCGACCGGTGGGATGTTTTTGATCAGCTTGAAATCGCCTTTGAAGACCGCCTGGTTGCCCGACAGTTCGTAGCCAATGGCTTCGTCTGCAGCGTGCACGCGCTGCGCCTGCCCCTTGAGCACAGGCAGCAGGCTGCTGCCCGTCATGGGCTCGATGGCATTGCCTTTGTAGCTCCCGCCTGGCCGCGCCACCTGCGCCAGCTCCAGCAAGGTAGGCGCGATGTCGTTGATGTGCGCCAGGCCGTTAAAAATCTGGTTGTTCTGCATGCTGGCCGCGCCAGAGATGATCAGCGGTACACGAATGCCGCCTTCGCCTGAATAAAACTTGTAGGTGCTCAGCGGCGACGCCGCAGCGCTGGCCCAGCTTGGCCCGATGATGCTGTACGCTCCTTTGGCGCCTAGCTGGTCTATGGCCTTGCTGTACTTCCAGTCCAGCCAAAGCCGGCCGGCCGGTACGGCGTAGGGGTCCGACGCTTCCGAGCCGTTGTCGGACATGAACACAAACACCGTGTTGTCGTACTCGCCAACATCCTTCAGGTGCGCAACCAGACGGCCAACGTGAAAGTCCATCGCGTCGGCCATGGCGGCGTAAACCTCCATGCGTCTGGCCTGGTATTTTTTTTCTTTGTCGCTCAGCGCGTCCCAGTCGGCGGTGGTGCTCATGGTGACCATGGGCGTGTCTTTGGGTATCAACCCCAGCGCGATGGCCTTGTCGCGCCGCGCCTGGCGCAGTGCCGTCCAGCCCTTGTCGTATTTACCTTTGTACTTGTCAACAAACTCCTTGGGCGCCTGCACCGGAATGTGGTTCGCCTGAAAAGCGACGTAGGCGAAGAAAGGTTTTTTGTCTTTCGCGCCCGACTGGATGTACTCAATGGTCTTGTCGACAAAGAACTTGGACGAGTAGTAGTCGGTCGGCATGACGGCCACCTTGCCGTCTTCAAACCAGTTCACCTTGTCGGCCAGATCCAGGTAGCGCTTGCCTGTTTCCCAGTTGTCCGAGCCGCTGTCGCCCTGCACAATGGAGCGGTTAAAGCCGCGCGCTGGCGGCAGGTTGTGTGTCTCCGTGCCAACATGCCATTTGCCTGCCACGTAGGTGTGGTAGCCGCTGTCTTTGAGCAGGCTGGCAATGGTCACGACGTTGGTGTCCAGCACGCCCATATAGCCGGGCTTGCCCACATGTGACTGCGGAATCGTCTCGCGCATATTGCCTACGCCGTTGCGGTGGTTGTCCACACCCGTCAGCAGCATGGCGCGGGTCGGCGAACAGGACGCGCTGACGTGAAAGTTTGAAAACCGCACACCACGTCGCGCCAGTTCATCAAGGTTGGGTGTGGCAATCTCACCGCCAAAGGCACCGACGTCGCTAAAGCCCCAGTCGTCGGCCAGCAGCACAACGATGTTGGGCCGCGTTTTGCCGGCGGCCATGGCGGGGCAAACGAAGGCGAAACCGCCAATAGCCAGCGCCAC
Source organism: Polaromonas sp. (assembly GCA_031417995.1). Lineage (GTDB taxonomy): Bacteria > Pseudomonadota > Gammaproteobacteria > Burkholderiales > Burkholderiaceae_C > Polaromonas. The sequence continues at coordinate 41,017 of JANOWR010000086.1, read as the reverse complement.
GACCAGTAATTTTGTGTTTGGTCGACGTTGCACGGCGCTAGCCTTTCTTGGCTGCGTCGGCCAGTGGTTTCCAGTGCAACAGGCCAAACAGCATGGCCAGCGCGTAAATGGCCAGGCACACCGCTTTCAGGATAAAGAACATGCCTGGTTTCCTTTTAACAATTCATCTTCTACGGCCCACAAGCGGTCTTGGCCCCAGACCGCCACATCACCGACGTGAAACGAGGGCACGCCCCACAAACCAAGGCTGAACATATCGGAGCGGTTTTGCTCCGCCGTCTTGCGCCAGCCTTCGTCTTTCAACGCAAGCTTGGCCTGGCCCCAGTCAAGACCGGCGCGTTCAACTATTTTGCGCAAGCCCCTGTCACTGCCTGCGTCAATGCCCTCAGCCCAGACCCCGCGCATGAAAGACAGCAGGTAATCTTCGGCTTTGCCAGCATGTTCTGCAAACGGAATCAAGGCCAAGCCGCGCTCTGTGGGCTTGCCTACCGGGTCGTTCAAACGGCCAAAGGCAATGCCCCGCACCCAGGCCTCGCGCGCCGCGTCCCGGCTGATGTACAGGCGCTTGTTGCGCGGTACCGGCAGGCCGCGCATGACCATGGGCAGTACAAAACGCAGCCGCACTTTTGCGCCGGTAAGTCGGCCAAGCTCGAACACGCGCGGCGCAACAATGGCCGAGTAGGGGCTGCGCAGCGAGACATAAAAATCTATGACTGTGGGCGCCGTCACCTGCAGCGGTTTTTGCGGGTTTTCGCGTGGCGCGAACATCAAACCGGTGGTGCCAGGACGTTGAACGCCCAGTGCCTGTAGCCGTTCTTCGAGGTGATGCAGGCGGTCAATGCCCCAGTACCACTCGCCGCCATAAAAAAAAGTGGCACCCAGGTAGTGGCCCAGGCGCTGGCGCAAGGCGTTCGACTCTGCCAAATGGCGGGAAGCATCGGCCAGTTCAATTCTCGAGCTTCTATCGGCCAGCTTTTCCGGGTGGTGCCACAGGTCTGACGAGAGCTGCTCTGCCACCTCTACAAAGCCCCCATCCCTGATGCTGGCTACCAGCAGGCGCGTGGCCAACACCACATCATGCGGTGCCGGTTGCGCGCCGCTGTCGTGAAACTTCATGCCCCAACGCCGAGCCAGTAACTGTGCGTCCCTGCGGCTATAAGCGATCAGTTTGTCGCGCTCAGGTGCAGCGCTATCGGGCGGTGGTCCGACCACATGCGTGGTGATGTTGATGTCATAGCGTTCCAGCAAGCCCGGCAGGCAGGCTGCGGCCAGCGCGCTGTAGGGGTCGTCAACCTGGTGGAAATAGTGCACCTGATGCGGCTTGCCCTGAGTCAGCCGTGCGCGCTCTGCGCGTGCGCGCTGCTTTGTTAACCGGTCTCTCGAAAGGAACCACTGGCTAATGGCGGGCATGAGAAAACTTTTGAGCGACATCACACTTTATTTCTCTGGCATCAGTACACTTGTGTTTTGACATTTGAAATATAGCATAACAATACATTAGTGTATGGAATTTTTTTTAGAGTAGCGCGTTTTGCCCTTCAATCGATAGACGAGGATTTCATGACGGTAAAGAAAAAAGCGGGGAAACGGGCTGAAACCCCCCGACTGACGCGAGATGACTGGCTCGACGCTGCTTTTAATGCGGTGGTCGAGGGCGGCTTTGACAAGGCGCGGGTGTTGATGATTGCCGACACGCTGGGCGTGACGCGCGGCAGTTTTTATTGGCACTTTACCGACCACGCTGACCTGATTGCCGCCTTGCTGGCACGCTGGCTGGAGCGCGAGCTGGCGCTGGACCAGCAACTGCGCTCCGATGCCCAATCCATAGCTGACCCCAAGGCCGACCTGGAGCACCTGCTAGAGGTCGCCCTGGCACACGCCGGTGCTGATCTGGAGAACATACGTTTTGAGCTGGCCTTACGCGGCCTGGGTCGGCGCGATGCCACCGTCGCCCAGATGCTGGTGCAGGTGGACCAGGTGCGCATGGCTTTGTTCGAGAAAAAATTTCAACGTCTGACCGGTGACAAGAAAAAATCGGCCGAGCTGGCGGCCCTGTTTTACCTGGCCATCGTTGGCAGTTACCAGGCCTTGAGCCGGCCCCTGAATCCGCCGCAAGTCAGCGCCTACCTGTCTAGCATCATCGCCACCTACCTGATTCACCAGCAGGCACCGGCGTTGCCCGCATCGCCTGCACGGCGGCGCTCGGCTGCCAAAGCAGCCTGAGTGGGTTTTCTAATTGCTATAAAAAATATAGCGTAATTCATCTTCTGCGTGCATTGCGTCGCTTGAGTTGCTGCTGCCCCCACAGCGCCAGCGATGAAAACCAGGCCGAGGCCCGGCCCGGCACCAAGCGAAACAGCCAGTCACCCAGACGCGCGTCTGCGCCTATCAGCAAGCGTGTGCGGCCATCGCGCACGGCCTGCGCGATGGCGGCAGCGGCCTGGTCAGCGCTGGTACGAGCTACGCCATGAAACTGCCCGTGCAAGGCTTGCGGGCTCTCGGCGATGGAGGAGATGTCGCCCAGCCGTGCTTGCGCCACCAAACGTGTGCGTATGCCGCCCGGATGCACGCACAGCACGCGAACCCCATATGTGTTTTGGGCGTTGTTTGTGTCACCTGGCTGGTCCGGCTTCTCGCGTAACTCTTCGCGCAACGCGTCTGAAAAAGCGCGCACAGCCGCCTTGCTGGCGCCATAGATGGACTGGGTGGGCAGCGACACCATCGCAAAGACGCTGGACAGGTTGACGATGACGCTGCCGGGGCGCGCCTGCAACTGCTGCGTGAAGGCGCGGCAGCCATGCACCACGCCCCAGAAGTTGATCTCCATCAGCCAGTGACAGGCTTTGCACAGGCGCGACCGGCGCCACGCCGGCGTTGTTGATGAGCACATCCGCACCGCCCAGCTCGCTCAGCGCACGTTCGACCAGCGCGTTTACCGCCGTAGTCTGAGAAACGTCGCAAAGCTGCGTCAGGCAGGTCACCCCTTGCAGCCGCACGCTACCCGCCACCGCTTCAAGCCGCACGGCGTCCACGTCGGCCAGTAGCAAGCGCGCATCTTGCGCAGCCATCGCATGGGCCAGTGCCTCGCCGATGCCGGATGCGGCACCGGTGATGACCACCGTCTTGCCAGTGAGCGATGTCATGGCGAATCTCCTGAGCGTGTCCGCGCGAAGTTATTTTGGCGGTTGGTGCGAGGCGTTGCCAAGCACTGTCTCTGCGCGGCGTGAGCGCTTGAGCGGGTACACAAACTGCGTCAGCCAGGGCTCAGGCCCATGTGCCCTGTCATCGCTCAAGCCATAGGCTGGCGGGTAACGCCGCGTGATGTGCGCGGTGCCAAACAGCACGTCCCAGAAAAACAGCAAATTGCCGTAGTTGCCGGTGTAGTGGCCCACGCCGTCGTCCTGCACCAGCGCATGGTGCGCGTAGTGGGTGGCGGGGGTTGATATGGTTCGCTCAACCACCCAGGCCAGCGGGTGCAGCACGCGGTAACGGTACAGCCACTGGTCCCAGCGCACCGATGAATGTGCACCGATGATCACCGTCAGCTTGACGATGGAATACACCACATAGACCCAGCCAAAGCCCAGGTAAATGAGTACACCCGACAGCCACAGCCCCGGCATCAGGGCGTAGTAAAAAGCGTTGTTGCGGTAAACGATACGCACACTCATGTAAGCCGCAGAGTGGTGGGCGCGGTGCAGCGGCCACATGAAGGAGGTGTGGCTCAGTCGATGCCAGAAATACTGCGTCAGGTCGTCTGCCAGCAACAACACCAGCACCATTTGCCACACTGGCCAGTCGGCCAGCGCGTTGCGTTGCTCTGGTATCAGCCAGACGCACAGGGCGTTGGCCGCAGCGACCACAGACCCGGCAATCAGCGGGAAGATCAGCGTCACAGCGATGTCCAGCCGGTTGTCTTCGCGGGTCGCCTCGGGGGCAAAGAAGCGCCGCTGCAGCTGCTCGGCAAGCGCGAAGGTTCCAAATACAGAGAACACAGCCAGCAGTTGTACGGTTTGAGTTTGCATCGTGGGTTTTGTTGATTAGATTGCGAACCGATTGCCCGCCAATATGAGTAGCCATGTCAAGCGCGACGTTTAAAGGCAGTTCAATACATTAATGTATTGAGTGGTGAATCTCATGTCAATAACCGTTTTCAACGTGTCTGCCACATCCCGACAGACATCCCGGGAAATTTGACAGCTTCACGCACGCTTTTACAATACACTAATGTATTGAAGTCCGCAGCCGTCAGAATCCCTTTCGCCTGATGCAACGCTTTTGAAATAAGTCAAGACAACGCAGGCAACCATTCACCCAGAACTGAACCATGGAAAAAATCTGGATCAAGAGCTACTCTGTCGGTGTGCCTGAAAACATTGACCTCGGCGCGCTGCATTCCATTGCGGAATACTTCGACGTTGCAGCAAGGCAGTACGCGGGGCGTGATGCGTTTATCAGTGGCTCTACTGGCGTTGCCCTTACCTACAGTCAGCTCGATAAGCTCGCCAGCCAAGTGGCAGCTTATTTCCAGTCGGTCCTTAAGTTGCCCCAGGGCACGCGCGTAGCGCTGATGATGCCCAACTTGCTGCAATACCCGGTCTGCTTGTTCGGTTTGTTGCGTGCAGGCTATGTGGTGGTCAATGTAAATCCCATGTATACGGCCCGCGAACTGGAGCACCAGCTGAAAGACTCAGGTGCACAAGCGATCGTCATCGTCGACATGTTTGCGAATACGCTGGCCAAAGTTATCGGCAACACCGCTATCAAACATGTGGTGATCACCGGCCTGGCGGACATGATGCCGTGGCCCAAACGCGTGCTGGGCAACTTCCTGGTGCGCAAGGTCAAAAAGATGGTGCCGGCCTACAGCTTGCCGGGCAGCGTGGACTTTCGTCAGATGTTGGCCGGGGGCGCATTGGCCGCTTTCAAGCCGGTCAACATCCAGCCCAACGACCTGGCTTTTTTGCAGTACACCGGCGGCACCACCGGGGTATCCAAGGGGGCGATGCTGACGCACCTCAATATCCTCGCCAATGCCAAACAGGGTCAGGTCTGGTGCGATCCTTTTCTGGATAAAGATGACATCCTGATCAGCATCACAGCCATTCCGCTGTACCACATCTTCGCGCTGGGTTCGTGCCTGGGTTTTGTCGGCATGGGCGGCACCAACGTGCTGGTGGCTGACCCGCGTAATATCCCGGCGTTTGTCAAAGTACTGAGCCGTTACCGATTTGCCTCGTTACCCGCAGTGAACACACTCTTCAATGGTCTCGTCAATAACCCTGACTTTGCCAAAATTGACTTCAGCAAACTGCGTTTTGCCATCGGTGGCGGTGCAGCGGTTCAGCGGCCGGTGGCCGAGCGCTGGCAACAGATCACCCACACCCCGCTGGTCGAAGGTTATGGCCTGACGGAGTGCTCACCCACCGTCACCGTCAACCCGCTGGACCTGAAAGCCTTCAATGGCAGCATTGGTTTGCCCGTGCCGTCTACCGAGGTCTCCATTCGTAATGCAGAAGGTCAAGAGCTGCCGGTCGGTGAAGCTGGCGAGTTGTGCGTGCGTGGTCCGCAGGTCATGCAGGGCTACTGGCAGCGGCCACTTGAAACCGCCGCTGTGATGACGGCGGACGGTTTTTTACGCACTGGCGATGTGGCGGTGATGGACGCCAACGGATTTCTAAAACTGGTCGACCGCCTGAAAGACATGATTCTGGTATCGGGCTTCAATGTGTACCCGAACGAGATTGAAGAGGTGGTGATGATGCACCCCGGCGTGCTTGAAGTTGCAGCCGTCGGCAAGCCAAATAAAAACTCAGGTGAGTCGGTCCGGATTTATGTGGTCAAAAAAACACCAGACTTGACCGAAGAAGATCTCATGCAGCACTGCCGTGAAAACCTGACCGCTTACAAAATTCCGCGTGATATTGAGTTTCTGGCCGAGCTACCGAAAAGCAATGTTGGCAAAATTTTGCGGCGTGAACTGCGCGAACGGGCCTGAACAAAGACGTTCATTGAAATCATTGAAGTCCTCAAAACCTCAAACTGCCTATTTGGATAATCACCATGACTGATTTAGTCGTCAGACGCCTGCTCATTGACTTGGCCACGCCCATTGCCGGCCGCTGGAACGGTGGTGACGCGTTTCGCTCTGCATTTTTCAGCGCCCTGTCTATGAGCTTTCCGGTGGGTGAGCAGTACTTTATTGATTCGGTACGCAATGGCCTGAAAACCTTGCCGGAATCAGAGCAGCAAAAGTACGCTATGGAAGTGCAAGGCTTTGCCGGCCAGGAGGCCACACATCGGCGCATTCATTTTCTGTTCAATCGCCATTTGGAAAACCTGGGTTACAGCAACGAAATTGAGCGCCGCGCTTTGAGACGACTCCAGGCCAATGCCCACCTTGATGTGCGCATTCATGTCGCTGCTACTGCAGCCACTGAACACTTCACCGCGATTTTTGCCGACTGGATGTTGCATCATCCGGAGGCGCTTGCAGGTGCCGAGCCGCGCCTACAAACCATGTGGCTGTGGCACAGCGCAGAAGAGTCCGAGCATCGCTGTACTGCCTTCGACATTTACCAGGCAGTCGGTGGAAACCACGCCTGGCGTGTGCGCATCTTTCGCTACATCACGTTTGTTTTTCTCACGGATGTGCTGCGCCAGACCGTGCGCAACCTCTGGTATGACGGTAGCCTGTTTAGCTGGGGGACTTGGCGCAGCGGCGCCAAGCTGCTGTTTGCCAAAGACGGCATGGTGCGTAGCAACTACGGCGCGTGGCGCGACTATTTTTCACCCACCTTTCACCCTAGCCAGCATGATGCGGCGCTTTCAGGACAATGGCTGCGGGACAATGCTGCGCAGTTTACGGCCGTAGCACAGGCGAGCTGAACGCTACGTTTTTTTACAAAGGATTTTTGATGTTCATTGCCTTTATTGTTGTGGTTGCCTTGGCACTGTTTGCCTGGCTGGGACTACCGGCCACGCTCAGGGCGTTTGGCCTGCACCCGGCCTACCATGGCCCACTGCATGTGCTGCCAGGCGGCAGGGCATTGATTGTCACCACCAGCCACGCCACGTTGGGCGAAGGCGGCAAGGCTACCGGCGTATTCGGCTCCGAGATGACCGCGCCTTACTATGAATTTCTCGATGCCGGCATGCAGGTCGATGTGGCCAGCATCAAAGGTGGCGCCATCCCGATTGAGCCCGACTCGTTTCGCTGGTTTCTGGCCGCGCCGTCTGATAAGCGCTACCTGAACGATGCGATCTTTCGGGCCAAGGTCAAAGCCTCCATGAAGATAGACACGCTCGACTTCACGCAGTACGACATCATCTTTCTGGCCGGCGGCTGGGGCGCGGCCTATGACTTGGGCACATCGACCGTACTGGGCCAGCAGATCACGCAGGCCTGGGCTGCGGGCAAAGTCCTGGGCGGCGTTTGCCACGGGCCACTGGGCCTGCTGCTGGCTGCAGATACCAATGGGCAACCGCTGGTCAAAGGCAAACATCTCACGGCGGTCACCAACCGGCAGGTCAAACAACTGGGCATCACCATAACGCCACAGCACCCGGAGCGCGAGCTGCGCGCGGCAGGCGCGCTGTTTGAAAGCGCCAGCGCGCCACTGGAGCCCTTTGCCAACCTCACGATCGTTGACGGCCGTCTCGTCACGGGCCAGAACCAGAACGCGGGTGTTGAAACCGCCCAGAAAATGTTGAGCGTTGCAGGCGGCATTGCGAAAAAATAAAATCAAAATCAAAGCCACGGGACACCATTCATGAACCTCCGCAAAACCCTGGTCACCACGGCAGTGGTATTGGCCGGCATCGCCGCAGTGGCCTACGCCAACCGGCTCTACCTCATGAAGTATTCGCTGGGCTGGTACACCGACATCATGCATCCGCGTGATGCGAACCGCGCTGTGCCCTGGGTGGCAGGCCCTGCGCAGGCCGACAAGCCGCTGGCGCAGCGCCCGCCCAACATCATCGTCATCCTTGCGGACGACCTCGGTTTCAACGACGTCACCACCTATGGCGGTGGTTACGCCGCGCTGGGTGTGCCCACGCCCAGCATTGATTCGATCGCCCGTGACGGTGTGCGCTTTGACCAAGGCTATTCAGGTGCGGCGGTTTGCACCGTGTCGCGCGCCGCGCTGATGACGGGGCGCTATCCCTGGCGCTTTGGGGTTGAGTTCACGCCCACGCCCGGCGCCATGGCCCGCGTGGCGGGCGAGTTGTATGCCGACCCGAGCGGCTTGCGCCTGGTGCTTATCGACAAGCAGAAGGCCGCTGACGCCAAAAAGTTTAACGACCTCGGTATGCCGCCTTCCGAACAGACCGTGGCTGAACTGCTCAAAGCGCGGGCCTACCACACCATCCACATCGGTAAATGGCATCTGGGAAGCACGCCAGAAATGCGGCCCAACAACCAGGGCTTTGATGAGAGCCTGTTCATGGAAAGCGGCCTTTACCTGCCCGAGAAAGACGCCAATGTCGTCAACGCCAAACAAGACTTCGACCCCATAGACAAATTTTTGTGGCCCAACATGCGTTTTGGCGTCAGCTACAACGGCGGCAAATGGTTTGAGCCGGCCAAATACCTGACCGACTACTTCACCGACGAGGCCGTCACCGCCATCAAACGCAACAAGAACCAGCCCTTTTTCATGTACCTGGCGCACTGGGGTGTACACACGCCGCTACAGGCCAGCAAGGCCGACTACGACTCGCTACCCAACATACCTGACCATCGTCGCCGCGTCTATGCAGCCATGGTGAAGTCGGTTGACCGCAGCGTGGGCCGCGTGCTGCAGACGCTGCGCGAGGAGGGCCTGGACGACAACACCATCGTTATCTTCACCAGCGACAACGGCGCGCCTGGCTACATCGGCATACCCGAGGTCAACAAGCCCTACCGGGGCTGGAAGCTGACGCAGTTTGAGGGCGGTTTGCATGTGCCCTATGTGGCCAAGTGGCCTGGGCGTATTCAAGCGGGCACGCAGTACAAACAGCCGGTGTCCAACATCGACATCCTGCCCACGGTGGTGGCTGCCGCCGGTGGCAAGCTGCCGGCCGATCGGGTGATGGACGGCGTCAACCTGCTGCCCTTTCTGGGCAAGGACGCTGCGCAGCAAGCATCACAGCCGCAGCGCGCGCTGTTCTGGCGTGACGGCCCTTACCGTACGGTGCAGGACGGCGGCTGGAAACTCATCGTCTCCGAAAGGCCCAAAAAGGACTGGCTCTTTAACCTCAATGCCGACCCGACCGAGAAGCTCAACCTTGCCGACACGCAGCCGCAAAAACTGGCGCAATTAAAAGCCGTGCTGCAGGCGCACCATGCCAACATGCCGGCGCCGTTGTGGTCATCGTTTATTGAACTGCCGGTGGCCATAGATAAAACGCTGGACCAAAAGCCGACGCCGCAAGACGAATACACCTATTGGTATAACTAGGGTCTATTCACCCTATTTTCACAGGAGCATCCCATGGCCATCACCGTTCCATTTGAGCTCGCCTACGAGTTTGAAGTCAACGCACTTGCAGCCGACGTGTTTGCCGTGCTGTCCGATGTGCCGACATCTGCCAGCCACTTTCCCAAGCTGCACAAACTGGTGGACTTGAGCGGCAACAGCTACCGCTGGGAGATGGACAAGGTAGGCACCGCGCAAATGAACATCCAGACCGTGTATGCGTCCAAATATGTGACCGACAAAAAGAAAGGCAGCGTCGTCTGGACACCCATCGCAGGCGAGGGCAACGCCCAGGTCGGCGGTAGCTGGGCCATCACCGACAAAAAGAAGTTCACCCATCTGGTGCTGAAAATCAGCGGTGAGTTGCAGGTGCCGCTGCCCGCGCTGATGAAGGGCATTGTTGCGCCTATCGTGGTCGGAGAGAACGAGAAGCTGGTCGAGCAGTACATAGACAACCTGATCAAGCGCTTTGGCGGCGAGCATTGAACGCCGGATGAAGCGCCGCCAACGATGACGCTGCAGCAAATAAAAACCCTGTGCTGGGGTGCTGCTGCTGTTGCGGTGGCATTGGCCACTGGCGCGTGGCTGTGGTGGCCCACGCAACATGCACTAGGCGCAAAACGTGGCGCGCCCGAACAGATGTCGTGCGCATTGCCCGCGCAGCTTGCGGCCAGCCCGTACCCCGGCATGGTCTGGGTGCCAGGTGGCACCTTTGAGTTGGGTGATACTGTTTACCCGGAAGAGCAGCCCGTTCGAAAAACCAGCGTGGCCGGTTTCTGGATGGACCGCACCGAAGTCACCAACGCCGAGTTTGCAGAATTTGTAAAAGCCACCAGCTACGTCACCGAGGCCGAACGCGGTCCCGACCTAAAGCGCTACCCCGGCCTGCCAACTGACATGAGCCGGCCAGGCGCAGTCGTGTTTGTGATGCCGAAAGACGTCAACACGCAGGGCAGTGCCGCGCAGTGGTGGCGTTATGTGCCGGGCGCCAACTGGCGCCACCCGGGCGGACCGGCTACCAGCATTGCAGCGCATGAATCGTTTCCAGTAGTGGCCGTGACCTTTGCAGATGCCAAAGCCTACGCGCACTGGAAAGGCCGGGCCCTGCCCAGTGAAGCGCAATGGGAATGGGCTGCACGCGCAGGCCAGCCGCAAGCCGCGAAGGACCACGAGCAACCCAAGGGGGCCAACACCTGGCAAGGCATTTTCCCCATCGTCAACTCGGGTGAAGACGGCTTTCTGGGCCTTGCCCCGGTTGGCTGCTATGCCCCCAATGCGCTGGGCCTGTTCGACATGATTGGCAATGTCTGGGAATTGACCGCAGACGCGTATCGACCTGGCCACGGCGAATCCGCTGACGGCCCGCCCGATCAGGTGCCGCGCAGCATGGCGCCAACATCCACGCTACAGCGGGTCATCAAAGGTGGCTCATTTTTATGTTCGCCCGACTACTGTGTGCGTTACCGCTCCGGCGCGCGCCAGCCGCAGGACGATGATCTGGGCGCCAGCCATCTGGGCTTTCGCACCGTGCTGTTGGCACCTGGCCCATGACAATGTCACCTGCGCGCAGGTTGACGCGCCTCAAGCGCGTTCTGCTTGCCCTTATAGCGCTTCTGCTTGTTGCGGGCGGTGTGCTGTACGCAAAGTCAGAGCAGATTATTCTGGGCGCTGAAGCCTATATCTTTGGCTACCCGCTGGTCATCACGGACGTCACCCGCGCCAACGCTGCGCTGACGCTGGCCCCAGAGAACACGCTGCGCAAAGTGCGCCAGTTCCCCGACGCAGGTTTTACCGATGTGGTGCGCCCCAATGTCGATACGCTTTACACCACGGGCTTTATCGACATGGCCAAAGGCCCTTGGGTGTTTGAAATGGCGGCCAATAGCCAGCGCTATGAAGTCATGCCCTTTATGGATGCCTGGACCAACGTCTTTGCAGGGCCCGGCACGCGCACCACCGGCACAGCGGGTGGGCGTTTTTTGCTGGCCGGTCGTGATTGGGCCGGCCAGGTGCCGCCTGGCCTCACGTTGCTGCGTTCCCCCACACAAATTGTCTGGCTGATAGGTCGAACGCAAACCAACGGCGTGGCCGACTACCCTGCCGTGCATAGCCTGCAGGACGGCATCAGCCTGCGCGCGCTGGCGCACTGGCAGGCTGGCAAGCCCGCAGCCATGCCGGCGTGGCAGGCGGTGGCCACCAAACCTGTCCCGCCCGTTGAGCAGATGCAGGCCATGCGCACTGAAGCCTTCTTCACCCGGCTTGCGCTGCTGATGGTGGGCAACCCGCCAGCCGCCGCAGACGGTCCGATGCTGGTCAAGCTCTCACGCATCGGCATCGCTCCTGGCCAGCCGCCCAACTGGGGCGCGCTTGACCACGCGGCCATCTGCCTGGGCCGCTGGCTGGCCGACTTCACAGTGGCCAAAGAACTTAAAAAACCACGCGACCTGGTGCGCGGCTGGGCCACGCCGCCAGCCATATTGGGTGACTACGGCACGTACTACAACACGCGCGCCGTTGTCGCCATGGTGGGGCTGGGCGCAAATCTGCCCGCCGACGCAACCTACCCCAACACCAGCGTGGATGCAGCTGGGCAGGCGCTCAGCGGCAGTCGCCGCTACCGCCTGCACTTCACGCCTGCAGAACTGCCGCCAGTCAAAGCGTTCTGGTCCATCACCGCCTACGGCAGCGACAACTTCTTGATCGATAACCCGCTGCGCCGCTACGCTATCGGCGACCGCGACCCACTGGTTTACAACCCCGACGGATCGCTGGACTTGTGGATACAGGCCGACGAGCCTGCGGGTCGCAAAAGCAGCAACTGGCTGCCGGTAAAGGCTGGAAAGTCATTTCTGCTCAACGCGCGACTTTACTGGCCCAAACCCCCTGCGCTGAACGGAACTTGGGGCATGCCTGCTGTGGAGCGGGTCGAGTAATTTCCCCACCCCTGACCCTTTAAAAAACAATCTGCCATTTTGTGCAGCTTAAACAAACACTTTCACTACACGTGCTAAGTGCTTAATTTAGAACATCTTTCGGTTTTAAAAAAGCCTGCAAAGGTGCTTCTAAGTACTTGATTTCATTGAAAAAATTTGTTTCAAAGCGCTTGCGTGTTCCATCTTTCCTGCTAAAGTGGTAAGAAGTGCAATTTAGTGGTGAAAAGTGCTTTTTAAAGGTTTTTAGCAAGTGTTTCAAGGCGCGTCTTTTGTTGCTCTCGATACCAAGGGTCGGCTGTCTGTGCCGACCCGGCATCGTGACGTGCTCAGCGCTACCGCCTCCAGTCAGCTCACCATGACCAAGCACCCGCATGGTTGCCTGATGATTTTCCCACGCAGTGAATGGGAGAAGTTTCGCAGCCGTATCGCGTCGCAACCAGTGCAGGCGCATTGGTGGAAGCGCATCTTTTTGGGCAACGCCATGGACGTGGAGATGGACGCAACGGGCCGCGTGCTGGTGTCTCCAGAGTTGCGTGCAGCAGCAGGCATCAGCAAAGACACTGTTTTGCTTGGCATGGGCAACTATTTTGAATTGTGGGACGCGGCCATCTATTCGGCGCAAGAGGCCGAACAGATGAAGGGCGACATGCCCGACGTCTTCAAAGATTTTTCGTTCTGAAAGATGATGGTGCAGGACACATGGACACACCGCACCGTCTTGTTGAACGAAGCAGTCGAAGCGCTTCACATCAACCCGGACGGACACTACATCGACGCCACTTACGGTCGCGGTGGTCACTCGCGGTTGATCCTTTCGCAACTTTCTTCGCAGGGCCGCTTGATGGCCTTCGACAAAGACCTCGAAGCGATGGCCGACGCAGCAACCATCCACGATGCACGCTTTTCCATCCGTCACGAAGGTTTCAGCCGGCTGGCTGCGCTAGCGGCTGGCTCTGCTGCAGGGCTGTTGATGGATCTGGGCATCAGTTCCCCGCAAGTCGACAACGCGGCGCGCGGGTTTTCGTTTCGTGGCGACGGCCCACTGGACATGCGCATGGACACCACCCGGGGTCAGAGCGTGGCCGAATGGCTGGCAGATGCCTCGGTAGAAAGCATGACGGAGGTGATTCGTGACTATGGAGAAGAACGGTTTGCTGGGCAGATTGCAAAGGCGATTGATCGTCGCCGGCAGGAGCGGGGCGCCATTGTGCGCACCAGTGAGTTGGCCGAAGTCGTGGCTGGCGCGGTCAAAACCCGCGAGCCGGGCAAGGACCCTGCAACGCGCACATTTCAGGCTTTTCGGATTTTCATCAACGCCGAGCTTGAAGAGCTCAGCCAGGCGTTAGCAGCATCACTCAACGTATTGCAACCTGGAGGTCGGTTGGTCGTGATCAGTTTTCATTCGCTCGAAGACCGCATCGTCAAACAATTCATCTCCGAACATTCGCGTGAGGTGTTTGACCGACGGGCGCCGTTTGCTGCGCCCAAGCCCATGCGGCTCAATGCGCTGGGGCGCATCAAGCCGGGTGAAGCAGAAATTACCGCAAACCCCCGCTCCCGCAGCGCTGTCATGCGTATTGCCGAACGTACTGGGGTTCAGCCATGACGCGGCTCAATCTGGTCTTGTTGCTCGCTGTTCTGGCCAGCGCGCTGTATCTGGTGCGGACGCAGTATGAGTCACGGCGGCTGTATGTTGAGCTCGAAAAAGCAGCCGCGCAAAGCCGGAAATTAGAGGCCGAAAACGAACGCTTGCAAGTTGAAAAGCGGGCTCAGGCAACCCCTTTGCGGATTGAAAAACTGGCCAAAGACAAGCTACAGATGCGTACCGTCACGCCGGCCATAACGCAGTACGTCACGCAAGGTGGTGGCACGGCCACCGGAGTGACCAGATGAGCAGAAGTGTCCAGTACACGTCAAGTCCCTTGCTGGCCAGTAAAACCCCTGTCTGGCGCAGCAAATTTATTGTGGCTGCCATCGCCTTGGCGTTTGCAGGGCTGGCGGGTCGCGCTACCTATGTCCAGGTGTTGGGGAATGATTTTTTCCAGCGCCAGGGCGAAGTCCGTTTTGCGCGAACGCTGGAACTCCCCGCCAATCGCGGCCGCATTCTTGACCGCAACGGTTTGATCCTGGCTTCCAGCGTTCCTGCGCCCAGCATCTGGGCGATTCCCGAGGACATCGTCGCCACCAAACAGCAGCTCGTAGAGCTGGCCAGGTTGCTGGAAATGCCAACTGCGGAATTGAATAAAAAACTTGCCGATGAAGACAAGAATTTTGTCTGGATCAAACGTCAGGTCAATGATGATGTGGCACAAAAAATAACCGCGTTGGGAATCAAGGGCATTTACCAGCGCAAGGAGTACAAGCGCCAATACCCTGAGGGGGAAACCATCGCACACGTCGTAGGTTTCACCAATATTGAAGACCGTGGACAGGAGGGCATGGAACTGGCTTTCAACAAAGAGCTCGGTGGCCGTGCGGGCTCGCGCCGCGTTATCAAGGACCGCCTGGGCCGCGTCGTGGAAGATACGCGGGAGCAAGTACCTCCTGTCGATGGCAAAGACCTGCAACTGTCAATTGACAGCAAGATGCAGTTTGTAGCCTACCAAAAACTACGCGATGCAGTGATTGCCAATAAGGCGGTGGCTGGCAGCGTGGTAATGCTGGATGCCATCACGGGTGAGGTGCTGGCGATGGCCAACTACCCAAGCTATGTGCCTGACAAACGGCAAAACATGAGCGGCAACCAGTTGCGCAACCGGGCGTTGACCGATACCTTTGAGCCTGGCTCGGTGATGAAAGCCTTTACCGTCGGCCTTGCACTGGAGACGGGGCGCGTGAAACCTGAAACGCAAATTCAAACCGCGCCGGGTCGCTTGCAAATCACGGGTTCGACGATTTCAGATGCCCATCCGCATGGTGTACTGACGGTGCAGGAAGTGATTCAAAAATCCAGTAACGTCGGCACGGTCAAGATGGCCATGCAGATGCAGCCGCGCGAAATGTGGGAAACCTTTTCACAGGCCGGCTTTGGACAAAAACCGCAAATCGCCTTTCCAGGCGTCGTATCAGGCCGTCTGCGTCCGTATAAAACCTGGCGGCCCATCGAGCAAGCCACGATGTCGTATGGCTATGGTTTGTCGGCGTCGCTGTTTCAGATGGCGCGGGCCTACACAGTGTTTGGCCATGACGGACAAATCATTGATGCGACCCTGCTCAAGAGTGATGAACCCGCAGCTGGCGTACAGGTTTTCTCGTCCAGGACGGCGCTGGAGGTTCGAAAAATGCTTCAGATGGCCGCTGGCCCGGGCGGTACAGGTCAAAAGGCCCAGACGCTGGGTTATTCGGTGGGTGGTAAATCGGGCACGGCTTACAAACAGGTGGGTAAGAGCTACGGTACCGACAAAGACAGAAAGTACCGGGGCTGGTTTGTGGGCATGGCACCGATTGACAAACCACGCGTGATTGTGGCGGTGATGATTGATGAGCCACGCGCGGGCAAATACTACGGGGGTGAAGTTGCGGCACCTGTGTTCAGTGAGCTGGTGCAGCAGGCACTGCGCATGAAAGGCGTGCAGCCTGATATGACGGTCAAGCCGCAGATCGTGACGAATGCGGTGGAGGAGTCGTTTTGATCACGCAACTCCACACACCTGAGCAAGCCGCAAATTGGCTACGCAAGCGGGTGACAGGTCGCTTGTTGACTGACAGCCGCCAAGTCTGTTCGGGTGATGGTTTTATTGCCTGGCCAGGCGCTGCGAACGACGCGCGCCAGTACGTAGATGACGTTTTGAAGGCGGGCGCACAAGCCTGTCTTGTAGAAGTGCAGGGTGCACAACGGTATGGGTTTTCAGACGCGAGGGTTGCCGCTTATGCGGGACTCAAAGAAGCCGCCGCGCCAATTGCTGCCGCTTATTTTGAAGAGCCCAGCAAACAACTGCAAACCATCGCCATCACCGGCACCAACGGTAAAACCTCGACGGCGTGGTGGCTGGCGCAGGCGCTTGCCAAACTGGGCCGCAAATGCGGGGTGGTCGGTACGCTGGGAATTGGGGCGCCGGATGCCATGGTTTTTAATGGCTTGACCACGCCTGACCCGGTGCTGTTGCAGCAGCAACTCAGGCGCTTTGTCGACGAAGGTTTTGTCGCCTGTGCCATTGAAGCGTCGTCGATTGGTATTGCAGAGCAGCGCCTGGATGCGACGCGCCTGCAAGTCGCTGTCTTTACCAACTTCACCCAAGACCACCTGGACTATCACGGCTCAATGGATGCCTATTGGGATGCCAAAGCATCCCTCTTTGCGTGGCCGGGGCTTGAGTCTGCGGTGATCAATATTGATGATGCAAAAGGTGAGGCGCTGAATGCAGCATTGGCCAATTCGGGCTTGCAAATCTGGACGGTTTCTCTGAACAGTCCAGCGCGTATTGAAGCACATGCCATCCGCCAAAGTTCACAGTCCCTGGTTTTTGATGTGGTTGAAGGTGGCGAGCAACAGACTGTTTCGACCAGTACCATCGGCCTGTACAACGTCTCGAACTTGCTGGGTGTTGTCGGGGCGTTGCGTGCGCTTGGCGTATCGTTAAAAGACGCAGCCAGGGCATGTACTGGTTTGTCGTCCGTGCCTGGCCGCTTGAACACGCTTGCCGTAGAGGGCGCACCGCTGGTGGTGATTGACTACGCACATACCCCTGATGCGATTGAAAAAGTGCTGACTGCCCTGCGGCCCGTGGCGCAAAGCCGCGCTGGCCGCTTATGGTGCGTGTTTGGCTGCGGTGGCGAGCGTGATGCTACAAAGCGCCCCCTGATGGCGGCAGTGGCACAACAATATGCTGACCAGATCGTGGTGACCAGTGACAACCCGCGCAGCGAAAACGCGGCTGCCATCATCAGTCAAATTTTGCTGGGACTGACGCATTCCGAGGCGGTTTATGTGCAGGCTGACCGTGCGCTTGCCATTTCTGAAACGCTGGCGCTGGCGCAGCCCAGCGATGTGGTTTTGCTGGCTGGCAAGGGCCATGAAGACTATCAGGAAATTGCTGGCATCAAACATCCGTTCACTGACCGAACGCATGCGCAAGCAGCGATTGCGGCGCGCCTGACCGAAGGAGGTGTACGGTGATGACATTGCAACAGGCCTTAGGTTGGATTGATGCCGCGCAAATGATCGGTAATGGCGAAGTGCGCATCAAGCGCGTCCATACCGACACACGCACCTTGCAAACAGGCGATCTGTTTGTGGCACTTAAAGGTGAGCGGTTTGATGCGAATGATTTTCTGGCGCAAGCAAAAGGCCAAGGAGCCGTAGCGGCTATTGCGCACCAGGGTCTTTCTCTGGCTGGTTTGCCAGGTCTGGAAGTCAGCGACTCAAAATTGGCGCTTGGCCAGCTTGCTGCAGGCTGGCGCAAGCAGTTTGACTTGCCTTTGATTGCCGTGACTGGCAGCAACGGCAAAACCACCGTGACGCAAATGATCGCGTCAATTCTGCGCGCTTACAAACCAGCCCATGCCTTCGCAACCGAGGGCAATCTGAACAACGACATTGGTGTGCCCTTGACGCTTTTGCGTTTGAACACTGAACATCAGATTGGCGTGGTGGAACTTGGCATGAACCATCCGGGAGAGATTGCATACCTTGCCAGTTTGAGCCACCCGACGGTCGCACTGGTCAACAACGCGCAGCGTGAGCACCTGGAATTCATGGGCAGCGTGCAAGCTGTTGCCCAGGAAAATGGCGCTGTCATTGAAGCATTGGGTGCGCAAGGTGTTGCCGTTTTTCCGGCAGATGATGACTACGCTGCTGTGTGGAAAAAAGCTGCGGGCTCGCGCACCACCCTGACGTTTGCACTGCAAGGCCCGGCTGATGTAACGGCTGAAGCCTTATGGGTTGGCGATGGCTGGCAGGTCGTGGCCATCACACCTGCTGGTCGAGTTGAGTTCAAACTTCATATTGCTGGCAGGCACAACGTCAAAAACGCCTTGGCAGCCACCGCCTGTGCGCTTGCAGCGGGTGTGCCTGTGTCATCCATCTCGACGGGGCTGTCAGATTTTGTGCCTGTCAAAGGCCGCTCGCGCGCCGTGGCCGTGACTATTCAGGGACATGCATTAACGCTGGTTGACGACACCTACAACGCCAATCCGGATTCCATGCGCGCCGCCATTGAGGTGCTTGCAGAGCTGCCCGGCCCGCGCCTGCTGGTGTTGGGCGATATGGGCGAGGTGGGTGAGCAGGGGCCGCAGTTCCACGATGAGGCCGGACGGTTCGCGCAAGAACGCGGCATTGAAAAACTTTTCACGCTGGGTGTGGAGTCTGAGCTGGCAGCGACTGGTTTTGGGCGCGGACAGCATTTCGAAAATGTGACCGCATTGAACCTGGCTGTTCTGGCGCAGCTGCCTGATGTTCGCAGCATCCTTGTCAAGGGTTCCCGTTTTATGAAGATGGAACGCGTTGTGCAGGCCATCACGGAACACGCATCAACCCATACGCCAGAACAGTCACTAAAACAAGAACAAAAGGAAAAATCCCATGCTGCTTAGTCTGGCCCAGTGGCTTCAGTCCCTGTCACCGGAATTTGGTTTTTTCCGGGTGTTCCAGTACCTGACGTTTCGTGCGGTGATGGCCGCGCTTACGGCTTTGCTGATGGGCCTGGTGGCGGGTCCGTTTGTCATTCGCAGGCTGACATCGCTCAAGATGGGCCAGCCAATCCGTGAATACGCCATGCAGACGCATTTGGCCAAGTCGGGTACGCCCACCATGGGCGGTGTGCTTATTTTGTTGTGCATCGCCATTGCCACGCTGCTGTGGGTGGACCTGTCCAACCGTTTCGTGTGGATTGTGCTGATTGTTACCCTTGGCTTTGGTGCCATTGGCTGGGTTGATGACTGGCGCAAAGTGGTGCACAAAGACCCAGAGGGCATGCGCTCACGTGAAAAATACCTTTGGCAATCGTTGATCGGTTTGATGGCGGCGTTGTACCTGGTATTCAGCATTTCAGAGAGTTCCAACCTGCGGGTGATTGGCCTGTTTATCAGCTGGGTGCAATCCGGCTTCGATGTCAATCTGCCGCCCAAGGCAGGCCTCCTGGTGCCGTTTGTCAAAGAAATCAGCTACCCCCTGGGCGTGTTCGGTTTTGTGATCCTCACGTACCTGGTGATTGTGGGTTCCAGCAACGCGGTTAATTTAACCGATGGCCTGGATGGTCTGGCCATCATGCCGGTTGTCATGGTGGGTTCGGCGCTGGGCATTTTTGCCTACGTGACCGGTAGCGCTGTCTACTCGAAATATTTGTTTTTTCCGCATATTCCTGGCTCTGGCGAGTTGCTGATATTTTGCGCTGCCATGGCGGGTGCAGGGCTGGCGTTTTTATGGTTCAACACCCATCCGGCGCAGGTGTTTATGGGTGATGTGGGGGCTTTGGCACTCGGTGCTGCTCTGGGCACGATTGCGGTGATCGTGCGGCAAGAAATTGTGCTGGCCATCATGGGCGGCATTTTTGTGGTTGAGGCCTTGTCGGTGATGCTGCAGGTGCTGTACTTCAAGTACACCAAAAAGCGTTTCGGTACAGGCCGCCGTATTCTCAAGATGGCGCCTCTGCATCACCATTTTGAGAAAAGCGGCTGGAAAGAAACCCAGGTCGTCGTGCGCTTCTGGATCATCACCATGCTGCTGTGTCTGGTGGGGCTGTCAACCCTCAAGCTGAGATGAAAAACCTGGCCAATAAACATGTTCTGGTGCTCGGCCTGGGCAGCTCGGGTCTGGCACTTGCACGCTGGTGCGCCAGGTGCGGTGCGCAGGTCACCGTGGCTGATACACGGCCAGAGCCACCGCAACTTGATGCCCTGCGCACGAGCGTGCCAGGGGCGCGCTTTGTGAATGCAGAAATGAACGAAGCGTTGCTGGACATCGCCGTTTTCGACTGGGTGCTGAAAAGCCCTGGTTTGTCACCGGCTTCAATGGCTGGTGTCACTGCAACTGCCCAGTTGCGCGGCATACCGTGTGGCAACGAGCTCAGCTTGTTCGCGCAGGCGCTGGCTGACTTAAAAGAAGATCAGACTGAGCACGCAGGCTACACGCCGCAAGTCATTGGCATCACGGGCACCAACGGCAAGACGACGGTGACCTCGCTGACCGGGCAACTGGTGCAGCGCGCCGGAAAGTCGGTGGCGGTAGCAGGCAACATAGGCCCCACCTTGCTGGACACACTGTCGGAAAAAATAGACACGCAGACGCTGCCTGAATTTTGGGTGCTGGAGCTGTCGAGTTTTCAGCTTGATGGCATCACGAATTTCGAGCCAAGTGTTGCCACCATTTTGAACATCAGCCAGGACCATCTGGACTGGCATGGCAGCCTGGGCGCATACAAGGCAGCAAAGGCGCAGGTCTATGGCAACACGGGGGTCATGTTGCTCAATCGTGACGATCCTCTGGTCATGGCTACCATGCCTGCTTTGGTGAAGGGCAAGCAGCAGCGGGTCTGCTTTACTTTTGGTTGCAATGAGCCGCAGCACCCGGGTGACTATGGTATTGAAACGGTCAATGGCATGACCTGGCTGGTGCGCGCTGCTGAGGCTGACGAAACCTTCAAGCGCAAAAAAAATGAAGAGATCGTGCTGCATATTCAGCGCCTCATGCCCATGGAGGCCTTGCGGATACGCGGCCTGCACAATGCGGCCAATGCGCTGGCCGCATTGGGTTTGGCAACGGCCGCTGGCTGCGCCCTGGCACCGATGCTGCACGGCCTGCGTGAGTACCGGGGTGAGCCGCACCGGTTGCAGTCTGTGGCCGTCATCCATGAGGTTGAGTATTTTGACGACAGCAAAGGTACCAATGTGGGGGCGACGGTTGCCGCGTTGACGGGCCTGGGTGCAGAGCGCAAGCTGGTGGTTATTTTGGGGGGTGAGGGCAAAGACCAGGACTTCTCGCCCCTGGCTGAGCCGGTTGCCCGTTATGCCCGCGCGGCTGTCATGATAGGGCGCGATGCCCCGCTTATCCGTGTCGCTCTTGAGGGCAGTGGTGCCCTGCTGCTGGACGCGACTTCTATGGCGCAAGCCGTCGATCTGGCAACCCGTCAAGCGCAGCCTGGTGATGCGGTGCTGATGTCCCCAGCCTGTGCCAGTTTTGACATGTTTGACAACTACGAGCACCGTGCGCGGGTTTTTTGTGAAGCTGTCGAGGCCATGGCTCATGAAGAGGGGGCCATGCTGTGACCGCTGCCACACGTTTTTTGGGCTGGTTCTCGGGCGTGGGCCCACTGGGCAAAGCTGCCTCCGCTTTGCCTGTACGTCTGGGCAGCCAAAGCCTGAGTGGGACGCGCTCTGCGCCTGTGCGCATGGCTGGATTTGACCAGGCGCTGGTGTGGGTTGCTGTGGGTCTGCTGTTGTGGGGGCTGGTCATGGTGTATTCGGCATCGGTGGCGATGCCAGACAACCCCAAATTTGCGCGTTATGCGCATACCCATTTCGTGACGCGGCATGTGTTGTCATTGGCTGTGGCGTTCACGGTGGCGTTGCTTGCGTTCCAGGTTCCGGTAGCGACCTGGGAAAAAGTGGCGCCCTGGCTGTTCGTGTTGTCGCTGATTTTGCTGATGCTGGTGTTGGTGCCTTTTATCGGCAAGGGCGTCAACGGTGCGCGTCGCTGGATCACGCTCGGATTCATGAACTTTCAGCCGTCAGAGCTTGCCAAGTTTGCAGTACTTTTGTACGCCGCCGATTACATGGTGCGCAAAATGGAAGTCAAGGAGCGCTTCTTTCGCGCCGTGATGCCGATGGCCATTGCCATCGCCGTCGTGGGCCTGTTGTTGCTGGCCGAACCCGACATGGGTGCGTTCATGGTGATTTCAGTCATCGCGATGGGCATCCTGTTTTTAGGCGGCGTGAATGCCCGCATGTTCTTTGTGATTGCGCTGGTCGTGGTCGTCGCCTTTGGCCTGATGGTGATGCTCAGCGACTGGCGGCGTGAACGGATTTTTGCTTACCTGGACCCCTGGAGTGAGAAATATTCCATGGGCAAGGGCTACCAGTTGTCGCATTCATTAATTGCCTTTGGACGCGGCGAAATTTTTGGCGTGGGGCTTGGCGGTAGCATTGAAAAACTGCACTGGCTACCCGAGGCACACACAGATTTTTTAATGGCTGTAATTGGTGAAGAGTTTGGCTTGATTGGCGTGCTGGTGGTGATTGGCCTGTTCATGTGGATGGTCAGGCGCATCATGCACATTGGCCGTCAGTCGATTGCACTTGACAGGCTGTTTGCTGGCCTGACGGCGCAGGGCATCGGTATCTGGATCGGCTTTCAGACCTTTATCAATATCGGCGTTAATTTGGGCGCGCTGCCCACCAAGGGTTTGACACTGCCACTGATGAGTTACGGAGGTTCAGCGATTTTGATGAATCTGATTTCGCTGGCGGTGGTGCTACGGATTGACTATGAGAACCGCTTGCTGATGCGCGGAGGTCGCGCATGATGGACCGCTGCGCTCTCGTCATGGCGGGTGGTACGGGGGGGCATATTTTCCCTGGCTTGGCTGTTGCAGAAGCTTTGCGAGACAAAGGCTGGCGTGTGCATTGGCTGGGCGGCAAAGGCAGCCCAGACAACCCGAGCATGGAGAGCCAGCTTGTGCCACCGCGCGGTTTTGCGTTTGAAACGATTGATTTTTCAGGCGTGCGTGGCAAGGGGCTGGTCACACTGGCCTTCTTGCCGCTGCGTTTGCTCAAGGCTTTCTGGCAAAGCATCCAGGTGATACGCCGCGTCAAGCCGCAGGTGGTGATTGGCCTGGGTGGCTATATTGCTTTTCCAGCTGGAATGATGGCGGTCTTGCTTGGCAAGCCTTTGGTGCTGCATGAGCAAAACTCGGTGGCGGGTATGGTCAACAAAGTTCTGGCGCAAGTGGCTGATCGGGTTTTCACAGCGTTCCCGAATGTGCTTAAAAATGCCCAGTGGGTGGGCAATCCGCTGCGGGCAGCCTTCACTCAACAAGCTGAGCCTGGCGTTCGCTTTGCAAGCCGTACCGGGCCACTTCGCCTGCTGGTGGTGGGCGGCAGCCTGGGTGCCAAGGCGTTGAACACCATCGTGCCGCAAGCGCTGGCACTTATCCCGCAAGCGTCGCGCCCCATCGTGATTCATCAAAGCGGCGCAAAACAAATAGACGAATTGCGCGCCAACTACCAGGCTGCGGGTGTTGCTGCAACGCTCACGCCTTTCATTGACGACACCGCCAGTGCTTTTGCCGACGCAGACCTGATTGTTTGCCGGGCAGGTGCCAGCACAGTGACTGAAATTGCAGCGGTAGGCGCAGCGGCGCTGTTCGTGCCTTTCCCGTCAGCGGTGGATGACCACCAAACCAGCAACGCCAGGTTTTTGGTGCAGTCCGGTGCGGGCTGGCAAATTTCTCAACGCGATTTAACCCCTGCCATGCTTGCAGATTTGCTACAAAAAACAGAGCGTATGGCGCTCATAGATATTGGGCTGAAGGCCAAAAAAATGCAAAAAACAGATGCTACGGCATGCATGGTGGCTGCTTGCGAGGAGCTGGCCACATGAAACACGCGATCAAGAACATTCATTTCATTGGCCTGGGTGGCTCGGGCATGTCAGGCATTGCTGAAGTGCTGCATAACCTCGGCTATACGATTTCTGGTTCAGACCTGTCTGACAGCGCCACACTGCAGCGGCTGGCTGGTATCGGCATCAAGACCTTTGTAGGCCACGCGGCAGAAAATTTGAGCCATGTCGATGCTGTCGTGACATCAACCGCCGTGCAACCCGACAACCCCGAAGTGCTGGCTGCACGTGAAAAGCGGATTCCGGTGGTCCCACGGGCACTGATGCTGGCCGAACTGATGCGCTTCAAGCAAGGCATTGCAATTGCCGGTACGCACGGTAAAACCACCACCACAAGTCTGGTGGCAAGTATTTTGGCCGAGGGGGGGTTGGACCCCACTTACGTGATTGGCGGGCGGCTAAACAGCGCGGGTGTCAACGCCAAGCTGGGTTCGGGCGACTACATTGTGGTGGAAGCCGATGAGTCGGATGCATCATTTTTAAATTTGCTGCCCGTCATGGCGGTGGTCACCAACATTGATGCTGACCACATGGAAACCTACGGCCATGATTTCGACAACCTGAAAAAAGCGTTTGTTGATTTTCTGCACCGCATGCCTTTTTATGGCACCGCCATTTTGTGCACCGATGATCCGGCAGTACAAAGCATCGCACCACTGGTCACTTGCCCGATTACCAGTTACGGTTTTGGGGAAAACGCGCAAGTTCGTGCGGTCAATGTCCGGCCCGTTGGCAGTCAGATGTATTTCACAGCCCAGCGGCGCAATGGTGTCACGCTGCCAGACCTGGATGTGGTGCTTAACCTTGCGGGTGAGCACAACGTGCTCAATGCCCTGTCGGCAATCGCCGTGGCTGTTGAACTCAACGTACCCGATGTGGCCGTGCAAAAAGCACTGGCAGAGTTCAAAGGCGTGGGGCGCCGCTTTCAGAGCTATGGTGACATGCCCGCTGCAGGTGGCGGTCATTTCACCGTGATTGAAGACTACGGTCACCACCCCGTCGAAATGGCTGCGACTTTGGCGGCTGCGCGTGGCGCGTTTCCAGGCAGGCGACTGGTGCTTGCATTTCAGCCGCATCGCTACACCCGTACGCGCGATTGCTTTGAAGACTTTATCAAGGTCATTGGCGATGCGGATGCCGTGCTGTTGTCAGAAGTTTATTCTGCTGGAGAGGCCCCCATCGTCGCTGCTGATGGACGTTCGCTAAGCCGCGCACTGCGCGTGGCAGGAAAGGTGGAGCCCGTCTTTGTAGATGCCATTGAAGCCATGCCGCAAGCCATCATCGACAACGCACTGGCAGGCGACGTGGTGCTTTGCATGGGGGCTGGATCCATCGGCAATGTGCCGCTAAAATTGTCAAGCATGCTACAAATAAATGAGCTCCTTGCGCACGAAAGCAGGGCGCTGTGAGCCAAATACATACACAAAACCAGGCTGATTTTGGCAAAGTGGCGGTGCTGATGGGAGGCCAGTCAGCTGAACGCGAAATTTCACTCATGTCAGGTCAGGGTGTACTGGCCGCACTGCTGGCGCGCGGCGTCGATGCCCATGCGTTTGACCCGGCGCAGCAGGACATGAGCGAGCTGAAAACTGCTGCCTTTGACCGCTGCTTCATCACACTGCATGGCCGTTTCGGTGAAGACGGCACGGTGCAGGGCGCGCTTGAGCTGTTGGGCATTCCCTACACCGGTTCCGGTGTGATGGCGTCCAGCATGGCGATTGACAAGGTCATGACCAAACGGGTGCTGCGGGCCGAGGGCTTGCCCACACCCCAGCATGTGTTACTTCGTCGCGGCGCATATAGCCACGCTGATGTTCTGGCTGTACCTGAAAAACTGGGCTTGCCATTGATTGTCAAACCGTCCAGAGAGGGTTCGTCGATTGGTTTGACCAAAGTGACTGACAGCGCCGCCATGCTTGCTGCCGTTGCGCAGGCGGCAGAACTCGACGCTGACATTTTGTGCGAGCAATTCATTGATGGCGATGAAGTGACCTGCCCCGTACTGGGAACCGGCAGCGATGCCATAGCCCTGCCAGTGATTCGCATCGTGGCGGCAGAAGGCAACTACGACTACCAGAACAAATACTTCACGGACACCACGCAATATCTGGTGCCTTGTGCGCTTCCTGCGGGCGAGGAGGCGAGCATTCAACACCTGGTTTTACAGGCTTTTCGCACGCTCAATTGCCGGGGCTGGGCACGTGCCGATGTGATGATTGACAAAGTGACGCGGCAACCCTATTTGCTTGAAATCAACACATCGCCAGGCATGACAGGGCACTCTCTGGTGCCCATGTCAGCCAGAGCCCAGGGGATGTCGTATGAGGATCTTTGCCTCGCCATTTTGAAGACGGCTGCACTTGACTATGAAAAAAGCACAGGAGCCGCCACGTGAGATCTGCCGCGTCACTGCCAGCGTCATTGCCGCCTGATGTCAGGCTCATGAACGCGCTATCGGCCGTGTTTTGCCTGATTTTTGTAGCGATGGTGCTGGCGCTGCTGGTGGCGTGGTTGATGCGCCAGCCGCTGTTCAGTCTGAGCGCCATCAGCGTGCAGGGTGATGTGTCACACAACAATGCGGTGACTTTGCGCGCCAACGTAGCGCCGCGCCTGACAGGTAATTTCTTCACGGTCAATCTGAGCCAGACCCGTGCTGTTTTCGAATCAGTGCCGTGGGTGCGCAAAGCCACGGTTCAGCGTCAGTTTCCTGACCGCTTGAAGGTGGTGCTGCAAGAGCATCAGGCCGTCGCGTACTGGGGGCCTGAAGGAGACACGCGTCTTGTCAATACCTTCGGGGAAGTGTTTGAGGCCAATCAGGCGGAGGTGGAGTCTGAAGATCTGCCCCAGCTCAACGGACCGCAAGGTCAGGCGGCTCTGGTGCTTCAGGGCTACCGAATGCTTGCGCCGCAGTTTGAAAAGCTGGATGCGCAACTGGCGCGGCTGGAACTGACCGGGCAAGGCAGCTGGCGCGCACGGCTTGAAAACGGTGCCGTGCTTGAACTGGGTCAGGGCCCGATCGATGCACTTGAAGCCCGGACCCAGCGGTTTATTGCAACTTTGACGCAGGCATCTTCACGTTATGGCAGAAATCTGGAATCAGCCGATTTGCGTTACAGCAACGGCTATGCGCTCAAGCTAAGAGGGGTCACCACGATCAATCCGGGTGACAAAGAAGACATAAAAGTGAAAAGGTAAAACGATGGCCAAAGAATACAAAGACTTGGTGGTGGGGCTGGACATTGGGACCAGCAAGGTCATGGTCGTGGTGGCAGAAGTCATGCCCGGCGGTGAACTCAAGCTTGCGGGTCTGGGCATTGCTGCCAGCAACGGACTCAAACGCGGCGTGGTGGTCAATATTGATGCGACGGTGCAAAGCATCCAGCAGGCTCTAAAAGAAGCGGAACTGATGGCCGACTGCAAAATTTCACGTGTGTACACCGGCATCACGGGCAGCCACATACGCGGCATCAATTCAAGCGGCATGGTGGCAGTCAAAGACAAGGAAGTCACCCAGGCCGACGTGGCCCGCGTGATTGAAACCGCCAAGGCCATCAACATATCGACCGACCAGCGTTTGCTGCTGGTCGAGCCGCAAGAGTTTGTGATTGACGGGCAGGACGTGCGCGAGCCAATTGGCATGAGTGGTATCCGGCTGGAGGCCAAGGTGCACATCGTCACAGGTGCGCAAAGCGCGGCTGAAAACATCATCAAATGCGTGCGCCGCTGCGGCCTGGAAGTTGACCAGTTGATGCTCAACCCGCTGGCATCCAGCCTGGCGGTATTGACACAAGACGAGCAGGAACTGGGCGTGGCGCTGGTGGACATTGGTGCAGGTACGACCGATGTGGCGATTTTTACCGGTGGTGCAATTCGCCATACGGCTGTCATCCCGATTGCGGGTGATTTGATCACCAGTGACATTGCCATGGCGCTGCGCACACCCACCAAAGATGCTGAAGACATCAAGGTTGAAAGCGGCTACGCCAAACAGCTGTTGGCTGACCCCGACACGCAGGTTGAAGTGCCTGGCCTGGGCGACCGCGCGCCACGCATGCTGAGCAAGCAGGCGCTGGCGGGCGTGATTGAACCGCGAATTGAAGAAATTTACTCGCTGGTGCAGCAGGTCATCCGTGAATCTGGCTACGAGGAAGTGCTGTCGTCCGGCATCGTCATTACTGGCGGCAGCGCAGTGATGCCGGGCATGGTTGAGCTGGGCGAAGACATCTTTTTAAAACCCGTGCGGCGCGGTATTCCGCGTTATTCAAGTTCGTTGTACGACATGGTGGCGCAAGCGCGCGCCGCGACGGTCATGGGCCTGCTCGAAGAAGCCCGGCTGGGACGCATTCGCGGCTACAAGGTGGCGCAAAAAGCGGGCAGTGTGCACAACGCGTTTGGCCGGGTTAAAGACTGGTTTGTGGGGAATTTTTGATGAAACATTACCCTGCATTTATCCCCACCGCGCCGCCACATACAAGGTCAGGAGGCGCTGATCCGCCTTCATAAAAACTTAATCCTCACAACAACGACTTTAAATTTTGGCAACTGCAATTTAACTGAAACAGGAGGCTCCCCATGAGCATCGAAATGATTGAGATCGAAGAGTTCAACCAGGGTACACAAATCAAGGTGATTGGTGTCGGTGGTGGTGGCGGCAACGCAGTCGGGCACATGATTGCCTGCGGCGTGCAGGGCGTTGAATTTATCTGCGCCAACACCGATGCCCAGGCACTCAGCCGGGGCAGCGCACACAAAACCATTCAGCTGGGCGGCAGCGGCTTGGGTGCGGGTAGCAAGCCCGACAAGGGCCGTGATGCAGCCGAGCTGGCGGTGGACGATATTCGCAGCGCGATTGATGGTGCGCACATGCTGTTTATCACCGCCGGCATGGGTGGTGGCACAGGCACGGGTGCAGCCCCCGTGATTGCGCGAATCGCCAAAGAGATGGGCATTTTGACGGTGGGTGTGGTGACCAAACCGTTTGAGTTTGAAGGTGGTCGCCGCATGACCAATGCCGACCTGGGCCTGGCCGAGCTGGAAGCCAACGTTGATTCACTGATTGTGGTGCTCAATGAAAAGCTGCTGGAAGTGCTGGGCGACGACGTGACTCAGGACGAAGCCTTTGCCCATGCCAACGATGTGCTTAAAAACGCGGTAGGCGGTATTGCCGAGATCATCAACGAATACGGCAACGTCAACGTTGACTTTGAAGACGTACGCACTGTGATGGGCGAACCGGGCAAGGCCATGATGGGTACGGCTGTGGCCAGCGGCCCCGACCGTGCGCGCATCGCTGCCGAGCAAGCCGTGGCTTGCCCACTGCTCGAAGGCATCGACCTGTCGGGTGCCAAAGGCGTATTGGTGCTGGTCACCGCCGCCAAAGGCTCGCTCAAGCTGAGCGAATCCAAGCTGGCCATGAACACCATTCGTGCTTATGCCTCACCAGATGCACACGTGATTTACGGCGCTGCCTACGACGACAAGCTGGGCGATGAAATTCGCGTCACGGTCGTGGCCACGGGCCTGAGCCGCCAGGGTGTGCGCCGCCATGCACCACCGCTGCAGGTGCTCCGTACAGGCACTGACAACGTGCCTTTCAATGTGCCTACGCTCAATGCTGTAGCTGGCATGGGCGGCAACATGGGTGGCGGGGCGCAAGCTTCCATGGGCTCTGCCCAGCCCGACTACGGCAACATGGCTGTGCCAAGTGTGTGGCGTACCAACCGCACGCAGGCGGCTGCCAAGGTGGATGCGCTGGCGTCTGGTGGTATGGATGATTTTGAGATCCCAGCTTTCTTGCGTAAACAGGCAGATTGATTTTTCGTGATGTGTCGATATGCGCCCTTTGCTTCAAGCAGAGGGCGCATGAAACACCGGGCATTCGAGAGAAACTAAAATACCTGCATGCTCGCCCAAAGAACCCTCAAATCACTCACCAAAGCCGTGGGTGTCGGCCTGCACAGTGGCCAGCGGGTTGAGTTGACCTTGCGGCCTGCAGCGCCTGATACAGGCATCGTGTTTCGCCGGGTTGATTTGCCGCAGCCTGTAGACATCCCCATTTCGGCACTGGCTGTCACAGACACACGGCTCGCTTCCACCATTTCAAATGGCAGCGCCAAGGTGTTCACGGTGGAGCACCTGATGTCTGCCTGCGCCGGCCTGGGGCTGGACAACCTGTACGTGGACATCACCGCTGAGGAGGTGCCGATTCTGGATGGCTCTGCTTCCTCATTTGTATTTTTATTGCAATCAGCGGGTATCGAGCTTCAAAACGCGCCCAAGCGTTTTGTGCGCGTGCTTAAAACAGTTGAAGTCCGCGAAGGTGAAGGGCCAACCACCAAGTGGGCGCGCCTGAGTCCTTATGACGGCTACAAACTGAGCTTTGAAATTGACTTTGACCACCCGGCGGTTGATTCCACGGGTCAGCGGGTAGAGTTTGACATGAGCTCTGGCTCGTACACGCGCGACATTGCCAGAGCCCGAACCTTCGGCTTTACCAAAGACGTCGAGATGATGCGCGCCAATGGCCTGGCCATGGGCGGTGGGCTGGACAACGCCATCGTGATGGACGACTACAAAGTGCTCAACAGTGAAGGCCTGCGCTACAACGACGAGTTTGTAAAACACAAAATCCTCGATGCGATGGGCGACCTGCACTTGCTGGGCAAGCCGTTGTTGGCGGCGTACAGCGCATTTCGCTCAGGCCACGCCCTGAACAACAAGCTGCTGCGCGAATTGCTGGCCCACCAGGATGCGTATGAGGTGGTCACGTTTGAAGACGAAAACATGGCGCCCAAAGGTTTTGCAACCCTGGCACGTGCCTGGTAGGTAGGTTTTTCAGGATCGATACATGCTGCTATTTCGCTGGCTCATTTTGTTGCTGCTGCTGGGTGCGGTAGTCTCATTCATGTTTTATGCAGGCACCGGGCAAGCGCGTTTCAAACGCTACGGTTTGATCATCCTTAAATGGACCTTGATCGCCGGGCTTGGGTTTTTTGCGGTGCTGATTCTGGAACGAATCGCCTAAGGTTTTTTAAGCGCCGCCGCCAGCATGGCGCGCGCTTTGCCCGCATGCGCATGCGTAATCGCCAGGCCCAACGCATCCGCAGCGTCCTTGCCCGGTAGTGTTGGCAGTTTGAGCAAACGCATCACCATTTGCTGCACCTCAGCCTTGCCCGCTTTGCCGTAGCCTGCCACGGCTTGCTTGAGTTGCAGGGCGGTGTATTCAGCGACTGGCAAATCAAGTGACACCAGCGCCGTGATGCACGCGCCGCGTGCCTGGCCAAGCAGCAGGGTGGACTGCGGGTTGACATTGACAAAAACAATTTCGACTGACGAACAATCGGGCTGGTAGCGTTCTGCCACTTCTCGCACGCCGTCAAACAAAACCTTGAGGCGGCCTGGCAAATCTTTTTTGTCCAGATGTGCGGTTTTGATGGTGCCGCTGGCCACATAGCTGAGTTGTTGGCCTTGCATATCGACCACGCCAAAGCCGGTGATTTGCAAACCGGGGTCAATACCGAGAATACGCATGGTGTGAGTCAATGAATAAGCGCTATTAATTCAGGAGCTGCTCGCACCTGAATTTATTGGGCTACAGGTCGATTTATATCCCAAAATACCACCGTACCGAGTGAAAAAACACCGGTGCGGCAAAGCACAGCGCATCGACCCGGTCCAGCAGGCCGCTGGCCCCCGTCACTGACTTGCCTTCTGTTCCCCAGTTGGTAATGCCCCGGTCGCGCTTGAGCGCTTTCATGACCAGGTGACCGAGCGAGCCCGCCACGCAGGCAATCAGGGCCATGGCTACCGCTTGCGCAGGTTTGAAAGGGGTCAGTGCTGACATCAAGCCGCCAATCAGGCTGGCCACCACCACCGCTATCAACCAACCCGTCCAGTTAAAGCTTTGGCTGATTTTGGGAGCGATGGGCGCACGCTTGAGCTTGTTGTCCACCAGGTACTGCACCAGCATGCAGCTTTGCACCACAAACACCAGAAAGAACACCAAAAACGCATTTTTGCCCTGGTAGTTTGGAAATTTGAGCAACAAGAGCGCAGGCACGTGGCTGATGCCGTAAATGCACACCATGATGCCCCATTGCAGCTTGGCATTGCGTTCCAAAAACCGCTCAGGGTCATTGGCCAGCGCACTGATCACCGGGATGGCCAAAAACACATACACCGGAATGAAAACAGTGACCAGATCAAAATGCCGCGTGATGACCAGCGAAAATTGAACCGGAAGCACAATGAAAAACGCCATCACCAGACTGCGGTGGTCGCCCTGGCGGGTGGGCGACAGCGTGATGAACTCGCGCAGCGCAAAAAAAGCAACAAAACCAAACAGCACCGTCGCCACCGTTTCGCCCAGTGCCCAGCCCACCCAAAACACCGTTGCCATGACCCACGATGTTTGCAGCACACCATTGAATTCTTTTAATGCCTGAATGCGTGGGTCGCCCTCGGCCCGCTCGCGCAGCGATGCGGTGAAGGCGTACACACTGACTGCCGTCAGCAAGCCAAACAGCAGCACAAAGAGCAAGCCTACTTGCTGCGAAGGCCGAAGGCTGAGCATGAAGGTGTTGATCATGATTGCACCATCATGTCTGCCTCAAGGCCAGCACGGCATCGCGTGCACGGGTTAAAAAGTCGACCCGGCTTTCGTCAATGCCCAACGCAATCGGCACGCCAAAAGTCACCGAGCACAAAATGGGTACCGGTACAACCTCACCCTTGGGCATGACGCGCTGCACGTTGTTGATCCACGCGGGTACCAGCACCACATCAGGAAACTTTTGTGCCAGGTTGTACAGGCCCGACTTGAACTTTTGTGGTTCCTCCTGGTTGCCGCGCGTACCTTCGGGGAAGAGAATGATGGAGTCTCCGCTGGACAGTGCGTCAATCAAGGGCTCCAGTGGGTCCTGGTCACCCGTTTTAACGCGGTCCACATAAATGGCGTTGAACACTGCCGTGGTGATCCACTGCTTGAACGGCGTTCTCGTCCAGTAGTCCTTGGCCGCGATGGGCCTTGTGATGCTGCGCAGCTCTTCAGGCAGCGCCGCCCACATCAGTACCAAATCGGCATGACTTTGGTGGTTGGCAAAATAAATGCGTTGTTCGGCCTTGGGCGGGCAGCCCTGCCAGCGGGCTTGCGCGCCAGTCAAAACGCGAATCAGCCCCAGCAAAAAGAGGCTCATGAGCTTCGCCATCATTTAAGGCAACTCCACGCCGCCCATGCGCGCAGCAATCGTGCTGGCACGTGATGACAAATACCCCGAGTTGGGCCGGGTTTCAAAATACTTGGGGCGCGGCAGCATCACGGCCAGGCGCGCGGCTTCGTAGGCGCTGAGTTTGGCAGCGCTTTTGCGGTAGTAGTGTTGTGCGGCGGCTTCGGCACCAAAAACGCCTTCACCCCATTCAACGCTGTTCAGGTAAATCTCCAGGATGCGTTCTTTATCAAGCAGCTTTTCAAGCAGCACGGTCAGCACCAGCTCTTGCCCCTTGCGCAGCAGCGTGCGTTCACCAGAAAGAAAAAGATTTTTGGCCAATTGCTGGGTGATGGTCGAGCCGCCCACTATTTTGGCTGGCTTTGTGGGCTTGACGCTGGCGCTTTTACTGGATTGCTGCACTTTTTGCTCGGCCTTGGCATTCTTGTCCCAGGCTTTTTCGAGTGCCTCAATGTCCACACCATCGTGCTCGGTAAAGCTGGCATCTTCTGACGCAATAACAGCACGCTTCAAGTTGTCAGACATGTCGCTGTACGGCACCCACTGCTGGCGCCACTTCAGGCTGCCTGTGCTGGTCGCTACGCTGTAAACGGCAGAGCGTTCAAACGCGGTGGATTCGGGGTCAAGCACCGCCATCAGCGCAATGCGGCCCACAAAATAAAGCTGCAACGACAGGCCTGCCAAAAATACCAGAAGGAGCAAACGGAGCAGGGTTTTCATAGGGATGCTTAGCGACTGGTCAGCTTGGTTTCAAGCGTTTCATCGCGCGTGAACTTGAAGCGGGACACCACCACAATCTGGTCAGCCTTGCGCCGCATGGCATCGGTAAATCTTTCAAACGGGCCGGTGCCTTTGACGATGGTTTGTGCGCGGCGGTCCAGCGTCAGGTTGCCAGATGTCTCCACCACCTCGGTGGCCAGAATACGCCCGTCAAAATTCACCGTGACGATCATGGTCAATTCACCATACAGCTTTTTACCGGCCTGCTCAGGGAAGTTGGTCGTGCCCTTGTCCTCAATCTTGCGGCGCAGGCTGTCGTAGTAAATGGCGTACACCTCTTCCCGTGTGGCGGGGCTGATGTAGCGTTTCTTCGGTCGGGCGTTTTCTTCGTTGATGCGCTTTTCAATTTCCGCCAGAATTTTGATCAGCTGCTTGCGCTTTTCTTCCCGCTCGGCATGTACCGGGTCATTGGTAGGCGCTTTGGGGTCGGGCGGCGGCAGGGTGGCCAGTTGTTTTTTGATCTGCGCCAGCAACTGGGTTTGCTGCTCCTGCATCGCCTCCACTTTTTTTTGCGCGTCCTCTGCGGCATCGCCCAAGTCGGTCAGCGCTGATGGCGGCAGGGGCGATGTGGCGCGACCCTTTTCAAGTTGCCCACCACCGGCCAAACTGCTTTGCGCGATGGCTTTGGCAAAGTCGGGCTTTTCATTCGATTTGGCGTTGACCAAAATCACTTCCAGCGGCGTGTCTTTGAAGACGCGGTTAAAACTCGTC
The DNA here is from genome assembly GCA_031417995.1 of Polaromonas sp. GTDB lineage: Bacteria > Pseudomonadota > Gammaproteobacteria > Burkholderiales > Burkholderiaceae_C > Polaromonas. The sequence goes on along the minus strand of JANOWR010000086.1, from coordinate 6,351 downwards.
GGGTCAACAAAGCGTGTCGTCAGCACCACCGCATGCAGCAGGGCAGAAGCTCCCAGGGCGATTTGCAGTGTGCTAAAAGTTTTCACAGGCAAATTATCAGGCTGAATGCCACGTGTCCAGCGCCTTTTTAACTGCCTGTTGTGACAGCATCTTCAGGCGCTTCATTGACATCCACGGCAATCGCAATCGGGCCAGCAGATAGCTCTTCGTCATCGTCCATGTCTGCCGTTTCATTGGGAGTGTCGGCCACCAGATCCAGCCGCTCAATCACCGCGCTTGTAATGTCCAGCGTGATCTCGTCAATTTCTCCCAGCTTGATGCGTACCTTCGCGCCGCGCGGCAAGCCCAACGCGCCTGTGGCGGGCAGTACCAGGGGCAAGTCGTCAGCGCGTACCAGGTTGTCTTTGAAGGCCGTGGCGACCAGTTCGGTGATGCAGTTCTGCTGCAAATACTTCAGCGTCCAGTAACGCTCAATGCCGCTCTGGTAGCCGTTGTAGGCACTGTAGGCCGCGTCAAAACCCGAGATGATGGAAAACAGTTCCGCGTCTTTGGGTTTGAAGGGCGCCACCAGTGCAGCAGTGCGGCCATGCTTGGCGCAGGCAATGATTTGCCACTGGTTGACCAGGTCGGTGTAACGGCGTAATGGCGAGGTGGACCAGGCATAGCTTTTCACGCCCAAGCCCGCGTGTGGCAGCGCCTTGGTACCCATGCGCACCTTCACACCCGGCGCCATGCTGGCCTGGCTGCGGTAAATGCCCGGCACACCGTGCTCGGCCAGCCACAAACCCCAGGTGCTGTTGGCCAAAATCATCGCCTCGGCCACGATCAGATCGAGCGGTGCGCCGCGCTGGCGCGTGGTGATGCTCACTTGCTCGTTGCCTTGCGGCTCTTGCCCGCTGGGGTTGTCCAGCTTGAAGTTGTAGTCGGGGCGGTTGAAGTTTTCAGGCTTGCCGCGTGCCACTTCACGCTGTGATTTGAGGTATTTTGCCAGTTTATGGAGGTAAATTAGCTCTGTAGACCAATCAATTCGGGCGCAAGCAGCTATTTTTTGTGTAGCATCAAAGAATGCTTCATTAAACGTGCTGTCCAGCACATCATGCCGCAGATTCGCCGCAATCGGTACCAGTTCAAGCCTGGTCGCTGTTTCCTTGATCTCGAATGTCGCCTCATCCATCGTCACATACAGCGACACCGCCGGGCAGTTGCGCCCGGCCATCAGCGTGTAGTTTTGCACCACGTCGTCGGGCAGCATGGTCAGCTTGTAGCCGGGCATGTACACGGTTGACAAGCGGGCACGGCCCAGCAAGTCAACAGCGCTGCCGGGCAGCACTGCCAGGCCCGGTGCGGCGATGTGGATGCCGAGCGTGACAGTGCCAGTGCCCATGCCTTGCACCGACAGCGCATCGTCAATCTCGGTGGTGGCCGAATCGTCAATCGAAAACGCCCGCACCTTGGCCAGCGGCAGTTCTTCAGTGTGCAGCGGTGCCTGGATCGCCGGGAACCCTGTGCCCTTGGGAAAGTTCTCAAACAGAAAACGCTTGTAATGAAACTGGTAGGGCGATGCAATGGCGCCAGATTTTTGCAGCAAGTCCAGCGGTGCGATGTGCGTACTTTTTGATGCCTCCACCACGGCCTTGTATTCAGCGCTGTTTTTGTCGGGTTTGAAAAGAATTTTGTAGAGCTGTTCGCGTATCGGTTCAGGGCAGGTGCCTTGCGCCAGCGCGTCAGCCCAGGCGGTGATTTGCAGGGCGATCTGTTTTTTCTTTTCAATCGCCGCGAGCGCCAGCTGCAAAATCTCCAGCGGCGCTTTTTTAAACCGTCCTTTGCCCGCACGGCGAAAGTAATGTGGCGCATCAAACAGCCGGAACATCGCGGCGGCTTGTTGCTCCAGCGTGGCAGGTTTGGTCGGGTCGGCGCTAAAGTAGTCACGCGCCAGGTCAGCAAAGCCAAATTCATCGTCGCTGGCAAATTCCCAGGCCAGTTCCAGTTCAAGGTCAGCACTCAGTTTTTGCGCAGCGGCTACAAACTCGGCGGGCGCAGGCTTTTCAAATCTCAAGAGGGCGTTAGTCGCCTTGACCTTGACGCGCTTGCCCGAGTCCAGCTCCACCTGTAGCGAGCTGTCAGTTTCAGACAAAATACGGCCAGCCAGATGCTTGCCGGCTTCTTCAAACAATACAAACAAAATGAGTGCCTTTTAATGGTGTGCGACAGTAACTGCCCAGCTTCACATGCTTGTCATTGCGGACTTGATCCGCAATCCATGAACCCGAATCCCTGCAAACACCGCAGGAGTCATGGATCCCGGGTCAAGCCCGGGATGACAGACGGTAATGCGCTGAGCAGTTGCAATATGCAAGTGTAATCAGCCTGCCGTCTACAGAGCTGACCGATAATCAGGCATGGCTGCTGTTTTTGACAAACCTTCGCTTTTCAAGCGCGCTGCGCCGCTGTTTAGCGGCTTTGACGGCCCCTTGGCATTTGCTGTGTTTTTGCTGGCCAGTGCGGGCTTGCTGATCATGTATTCGTCGGGCTTTGACCATGGTAGCCGCTTTGTTGACCATGGCCGCAACATGCTGATTGCAGGCTTCATCTTGTTTGTGGTGGCGCAAATCCCGCCGCAGCGTTTGATGGCGCTGGCCGTGCCGCTGTACCTTGTGGGTGTCGGACTGTTGATTGCGGTGGCGATTTTTGGCATCACAAAAAAGGGCGCACGCCGCTGGCTGAACATCGGCATCGTGATTCAACCCAGCGAAATCCTCAAAATTGCCATGCCCTTGATGCTGGCCTGGTGGTTTCAAAAGCGTGAGGGTCAATTGCGGCCGCTTGACTTTTTGGTGGCTGGCCTGTTGCTGGTTGTGCCTGTGGGCTTGATCATGAAGCAGCCTGACCTGGGGACGTCGCTGCTGGTACTGGCCGCTGGCCTGGCTGTGATTTTCTTTGCAGGACTGAGCTGGAAACTGATTGCGCCGCCAGTGGTGTTGGGCCTGCTGGGCGTATTTTTAGTGGTGTGGTTTGAGCCCATGCTGTGCGCCGACGGCATCCGCTGGCCGGTGCTGCATGACTACCAGCAGCAGCGCATTTGCACGCTGCTTGACCCATCGCGTGACCCGCTGGGCAAAGGTTTTCACATCATTCAGGGGATGATTGCGATTGGCTCTGGCGGCTTGTTTGGCAAGGGCTTTATGGCGGGTACCCAAACCCACCTTGAATTTATTCCCGAGCGCACCACTGACTTTATTTTTGCCGCGTTTTCAGAAGAGTTTGGACTGGCTGGCAACCTTTTGCTGATTGCTGGTTTTATCTTTTTGATATTGCGCGGCCTGGCCATTGCCATGGAGGCACCGACGCTCTTTTCCCGCTTGCTGGCCGGTGCTTTAACCATGATATTTTTTACCTACGCTTTTGTGAACATGGGCATGGTCAGCGGCATCTTGCCGGTGGTGGGTGTGCCGTTGCCGTTTATCAGCTACGGCGGCACGGCCATGGTCACCCTGGGCCTGGCCATTGGCATGCTGATGTCGATTGCCAAAGCCAAGCGACTGGTGCAGTCATGAATGATAGGAAGTCGGTCGCCATCGTAGGTGTTGGCAACATGGGCGGAGGCATGGTTGCCAATCTGCTTTCTAAGGGCTGGAATGTCGTGGTAAGCGATATTGATGCTCAAAAAGTCGATTTTTGGGTATCAAAAGGGGCTGTATCCCAATCGATTCGGGCGAAAGCAGCTCCTGATTTAGTGGCAACTATCATCTGCGTGGTTGATGCCGCGCAGACTGAAGATGTACTGTTTGGCAGCCACGGGCTGGCGTACCGTTTGCAAGCAGGCCAGACCGTCATGCTGTGCCCCACCATCTTGCCGCAAGACGTTGAGTCATTTACCAGCCGCCTGGCCGAACGCGGCATTCACACCATGGACGCGCCCATGTCCGGTGGGCCTGCCCGGGCCTCTAGCGGCACGATGAGCTTGCTGGTGGCTTGCCCGCCGGCGGTGTTTGCGCAGCAGGCAGACCTGTTAAATACGCTGTCGAGCAAGGTCTTCAATATCAGCGAAAAACCGGGTGATGCGGCCCGTACCAAGCTGGTCAACAACCTGCTGGCAGGCATCAATCTGGTGGGCGCGGCAGAAGCGCTGGCATTGGCCGAAAGGCTCGGTCTTGATGTGGCTAAAACCCTCAGCGTGATCGAGCAGTCCAGCGGGCAAAGCTGGATAGGCTCTGACCGCATGCGCCGCGCCATAGCAGGCGACTATGCACCGCGTGCGCACGTCACCCTGCTTGAAAAAGACACCCGGCTGGCGCTTGAATGCGCGCTGGCAGCAGGCTTTGACGGGCCATTGGGCGCTGCGGCCAGCAGTGTGTTTGAACAGGCGCACGCAGCAGGGCTGGCAGCCGAGGACGACGCGGCAGTTTTCAAGGTCCTGTCAGGGCGAAGGTGAAAATGTCGGGGTGGGCGCGCGTTCAGGGCAGACTACCTACAATCGGGGCATGACCACACTGCGCTCCTCCTCCACATCTGCTCTCAACGCCTCCATCACCTCGTCAACCGTCAAGCCCACGGCGGCATCCACATCTGGCCGCCTGGAGATTGCACAAAAATTATTGCTCACGCCCTTCGGCCTGACAGAAGCGCACCTGTCTAAAGCCCTGGCTGAGATCACGTCCAAAGGCGCAGACGACGCCGACCTTTACTTTCAATACACCCGCAGCGAAGGCTGGAGCCTGGAAGAGGGCATCGTCAAAACCGGTTCCTTCAGCATTGACCAGGGCGTTGGCGTGCGGGCTGTCAGTGGTGAGAAAACCGCATTTGCCTATTCAGACGATATTTCAGAAGCTTCATTGATGGACGCAGCGCGTACGGTGCGCAGTATTTCAGGCGCAGGCAAGTCTGCCAAGATCAAAACGCCTTTACGCAAAATCGCCAACAGCCGCTCGCTGTATGAAGGCGGTGACCCCATCGCCACGCTGGGCAGCACGGCCAAGGTCAAGCTGTTAGAGAAGGTTGAAAAACTCGCCAAAGCCAAAGACCCCCGCATCGTGCAGGTCATGGCAGGCCTGGCCAGTGAATACGACGTGGTGATGGTGGCGCGTGCTGACGGTACGCTGGCCGCTGATGTGCGCCCGCTGGTGCGCTTGTCAGTCACCGTGATTGCAGAACAAAAAGGCCGACGTGAGACTGGCTCAGCTGGCGGTGGTGGCCGTTTTGGCTTGGCGTATTTTGACGATGCACAGATTGGCAAATATGTTGACGAGGCTGTGAAGTCCGCACTCACCAATCTGGAGGCACGCCCCGCACCGGCAGGTGAAATGACGGTGGTGCTCGGCTCCGGCTGGCCTGGCATCTTGCTGCACGAAGCCATCGGCCACGGACTGGAAGGCGACTTCAACCGCAAGGGCTCCAGCGCGTTTGCCGGAAAAATCGGCCAGCGCGTCGCCGCCAAAGGCGTGACGGTGCTGGACGACGGCACGATTGCCGACCGTCGCGGCTCATTGAACGTCGATGACGAAGGCAACGCCAGCCAGCGCAACGTGCTGATTGAAGATGGTATTTTGAAGGGCTACATTCAGGATTCATTGAATGCCCGGCTGATGAAGGTCAAGCCTACAGGCAACGGCCGCCGCGAAAGCTACGCCCACACGCCCATGCCGCGCATGACCAACACCTACATGCTGGGTGGCGACAAGGACCCGCAGGAAATCGTCGCCAGCATCAAAAAAGGCCTGTACGCCACCAACTTTGCAGGCGGCCAAGTAGACATCACGTCCGGCAAGTTTGTGTTTTCAGCCAGCGAAGCCTACTGGGTTGAAAATGGCAAGATCCTGTATCCCGTCAAAGGCGCGACGATTGTGGGCAGCGGCCCGGAATGCCTGAAAAAAGTCAGCATGATCGGCAACGACATGGCGCTGGACAGCGGCGTGGGCACCTGCGGCAAAGAAGGCCAGAGCGTGCCTGTGGGCGTGGGCCAACCAACGCTGCGGATTGATGGTTTGACTGTCGGCGGAACGGCCTGAAGTTAGGCCGTTTTTTAAGCTGTGCTACATTTCAACCCATGCACAAAGCATCGTTTTATTTTGGTTACTTTTGGTTCTCAAGCGCCTCTGGCGGTAGAGAGACTTTTGCGTAACCCCTGACAAACGCACAAATCTTTTAAAACCGCCGGACACCCGGCGGTTTTTTTTTGCCTCATTAACTTTTGATTTTCAGTTTTTAAAAAAGGAAACCCGTGATGACCTCCACAGCCACTCCCACCTGGTATGCGTCCGTCGACAAAACCAGCCAGACCGACGACGAACGCATCAAGGACATCACCGTGTTACCACCGCCCGAGCATCTGATCCGCTTTTTCCCGATTCAGGG